>NZ_CP015080.1:2855000-3211550 GCF_001611275.1 Desulfuromonas sp. DDH964 | reverse complement strand
ACCTGAGATTTTGCGGACGGCCTTCCTGGTGAGTCTTTTGGCCAGAAACTGGACCCGGGAACCACCTGTCGCATCGTGATATCACAAGTTCGCTATGAGTCAATTCGGCTATTTGGCCAGAAGTGGATATTACGGAGTACCACCAACATCAGAGAAGGAGGCTACCATGAAAAAGTACTTGAAACCTGGTGTCGTGGGGAGCAGCAACGTTCACCCCTGCTGATTGGCATCGGAAACGGAAAGAGAGCAAAGGCCGGATTGAATTGTCCGGCCTTTCTCTGTGGAGCGCAATTCCCCGTGGGGCAGGGCATCCTGATGAAGCCATGTGTTAGCCGGTGCCCCGGACTTTTGCGGGGCGATCTTTCGCGACGCCGGGAGGGCCACTCTTTCCAATGCCTGCAAAGGGATCTGCCTTGAAGCTCTCCATCGTCATCCCGGTATATAATGAAAAGGCCACCATCCGGGAAATTCTTGCCCGGGTCTTGACTCTGTGCAGCACCGCCCTGACCAACCTCAACCTCACCGACATGGAATGCTGCTATAAACTCTTCCGCCGTGAGATCCTGCGCCAGATTGTCATCGAGGAAGATCGCTTCGGGGTCGAGCCGGAACTGACCGCCAAGGTCGCCCGGTTGAATTGCCGGATTTTTGAGGTCGGCGTCAGTTATGCCGGCCGGACCTACGCCGAAGGAAAGAAGATCGGCTGGCGCGACGGCTTCCGGGCCCTCTGGTGCATTCTCAAATACAACCTGCGCCGCTAGATGCGGCTCTATTGTTGTAATCAGACAAATGGAATGTCCCCTAAATACAAACAATTTCGATAAGTTGTGAAGCTTTAAGGAAGCCCTGAATACACAAGGTTTATCTGTAGACCTCGCGGCGATTGCCGATCTTAACTACGAGGATGCTTACACTGGTGCCTTGTATCTCGCAGATGACCCGGCAGTCACCAACACGGTAACGCCAGAGTCCTCCCAGATTGCCGGACAGGGCCTTTCCCAACGTGCGCGGATCATCCAGAATGGCGACACGCTGATCCATGTAGTCGAGAATACGTGCAGCAACCGGTCTGTCGAGTTTGCGCAACTGGACTTTTGCAGTGCTGGTGTATTTAATCGTCCAGGTCAAGGGATTCTCTTACCTCGGCAGCAGAATAAATCTCTTCCTCGCCTTTGCGTACCCGCTCCAGAACATCGGCGGCAAGGTAATAATCTTCCAAATCCTCCAGTCCGCGTTCGATCAGTTCCCGCAGGTAAAAAGCTTTGGTGCGCCCTGTCTGACTGGCGAGAAAGTCAAGTCGTTTTTCCGTCTCAGGGGCGATGCGTATCGATGTGGCCATTCCGAACCTCCATGGTGAATATTTGTATTCAACGTATCATGGTGCGTGCAAATATTCAAGGAGCAGCATGGATCTTTGGGTGCCACCCCTGTCCTTTGCATCATCCGGCTGCGCCGTTAGCGCCTTCCCCCCTTCAGTTCTATTTATCCCTTCCCCTCAGTCCGCTGAAACCCCCAGCTTTTGCAACTCGACCGTTAGCGCCTTTCGTGCGTCATCTTCACCGTGTACCAGCCGCACCCGGGCCGGTTTGACCCGCATCCGTTTGATGAAGTTCACCAGGTTCTGCTGATCGGCGTGGGCCGAGTAGCCCGACAGGGTGTGGACCCGGGCGCGGATATCGAAGCGTGCTCCGTCCAGGGTCACGTAGCCCCCCTGCGGTCCGTACTGCTGAATGGCCCGTCCCGGCGTGCCGGCGGCCTGGTAGCCGCAGAAGAGGATATCGGTACGCGGATCACCGATCAGACCCCTGAGGTAGTTGACGATGCGGCCGCCGCTGCACATGCCGCTGGCGGCAATCACAATGCAGGGGTGGTCCCTGCGGCGCAGAATATCGACGGCATTGAGGTGGTCCTGGTGACTATCGATGGTGGTGAGCTGTGCGAAGTCCAGCGGGTGGCGCCCCTGGCGCAGCTTGCGCCGCGCCTCGGCATCCCAGTAGGGACGCAGCTGCCGGTAGAGGGTGGTGAAACGATTGGCGAGGGGAGAATCGACGATGATCTCCAGTTCGGACCAGGGGAGGCCGGGGGCGGCGAGGCGCTGCCGGTTGTGGTGAATAATCTCTTCCAGGTCGTAGAGGAGTTCCTGGGTGCGGCCGATGGAGAAGGCCGGAACCAGGATCGTGCCGCGATCGGCCAGGGACTGCTCGACAATCTGCTGCAGATGGCGTTTGCGCTCCCTGCGGCCTTCGTGAAGACGGTCGCCGTAGGTGCTTTCCAGTACCAGCAGGTCGGCACGGTAGGGAGAGGCTGGCGCCGGCAGCAGCGGGGTCCAGGGGGCGCCGAGGTCGCCTGAGCAGACGATGCGCCGCTTGCCTTTGGTCGTCTCGGCGTCGCATTCGACCCAGGCCGAGCCGAGGATGTGGCCGGCGGGGTGGAGGCGAAGGCGTAACCCGGCCGGGCCGGGGATGGTCCACCAATGCCGGTAGGGGAGCGGTTGGAGCTGCTGCTTGACCTGCTGTTGCAAGGCGGCGATCAGACGGGCATTGCGGGTGACGCCGACCTTGAGCGCGTCCTCGAGGACGGCGGGGAGGAGCAGGGCGGAGGGCGCGCTGCAGTAGATCGGCCCCTTGAAGCCAGCTGCCAGCAGATAGGGGAGGCGGCCGCAGTGGTCGAGATGGACGTGGGTCAGCACCAGGGCGCGCAGCTGGATGACCGGGAAGTCAATCTCCGGGGCGGTCGCGTCACCTCCCTGGGTAAGGCCGCAGTCGATCAGCAAGCCGCTGCCGTCGGCGAGCCGCAATTCGTGGCAGGAGCCGGTGACAGTGGTGCGGCCACCATGGTGAATGAGAATATCATCCGCGCTGTTCATGGAGTCCCCCTCCGTTATCGCGAGTTGAATTGAGGTCTTGCGGTATCAGCTCGCCGGTTCGACCTCGATATCGTCAAAGAATACCTGGTTCTTGCCATTCGCCCCATCCAGGTAGAGGACGAGGTGAATCATGCGGGTCTCGGGACCCGTCAGAAAACTGAATTGATACTGCTGCATCGCCTTGGAGCTCTGCACCTGGGCGCCTTCCTGTCTCCCAACCAGGTATTTCTCGTTCTCGCTGCGGGTGAACTGTTCACCGATCCAGAGAAATTCCCGGTATTCCAGGACCCCGATCCCGGCCTTTACTCCTTCGGCCAGATCTCCTCTACAGTCGAAGCTAATCGTGTAACGAGTCGCCGGAGTAACCGCAAGTGGTGCGAAGAATCCGAGGGATTCAACCCCTTGGAATCCCTTGAATGTCAGCGCCCGGTCCTTGCTCCCTTCCGCCTCCGGGACGATCGCACTGGTGCGCAGCAGGTGGTCAATATAGGCAGCCCAGATGCCGGCCTGCTGGCCGTCGGCAGGGTCGGGACGGACCTCACCGACGCGGGGGAAAATTGATAGCTGGGGCTCGCCGTCAAAGGTTTCCGCAAGGGGAGGAGCCGGGGGCCTGGGTGTCGCCGTCGTTCCGTCGGGCGAGGTGACGCCCGCCTCCCCAGCAACCGGCGTTGCCTGGTTGCCACGACCGGGCCCCGTCGAATTCGGGGACTGGGGAGGGGCGTCACAGGCGCAGAGCAGAAGCAGGAAGGCGCAGAGCAGGAGCAGGAAGGGGCTGATGGTAAATCGCGTCACCTTGGGTATCCTTTTGGGGGTGGAGTTCACCCCGGAAGTAGGGTTAGAGGCGCAGGAAGAAGCCAATTATAACCGGGAACGGGCTGCTATAACCAGCATAAACCGTTTCCAGGCGTGGGAGGCAAGGGAGATGACGATTGCGAAGAACCAAAGAAACGTCCTATTGATTCATGGATTTCCTCTGGCGGGTGAGATGTGGCGACCCCAGCTGGAGTTCCTGGCCGCTCATGGCTGGAACGGAATCGCCCCCGACCTGCCGGGCTTTGGCCGGAACTCGAGCCATTCGTTGCCAGCGGCCACCATCGATGCCTACGCCGATGCCGTGATGGCCCTTCTCGATCAACAGCAGCTGGAACGGGCCGTGGTTGCCGGCATGTCGATGGGGGGCTACATCCTGCTCAACCTGCTGGCCCGGTTCCGGGAGCGGTTTTCCGCGGCGGTCTTTGTCGCAACCCGGGCCGAGGCCGATGACCTTGCGGGCAAGGAGCGTCGCACCGCTTTGGCGGCGGCCGCCCGCGCCGGAGGGAGCGCGGAGGTGATTGGCGGTTTTGACGAACTCCTGGTCGCTCCCGGGACCGTCCAAACTAATCCGGAACTGCTGGAGCGGGTGCGGCGCTGGATGAAACAGGCGAGCGCCGAAGGGCTGGCGACAGCCCTGCTGGCCATGCGCGATCGGCCCGACTACAGGGAGCGACTCGCAGAATTCGACCTGCCCGCGCTGGTCGCCGGCGGCGGCGCCGACCAGTTGCTCGGACCAGCTCCTTACCAGGTATTACTCGCGGGACTGCCACGGGCCGAGGGGTGTCTGCTCAACGGTGCCGGGCACCTGCTCAACCAGGAGCAGCCGCAGGCATTCAACCGTTGCCTGCTGAAATTCCTTGACCGCCTGGAGCTTTAAGAAGAGCGATGCCGTCCGTTGATCTTGTCATCCCCTGGATTCACCACTACGGCTACGGAGCGATCTTCGGTCTGCTGTTGCTCGGCATTGTCGGTCTGCCGGTCCCCGATGAATGGTTGCTGCTGTTTGCCGGTTACCTGGTCGAACGCCAGGAGTTGCAACTGCTGCCGACTCTTCTGGCGGCCTTTGCCGGGGCGTCGACGGGGATCAGCGTCAGTTATCTGCTGGGGCGGGGTCCGGCCCGGCTCCTGGTCGGGCGCTGGGGCTTCCTGCTGCACCTGGACCCGGAGCTCCTCGACCGGGTACGCGCCTGGTTTGACCGGCGCGGTCGCTGGCTATTGACCTTCGGGTTCTTTCTCCCGGGAGTTCGCCACCTGACGGCGATCGTGGCTGGTACCTCGTTCATGCGTTGGCCCGAGTTCGCCCTTTTCGCCTTTGCCGGCGCCTTTTTCTGGACGTTGCTGTTCGTGCTTGCCGGCTACTGGCTTGGAGAGAAGTGGCGATGGTTGGCGGAGGGGCTGCAGCACCATCATCTGCTCCTCGCGATGTTGTCGATGGCTGCGTTGCTGATCTGGGGTGCCTATCGTGCCTGGTCTGCCAGGAAGCAGGGATGAGTTTGCCGGTATAGCCGCGGAGGCTCCTGATGGGTGCAAGCGGGGCGACCAATCGGTCGCCCCGCTTGCGTCAAAAAATAGCCAGATGGTACTGGTCCGGTGATTCGCCGCTGTCGGCAGCTGCCGAACATTCAGTCGGTCCCATAGTCCTTCAGGTAGGTCCCAAGCCGGAACTTGCGTGCGGTATTGGCAGATGACATGTAGCGGATCTTGCCGAAGATCGGCCGCTCAGGGCCCCAGGGGCGATCATAGCGGCCGAGGCACCAGCCAATGCCGCTCGCCGAATTGGGGTCGCGGCCATCGAGGGCATAACGGTCGTTGAGTTGGAACATGATTGCCATCGCCTGCTGCGGAGAGGCCGACCACTCGAGAATCTTCTTCCCCCAGAGCATGCGCAGATAGTTGTGGATGGTCCCTTCCTGCACCAGCTGGCGCTGGGCGGCATTCCAGAGCGGATCATGAGTCAGGGCGGCACCAAGTTCTTCCCGGTTGTAACGGACGGGGCGCGGGTCGCCGGCATGGTGGTCGAGGGTCTGGCGGGCCCACTCCGGCAGGCTGGTATAGTCGATGCCGTCGCTGCGGATGCTCGCGAAGTTGTAGCCGAGTTCGCGCCAGGTGACCAGCTGGTCGAGAAACGCCTCCGCGGGGGGACTCATTCCCCACCACCCCTGGCGCTGTCCCCGGCGTTCCGGGCCGAGATCTCCCACCGACCACTCTTCCCGGGCGGCGATAGCCGCGAAAATCTGCTGGCTGGCAATATGGCCGAAGTGAAGATAGGGAGAGAGCCCGCTGCTAAGGGTCTCGGCCGGTTCGCTCCGTTCCAGGTAGCGGTGAAGGCGCAGGCGCAGGAAGGTGTCGAGCTGATCTTTGCCGGCGCAGGTTCCGCCGCGGATACTGGTGGCGTCGACGCTGTGGTCAATGGGGAGATAGGTGAGACTGGCGCCGGGGGCGGTCAGTGCCGCATCCGCTTGCGGCCAGCGTTCGGCAAGGGGCGCGGCGAGGTGGACCGGCGGGAGATTCAGCCCCTGCAGCGGATCGGCCAGCGGCAGGCTGAGGAGGTGCGCCGGCAGCTCCCGTTGCAGAAAACGGCGAAAGGCGTAGGCGCTCGGATAGTCGTGGTCGGCGGCGCGCAGGGGGAGCAGCCCGTTGCTGTCGACCGCCTCCAGCGCCACCGGCAGCCGGGCCGCGGCCGCTGCCAGCATCCGTGGCAGAAAGAGGATGGGGGCGTCGTCGGCGACGACCAGGCAGGCCCGCTGCGCCAGGGCGGCGAGCAGCCCCTTGCCGCCCCCCTGCTTTGGTTCCACATAGGGGTAATAACGGGCGGGGCCGTTGGCAAAGGCGGCGGCATTGTCCGCCATGCCGTCGAGGACGAAGCGGTGCAGACGGTCGCTGGCATAGGGGTAGTCGCAGCGCAGCGCCTCCAGTACCAGCAACCCCTTGCCGAGTTGTTCCGCCATCTGCGCCGCGCGCTGCAGGGCAAAGTTCCAGCCGCTGCGGCGAAAGGCGCTCATCCAGTAGAGGACATAGTCGCCGACGGGATTCAGGGGGGCACTGTTCGCCAGCCGGATGCGATTGGGCGGAACCTGGCGGGAATTTTCAGCTCCGGACATCGCGGGGGATCCCTTCAGGACGCGGCAAGCGACCCCTGCAGGGGGCCAAGGACCATCGCCTCGGTCATCAGCCCGTGCCGGATCAACTCCTGCTTGAACCGTTCGCTGATGTCACTCGCCAGCTGCCGTTCCAGGCGGATGTCGAGAACATAAGCCTTGATCTTCAGGTGGGTCAGGAAGGTGCGCTGGAATTCGTCCTCGATGGTGATAATGATCGGTTTTTTCAAATAGACATAGGGGGAACAGGCGGCCGCTTCCCGGGCCAGTTCCCGCAGCAGAACCACGTCCAGGGTGGCCGGCAGGCGAAATTCGACGACCACCATTTCATCGAGGGCGCCGCTGTTGGAATTGGCCACCGCCTGGCCGAGGACAAGGGCGTTGGGGATCGTCACCGCACTGTCGTCGAAGGTGTGCAGGGTAATGGCACGCAGGCCGATGTTGGTGACTTCGCCGTAGTGTTCACCGACCTTGACCATGTCGCCGACCCGGAAGGGACGGTCCATCAGGATCAGAATTCCGGCGATGACGTTGCGGATCAGATCCTGGGCGCCAAGGCCGATGGCGAGACCGGCCGAGGCGATGATGGTGAGCAGGGTGTTGACCGGTGGGTTGATGATCACCAGGATGATGATGGCGAGGGCGCTGATCCAGATCAGCAGGCGCAGGACCGGGAAGGCACTGGAGATCCAGAGGCGATAGCGGGAAAACTTTCCGGCGAGGAGCTCGGCGGCGAAGCGGAGGATGCGCACCATTAGCCAGGTCGCGGCAAAAAAGATCAGGACGGCGAGGATCCGGGTGAAGGAGAAGTTGTCGATCAGCGATTTGAGGGTTTCGTCCTGCATCTTGCACCCCTGTTAGTGGAGGATGTTCATCGATTCCAGGGTGGCGCTCACCGGACCGAAAAAGACCGGATTGAGCTGATAAGTCGGCTGGCCTTCCGTGCTTTTCTCGATTCGCAGGATATTGAAATGCACCAGGGAATCGAGCAGGTTGGCGGCATCTGCCACGGAACGCCGGAAAATCTGCGCATACTCGTCGGCCGCGAGGGCGCCGTGGTTGAGGACTTCGGCCAGGGCGAAGAGGTTTTCCCTCCCCAGCGCGCGCAGGAAGTTGAATTCGAATCGCTTCAGGGGGCTGGCCTGAACGCTGCTGCTGGCTGCATCCCAGCTGACATGGAGAAGCCAGTGGTAAATCGCCGCGTCGATATTTCCCGAGGTCATCTCGAACAGGTCGCGGAAGAAACGTTGCCGCAACTGGTCCTGGGTCGCTGCGGGGCGCTGGTCCGACCCCTGATTCTCGGGTGGCACAAAAGTCAATTCGATCCCGGATGTTCGCTGGCGCAGCAGCAGAGCCTCCTGCAGATTCTCCTGGTCGTGGAAGAGGGTGCGAATCTGGTGGGTGAAAAATTGTCCGAGCCCGAGTTGATGATCGAGCAGTACCCAGGGATATTTGCGAAAGGAGATGATCCAGAGCCAGTGCCGGCGGGTCGCCATGACCAGCTGCATAAAGGCCCGCGCCATGCGGTAGCCGCCGACGGTGCGCAGGCCGAGGTTATGCCCCCCTTCGACGATCACCACGCGGCGCGGTTCCTGTAAAATTCGCTCCGGCAGCTCCTGGATCGAGGCGAGGGGTTCCTCGTCATCGAGCCAGCGGGCAAAGATCCGCAGCAGGTCCTCGTCCTGTTGCAGGCGCAAATCGAGGTTCAGTTCCAGGAGCTCGCCGCGGGCGCCGAATTCGCTGGCGAAGCTGTTGAGGAGCGAGGTCTTGCCGCTCCCTTCGGGGCCGATCACCGCGACACTGCAGGCTTTCTTCTCCTGCCAGCGGACGAAGACCTCTTCGAAGTCTTCAAGTTCTTCTTCCCGGGCGACCAGGAACTCGCGATTGCGCAGCGGACCGAGGGTGAAGAGCCGCTGGTAGAGGCGCGGCAGACTCGCGGATTTCTCCAGCAGGGTCTCCTTGCCGGGGAGGTCGGTGAGAGCGAGGAAGGTTTCCTGGACGCGTCCTCCCTTGCCGAGCAGGGTCTGGACGTTGCGCAGCAGGTTGGTGTTCTGGCTGAGGCCGGCGGCGGAGCGGCTGACCTCTTCCTTCCCCTGGTCGATAAGGCTCATGGCCTTCCCCTGCCAGTCGGCGGCAAGGGTGCGGGCCTGGCGCTGGTAGTGCCGTCTCAGGTTGCCCCAGCGGCGGGTTTCCAGGAACTCCTCCCGGATCCTGTCGATAAAGTTCCGGTTGCTCTCTTCGAGAGCGCCGGGAAGGGCGAGCAGCGCTTCCAGCAGCCGGTTGCGACCGGCGATCAGCTTGGTTTCGGCATCGTTACAGGTTTCGACCAGCAGGGTATGACAGTCAGCGAGGACCGCGGCAGTATCCACCGGTTCCTCCCGGGGGGCCTCTGCTTCCGTCAGCGCGAAAATCTCTTCACTGGCGAGGTCGAAGTGGAAACGCAGTCCGCGCCAGATATCGGCCAGTTGGGTCACGGCCTTTTCGTGGGCAGCGGCGTAGTTGCGCACCAGGGGGTGCTCGGTGAGACTTTCCCGGTTCGGCAGGCTTTCGATATAGAGCTGGCGCGGCGAAACCTCGAGCAGGTCGAGGAAGAGCCTGGCCCCGGGAATCCGCCCCAGGCGTTTTTCCAGGGTCGGGCTGGGCGGCTGAGGTTCCTCGGGAAGGAAGCGGGCGCACTCGGCGTAGCCCCGGGACGCCAGTTCGAGGGCGGCGAGGGCGGGCCCCCGGCGCGGGGCCACGGTCTTCAGCCGCCGGTCCATGGCCGGGCGGATTTTGCGGAAGACCAGGTTGCTCTGGCTGTCGACAACCTCGGCCAGGCGGGAAATATGCTGGGGATCGGTCTGCGTGGTTTCCCCTTCAAGGGAAAAGGCTCGCTCCAGGGTGGCGAGCACGCCGTGCAATTGCCCGATGACCTGGGCCGATTCTTCCTCGATCGCCTGGTGCAGGGCGTTGACCCGCTCCCCGGTTTTCCCCAGCGCTTGCCGGGCGGCTTCCTCCAGAGCGTGGAAGAAGGGGGAGAGATAGTCCGCCGCCGGGGTGTCGGTGGCAGGGGGCTGGCTCGGCTGGTCGCTCATTTCGTCCATTGATCAATCCGCTCGCGGGGTGCCGGGGTGCCGGCGCTGAAAAAGGAACTGCCGGTCAAAGCCATTTCTTGCGCCGGAAAAAGGCGAGCAGCCCGGCGGCCACCAGCAGCATGACTCCCCACAGCCCAAAGTAGCCCCAGCGCCATTTCAGCTCCGGCATGTACTCGAAGTTCATACCGTAGATGCCGGCGAGGAAGGTCAGGGGGATGAAGATAGTGGCGATGATCGTCAATACCTTCATCACCTCGTTCATGCGGTTGCTGATGCTGGAGAGATAGAGGTCGAGCATGCCGGCGATGATGTCACGGAAGGTCTCCACCGTGTCGACCACCTGGATGGTGTGGTCGTAGATGTCGCGCAGGTAGATAGCAGTGGTTTCGCTGATCAGCTCCGACTCGCCCCGCTGCAGTGCCGCGATCAGCTCGCGCAGGGGCCAGACCGACTTGCGCAGCAGGATCATCTCGCGCTTGAAATGATGGATGCGGTTGAGAGTCTGTGGGGACGGGTCGACCACCAGTTCCTGCTCCATCTCCTCGAGTTCGTCGCCGATCGTCTCGAGGATCGAAAAATAGCTGTCGACCACGGCATCCATCAGGGCATAGGCGAGGTAGTCGGCTCCCTGCCTGCGAATGCGTCCCTTCCCCCCGCGCAGGCGCTCCCGCACCCCGTCAAAGACGTCGCCGACCTGTTCCTGGAAAGAAAGGACGTAATTGGGGCCGAGCACAAAGCTGACCTGCTCGGTGCGGATGCCGCTCTCATGGTCGTAAAAGAGCATCTTCAGAACCAGGAAGAGATAGTCGTCGTAGTCCTCCAGTTTCGGCCGGTGATCGGTGTTGAGGATATCCTCAAGGACCAGCGGGTGGAGGTTGAAGCAGTTTCCCAGGGTCTCGATGTGGCCGATTTCGTGGACGCCGTTGACGTTGATCCAGGAGACGGTCGGGCTCGCCTTGAGCTGGCAGCTACGCTGTACTTCGCCAAAGGGAAGGAGCTCCTCGCTGAACCGGTCGGCATCGTAGTCGATGCGGTTGATGGTGATCTGTTCCTGGCGCGCCTCGCCGACATGCACCAGGGTGCCGGGCGGGGCGCCGATCTTCTTTTTCGAGCGTTTCTTGAGGAGCTTTTTCGCCATCGGCCGGACCTTTCGCAGAAAAATTCCCCTGCCGGGGAAGTCTGCTAAACTATAGCAGAATTGGGCGGAAATAAATCCTGCCCGAGCTGAAAGAGGTCGCGATAATGGAAAAATCCGGGTCGGAATCAGCAGCTGCCGTTGATCGTCCCGGTGACCCTCCTCAACCATTTCGTGCGCAAGTACCGGCAGCCCTATCTGGCCGAGCAGTATTATCTCAACCCCCACCCCGTTGAACTGCAGTTGCGCAACCACGTCTGATCTAATCGACTCCCATCTCCAGGGCGTAGCCGAGATGGCGGAAGGCCGTCCGCCACTCTTCCGTCTGCTGCTCCGGAACGACCTCGTGGCGGATTGCCCAGTAGAGGTTCTGGGCCTGCCAGAGGTCGGGGCGCAGCGGCAGCTCGCCGAGGACCTCCAGGGTTTCGATTATGGTCAACAGCAGGGCCAGATTCTGCGGGCTGCGCGCGATCCGCTCCAGCTGGCGTTCGAGCTGACGGCCGGCGGCGAGGCCGAGGAGCGGTTCGTCGAGGTTGATGTCGAGGCGCGCCACCTCCGCGGTGAGGGTGCGCAGTTCGCTCGGATGGAGCTGGTGGTCGGCCAGCAGGGCATGGAGTCGGGAGGTCAGCACCAGTTCCACCGGCGCGGCAAGCTGGCGCGGGACCGGCATGTGGATGTCGTGCAGAAAGCGCAACAGCGGGGCATGGTCCTGGTAGATTTCCCGGAAGGTCGCTTCGACCTCCTGCAGGGTCTGGGTCATGATCTGCTGCACGATGCGGCGCTGCTCGTCGCGAAAGAGATGCCAGAGGTTGTAGGTCCCGGCGCCGAAGTGGTGATCGAGCTGGCGGATCACCCCGGGGACATCACTGCGTTCGAAGGCGCTGACCAGGTCCGCCGCCATCCGCTCCCTGGCCTGGCGGTCACGGCCGGGGCGGACGCCGGCGGTCAGGTTGTGTCCCCCGAGGTCGAGGACGGCGAAGCAGAAGTCGTCACTGTTCCAGGTGATGGTCGAGCGCACCCGGCTGCGGCCGACGGCGAGCCGCAGCCGGCCGTTGACGAACTCCTGGCGTTCCAGATGTTCGGTAGCATAACAGTGGATATCGTGACAGTTTGGGTTGTCGATCGGGCAGGGGGCGGCAAAGCCGGATGCGATGGCATGGTGGGCGGCGACCCGGGGGAGGTCGATGCGCGCCGTGGCAATCTCTTCGCGATAGATCCGGGCTGCATCACCGCGGCGGCGCAGGTTGCTTTTTGCTGCTGCCAGCCGCTGCAGGAATTCCTCCTCAAGGTCGGCAGCGCAGGTTTCGTTCGCCAGTTGAATGGCGCGGCCGGCATAGGCGAGGAGCTGCACGGTTTCGATGCCGGAGACTTCGTCGAAGAACCAGCCGCAGCTGGTGTACATGAGGAGGGCATGCCGTTGCATCTCGAGCAGGCGCAAGGCCCGGGTCGCCTCGGTCGCAGAGAGTTCCCGGCCGGCCTGGCGCCGCAGGAAGGCGGCCACCGCCGCCTCGTCGCGGTCGAGGATGACCTCGATGTAGCGGTCGCGGGTTGCCCAGGGGTCGCAGCCGAGCTTTGTCATGCCGGTGACATAGAGGGGGATGAGAGTGTCCCGCAACCAGTCGAGGGCGTCCCGCAGCGGCGCCCGCCAGCCCTGGGTCCAGCCCGCCTCGCCGCCGATCCGGCAGCCGCAGTCGCTGCGCCAGCGCTCGACGCCGTGGGCGCAACTCCAGGAGGTCTGCTCGATGATTTCGACCTCGTGGTTAGGCGGAAATTTTTCCAGGAATTCACCGTAGACGGTGAGGGTCGCCTGGCCCCGTACCTCGATCCGGTCGAGGGCATAGGCGAGAGCCATTTCGCCGAACTGGTGGTGGTGGCCGTAGGTCTCGCCATCGGTGGCGACGTGCATCAGCTGGGGACCATCCTCAGGCCCGAAGGCGGAAACCAGTCGCGATGCCAGCCGTTCGCCATCATCGAGCAGGTTGCGAAAGGCGATCTCGTTGGCAATCGGCCCGGAATAGAAGAAGAGGGCGATGCTGCGTCCCGAAGGCAGCCGGCAGAGGTAGGGGCGGCGGGTGTCGATGCCGGCGGCCGGCAGCGGTTGCCAGCGCTCGCTGCCGAGGGGGCGCATGCGCGCGGCCTGGTGCGGCGCGAGGATGGTAAAGGTCACCCCCTGCTCGGCCAGCGCTTCGAGGGAGGCGATGTCGACGGCGGTTTCCGGGAGCCACATCCCTTCCGGGGCACGGCCGAAGCGGTGCCTGAAGTCGGCAATCCCCCACACGACCTGGGTCCGCTTGTCCCGTTCGTTGGCCAAAGGGAGGATGAGGTGGTTGTAGGCCTGGGCCAGGGCGGCGCCGTGTCCGGAAAAGCGCTGGCGGCTCTCGGTGTCGGCCGCCAGGATGCTGCGGTAGCCGCCGCTGTCGTGCTGCTCCAGCCAGGAGAGGAGGGTCGGGCCGAAGTTGAAGCTGGTGCGGCTGTAATTGTTGACAATGCGGGCAATGTGCCGCTGCTCGTCGAGAATCCGGGCGGCGCCGTTGGGCCGGTAGCATTCGGAGGCGATGCGCTCGTTCCAGTCGTGAAAAGGGTAGGCCGAGTCCTGCTGCTCGATCGCTTCGAGCCAGGGATTTTCCCGGGGGGGCTGGTAAAAATGGCCGTGGATGCAAAGATATCGATTCATGGTAGGTCCGCTTCGGGAGGGGGAGAAGAATCTCCCCGCCCACTTTATCCAAGCTGGGCCCTGCTGGCAAGGGGGGTGCGGCAGCGGGAGAAAGTTGGTCGTCTCCGGAAACGCCGATGCTATACTTCCCGGATCTTGTCTGCCCTTACCCGGACCCGGCATGCCGATCCTCCTTTTTACCACCATCCTCACCCTGTCGGCGCTCTATGCGCCGCAGCCACTGCTGCCGGTTCTCGCCCGCGAGTTCGGTGTCAGTCGCGATCTGGTGGCGACCCTGACGACCATCGTCTTTGTGCCGCTGAGCCTGGCGCCCCTCGTTTATGGCTATCTCCTCGAAGCGATTCCGCTGCGGAAGTTGCTGCGGAGCGCACTGTTGCTGCTCGCTCTTTCCCAGCTGCTCTTCGCCCTTGCCGGCAGCTTTTCGCTCCTCTTCCTGCTGCGCCTCGGTGAGGGACTGCTGGTGCCGGCGCTCCTTACCGCCCTGATGACCTCCGTGGCGTCGACGACTCCCCGCCCCCTCCTCCCGCGGGCGATGTCGGTCTACATTGCCAGCACCATCCTCGGCGGTTTCCTCGGCCGGGCCTGCTCCGGCGCCATTGCGACCTGGTTCGGCTGGCGCTACAGTTTTTTTGCCCTTGCCGCCAGCCTCCTCTTCGCCTGGTTTCTCCTCGCCCGGTTGCCGGCCATGCCCGAGGAGCGCCTGACCCGACCGCGGGCCGACCTGTTGCCAGTGGTGCTGCGCAACCGCCAGCTACTCCGTATCTACCTGGCGGTCGCATGTCTCTTCCTCGTCTTTGCTGCGGTGATGAACTTTATCCCCTTCCGCTTGACCGAACTGAGCCCCCTGGCCAACGAACTGCGGATCGGCCTGATCTACAGCGGCTACCTGCTCGGTATTGTCACTTCACTGGGGGCGGTCCGCGCCGCGCGCTGGTTCGGCGGTCCGCTGCCGGCCATGGCGGCGGGTTTTGCCACTTTCGGCCTCGCCCTCGCCGGGTTGGCCAGTGGCCGGGTGGAAGTGCTGTTCGCTGTCATGTTTCTCTTTTGCGGGGCGATGTTCCTGGTCCACGCCACCGCCACCGGATATGTCAACGGCTTGAGCAGCGAGCACCGGCCGATGGTGAATGGCCTTTACGTTGCCTTCTATTACGGCGGCGGGGCCCTCGGTTCCTGGCTGCCGGGGGTGGCCTACCGGGCCTTCGGCTGGGGGGCGCTCCTTGCCCTGCTCGGCATCGTCGCCGCTATCGGCCTTGCCACCATCCTGGCCGCATGGCGCGGTTCGGCTCGCGGCTATTGACAGGGCGCGCCGCGGGGGGTATTCATAAGACTTCATCCGGAAGCTTCCAACTGGAGCTTCGTCTTTGCCAACCTGTGACGAAAGGAAATATGAATGAAGCGCGGATTGACTTTAGCGGCAGGAGCTCTGGGCGTTCTGTTGCTGACAGGGGTTGCAAGCCAGGCGGCCGACAAGAAACTTGAACTCAAGACGGATAAGGATCGTGCCAGTTACGGCATCGGCATGAGTATCGCGCAGGATTTCAAACGGCAGGGCGTGGATGTGGATATCGACATCATGGCTCAGGCGTTTCGCGACGTCCTCAACGGCAAAAACCCGCAGATGTCCCAGCAGGAAGTCCAGGAGACGATGGTCAAGTTCAAGCAGGAGATGATCGCCAAACAGGAGGCGACGCGCAAGGAACAGGGCGCCAAGAATCTTGCCGAAGGTGAGGCCTTCCTCACGGCCAACGCCAAGAAGGAGGGGGTCGTGACCCTGCCGAGCGGCCTGCAGTACCTGGTGCTGGAAAAGGGGACCGGCAAGAAACCGACCAAGGAGAACAGCGTAACCGTCGATTACAAGGGAACCCTGATTGACGGGACCGTCTTCGACAGCTCCTACGACCGCGGTCAGCCGGCAACCTTCGGCGTTGGCGATGTCATCGCCGGCTGGACCGAAGCGCTGCAACTGATGGCGGAAGGGGCAAAGTATCGGCTCTTCATCCCGGCCAACCTTGCCTACGGTGACCGCGGCGCCGGCCCCATGATCGGCCCCAACGCGACCCTTATTTTCGATGTGGAACTGAAAAAGGTCAACTGACCGCTTCGGGCCAGGAGATTAGCGGCCGCCTTCCGCACCACGGGAAGGCGGCCGTTTTTGTCGCAGCGGCGACCGGCTGCGTCAGTGTCGTGGCGCTAAAGGACCAGGGTTTACTGGCCGACGGGAATTCCGGGCCGAAATGTCACCCGGCAAGGCTTGGCGTGCTGATTGCACACCAGGGTTGAAGAGGTGGATTCAATTCTGTAAAATCTGACCTGGAGGCCCGCCGTGCTCGCCAAACGTATCCTGCTTACCAATCTTCCGGAAATTCTGCACCCGATGGAGAACTCCCTCTTTCGTCGGGAGGGCTTTTCGCTGCTGATCGCCAGTGACGGCCGCCAGGCCTTCGAAATCATCGAGGACCACGACCCGGCACTGGCGATTCTCGACCTGGAAATGATGAACGAGGGAGGGGATCAGTGCTGCCGCCGCGTCAAGAACGACCCGATCCTGCGCCGGACCCCGGTCATTCTGGTCGCGCGGCGGGACCGGGAAGAGGATGTGCTGCGTTGCCGGCAGGCGGGCTGTAACGAGATTCTTTTCAAGCCGGTCGACCCGCAGGAATTGCTGCACGCGGCTTGCCGGATACTGGGCATTGTCGAACGCCGGGCTCCCCGCCTGGGTCTCACCCTGCCCGCCCGGGTTGGACGCGATCCCCGGCACTTGCGGCCGGCGACGATTCACAACCTGAATGCCGGCGGCGCTTTTGTCGAAACGCACAAGCTCTTCCCGGTTGACAGCGAGATAAGGATAGAATTCACCCTCCCCGATGGCTCTGCCCAGATTCAGGCCCGCTGCCGGGTTGCCTGGGTCAATCACCCCGAATGGTTGAAGGCGATGCGGTTGCCGATCGGAATGGGCCTGCATTTTATCGCACTGGACGATGCAGCCACCCTGGCGCTGGAGCGGTTTGCTTTCGACTCCGGGTCCCCCCCAAGGGGCGACGGATAGCCCGCTTGGGGACGCCGCAAATCCCTATTCCTCTCCCCCTTTCCTCCAGCCCCGCTGCAAAAGGCCGGCATAGTCATTCCCCGGCACCGGTCGACCTGTCCTGCCGCCATTCCAGTAGTAGACCCACACCTTGACTTCCTCACCATCCTCCCGGTATGCCAGGGCTTCCCGTCGCAGGTAGAGGCTCGCCGTTTCCTTGTCGGGGAGGTACTCCTCCAGGCGGTCGATGCGCGCCAGGGTGCTGGCGGCTGTCGCCGGCTCAAGCTGGTAGATTTCTCCCCGTGCCATCCCGGATCCCGGCAGCAGGCAGGGATACTCTTCCCGGGGTTCGTAAAAAAGCCGCCCGGAGAGGGTGGCCGGTTGCCAGGAGAGAAAACGGCCGGCGAGATAAGGCTGGTGATACCTGCCGCCCTGCCGCAGGGTGCCGTAGACGAAGAGGGGGAGGAGAGGGGGCATGGCGGATTCGTGGGAAGATTCAGTGGGTGCGGATATCGATCCCCCGGGCGCGCAGAATCGGGCTGTCGCCGCCGTGCAGGACCTTGAGCAGTTCGCCGCGCGCTGTTGCGGCTGCCATGCCATCGGCGATGAGCATGGTCATCAGCCTGCCGAAATTCTCCCGGCGTTCGATCCCCGCGGGGGACATGTCGCGGCGGTCGCTGAAAATTTCCATGAGGGTCGAACCGCAGGGGCAGTTGCGGAAGAGTTCGACCAGGGTTTGTTCCTGGTCGTCGGCGGTCGCCTTGAGGCCGGTCGAATTTTCCAGACCCTCGGTTTGCAGCAGGAAATCCTCGACGCTCCGGAATTCCCGACCGCAGCGCCGGCAGCGCTTGGGGAAAGCACTGCTCGAAAGGCTCTGCAGGCCGGCGTAGAGTTCGGCAATAAGCTGTTTCTTGTCGGCCATGACGACGCGATCCCGGAAGGCTGGAGACCCCGGGACTTTACCCCATTCGTCCCCCGGGGGTCAAGGGGCGGGTTGGTCGGTTGGCTGGCCGTCGTCGGAACTCAATCCCGTTGCCGGCGCAGCCGTCCCGGGAGGTGAACCACCCAGCTGGCCAAAACCAGGAGCAGATAGCCGAGGAACGGCATCAGCACGTAATCGAGAGCGTTGTCGGCGAGACGGGGCAGGGCAGCCTGGGCCGGAGCGGCCCCGGCCAGTAGCAGCAGGAGGCTGATTGAGGAAGGGGACTTCATCTTGGACTCCTTGGCGCGAGGGGACAAGAAGAAACGATTGGTAAAATTTAACATAAGCATCACCCGTGCCAACGCCAAGGGTGTCGTTTGGCCAGATTAACATGCTGAAAATATTGTATTTAATTGGATATGGGAGAGGTGATTACGGTCACAAGGAAACAAGATGTGCCATTTTGCGCCAGATCTGGTGATCCGGCGGCGGGGAAGGTTTGCTGCCGCGTCCCGGGAGGCGATAGTGCGGCTCCCGGGACGCTTTGGCGGATCAGGCTTCGGCCTTCCAGTGGCCGTGGAGGTTGCAGTATTCGCGGGCGGTCACCTTGGTCGCGCTGACCGGGAAGACCGCTTCCGGCTTGTCGCCCGGTTGCAGGAACTGCAGGTAGGCCTTGCCGTCGGCGATCAGTTCCACCCACTGGATGTAATGCTTCTCCTCCATCGGATGGGCGACGCTGCCGACCTTGACCGTCACCTGGCCTTTGCCGATTTCGATGACCGGCACATGTTTCTCCTTGGCGGCGTCAACGGTGTTCTCCGTCTGCAGGGCCATCTTTTCGTTGCAGCAGACCAGCGGCGGGCCGCCGGCATGCAGGACTTCGACGATATTGCCACAGACGTTGCACTTGTAGAGTTCGAGGCGTTTCAGGGACATCGGTTTCCTCCTTGGCTGGGGTTGGTTGGGACGGGCGTATCAATCAGTAATTTTCACCGAGCAGTTCGAAGTGGGCGCGGGCGTGGTCACAGGCCGGGCATTTGTCGGGGGCCGCCGGGCCATGATGGAGGTAACCGCAGTTGCGGCAGCGCCAGGTGATCGGCTCCTCGCGCTGGAAGACCCGGTTCTGCTCGATATTGGCGAGCAGGTCGAGGTAGCGTTTCTCGTGCTGTTTTTCGGCGACGGCAATCGCCATGAAGATGTCGGCGATCTGGGGAAAGCCTTCCTGGCGCGCCTTGGCGGCGAACTCGGGATACATCTCGGTATGCTCGTAGTTCTCTCCGGCGGCCGCCTCCTGCAGGTTTTCCGCGGTGGTGCCGATGACGCCGGCAGGAAAGCTGGCCGTGACCGCCACTTCGCCCCCTTCAAGCAGCTTGAAGAGGCGCTTGGCGTGCTCCCTCTCCTGGTTCGCCGTCTCTTCGAAAATGTCGGCCATCTGCACGTACCCGTCGCTCCTGGCCTTGGCGGAGAAGTAGGTATAGCGATTACGGGCCTGGCTCTCGCCGGCGAAGGCGGTCAGGATGTTCCTCTCGGTTTCGGTCCCTTGCAGCGACATGACAACTCCTCCTGGATAGGTCCTAAGAAAAAAGTCTTCAAAGATTACCATCGCTCTTCGCCATTGCAACCCCCCGTCGCGCCGGTCATTTCCGGCCGGGATGCCGACGCTCGCCGGGCCGGATGAATTGCTGCAGGGGGAGCGACAGCAGGGAAAGGGGGATGGATTCGGCTGCCGGGAGATGGGATGCGTCTGTGGCGAGCCGCTTCAGCCGGCGCCCGCGAGACAGAGCAAGGAGTTCTGCAACAGGGCCGGCGCCGTCGCGAACCGGTCGCCGATCAGCAGCAGGAAGAGGAGCAGGATGGCGAGGTCGGCCCAGGCCGGTCCGGCGCTCCCCGCCGGCCGGCGCAGCCAGGCGGAGAGCGCGAGAAGAAGGGCGATAAAGATCAGGGCAACCCTGGCCCAGGGCGCCTGCAGCAGGCCGAACAGGGGGAGCAGCAGGGCGACGCTGGCCGCGGCCAGAGACCAGCTCTGTCGGGCGAGACGCGCCAGTTGCGGATCGAGCCGGTCCTGCAGCAAGGGGAGACCGGCACGGCGGTAATCGGCGGCGTGCTTCTCCGCCAGCCGCCAGAAATGGGGGAGCTGCCAGAGATAGAGGAGGGCGATCAGGAGCAGGATCCGGAAATCGGTGAGGGCGCCGCCGGCGGCACTCCAGCCGATCAGGGGTGGCAGGGCACCGCAGCCGGCGCCGGCCAGCAGTGCCAGGGGCGTGCGGCGCTTGAGCGGGGTATAGAGGCCGTTGTAGCAGCAGAGGGCGGCCAGTCCGAGCAGTAACGGCAGCGGTCCGGTGGTGGCCAGCAGCGCCAGGCCACAGAGGGCAATCGCCGCAGCCAGGGCGAGGGCGCCGCCGGGGGTGATCTGGCCGGCGGGCAGGGGGCGCTGGCAGGTCCGCAGCATCCGGGCGTCGAGATCCCGTTCCTGGACCTGGTTCAGGGCCGAACCCGCCGCTGCCAGCAGGCCGGTGCCGGCAAAGGCAAGCAGGAGGAGCGGCAGCTGCGGCGGCGTCGGCGCCAGGAGGGCCCCGGCGCCAGTGGAGGCCGCGACCGCGAGAGAGAGGCGGTACCGGGTCAGTCGCCCCAGGCGGGTCGGCCAGAGCGGTGCCGGCAGGGCTTTGTACCGAGGGTTGACGGGGTCAGCATTCATTGCAGGCTGCGCAGGTAGTCGACCAGGGCCTGCAGCTCTTCCTCGCTGAGGTTGGGGAAGGGCGGCATCACCGGCGGGTAGTCATCGACCAGGTCCGCCTGGGGATCCTTGATCGATCGCTTCAGGTAGGCCGCGTCGGCGGTGACGGTTCGTTCCTCGCCGGCGGTCTTGACCTCGACCGGCCGACCGAAGATCCCCTTGAAGGTCGGCCCGACCCGGCGGCTGCCGTCGGTCGAGTGGCAACCGGCGCAGCCGAGCTTGGCGGCCAGCTTTCTGCCCGTCTCGACACTGCCGGCCGCAGCGCCGGAACTCCCTTTGAAATAGTTGATGATGGTTTCGAGATCATGGTCGCTGAGTCGCCCCTGGTAGCTCGGCATCGCCGCCGGGTAGCCCTTGACCAGGTCGGCATTCGGCTCCAGGATGGCGCGCCGCAGGTAATCCTCGTCAACGCTCAGGGTCCGTTCCTTGCCGTCGGTCACGACCGTGACCTGGCGGCCGAAGAGATCCTTGAAGGTCGGCCCGACCATCACCTTACCATCGAGGGAGTGACAGCCGGTGCAGCCGTTGCTGGCGAGGAGCTGGCGCCCCTCGGCGTTCTCCTCGCGAGGACTCTCGCTGGCGTACCATTCCTCGAACTGGTGCTCGGGGAGCGCCTCGACGGTGGTGATCATCGCCGAATGGCCGGTGCCGCAGTATTCGGCGCAAAAGGCATCGTAGCTGCCGGCGACCGGAGCGCGGAACCAGAGGTGGGTGGTCATGCCGGGAACGGTGTCGCGCTTGACGCGAAAGGCCGGCAGGTAAAAGCTGTGCAGGACGTCTTCCGAGGTCATGTCGAGGGCGATCGCCCGGCCGACCGGGACCACCAGCTTTTCGCTGCTGCGCCCGTTGGGGTAGCGGAATTCCCAGGCCCATTTACGGCCGATCACCTCAACCTTGAAGGCATCCTTCGGGACGTTGCTGAGGGTGGTGTACCCTTCCCAGCCGTACCAGAACATCGAAATCACGATGAGGGTCGGCAGGATCGTCCAGACTGACTCGAGCCAGTAGTTGTGGGTCGGTGTCGCTTCCGGGTGAGGATGAACACTGCGCCGGTAGCGGACGATGAAGACCAGCATGACGATGGTGATGCCGATCAGCATCACCGCGGAGATGCCGAAGATATAGAAAAAGACCGGATCGACGGCGCCGGTGGTGGTCAGGGTGGAAGGGTTCACGGCAGGTCCTTTAGCGATAGAGCGTGTCGAAAAAGGTGAGGCCGATGAAGATCGCCAGGATGAGCAGCGCCACCAGCAGGAAGAGCTTGAAGATCCAGTTCTCGTACTTCAGGTGCATGAAGATCAGCACTACCAGGGCCGACTTGAGCACCGCAATGCCAAGGGCCGCCCAGATATGCAACGCGCCGAGGGGCAACCGCGAAACGTAGACCGTGGTCCCGGTCAGCGCCAGCAGGGCGAGCCAGATCAGGGTGAAGGTCGAATAGGGGACGATATGCCCGTTGCTGTCGCTCATCACGCCTCCTAGAGGAGCAGGTAGTAGAGGGGGAAGATGAAGATCCAGACCAGGTCGACCAGGTGCCAGTAGAGGCCGCCGTTCTCGAGGGCGACGAAGCGCTCGCTGTTTACCTTGCCGGTGTGCACCCACCAGGCGAGGATCCCCAGCAGGGTCGAGCCGATCAGGACATGCAGGCCGTGCAGGCCGAGGGTGACGTAGTAGAGACCGTAGAAGACCGCCTCGCCCCGCTCCAGGTCGAGCAGTTTGGGGGAGCCGGGGTAGATGCCGTTGTGGATTTCGTGGGACCACTCCAGGTACTTGTTGAAAAGGAATACGCCACCGGTTCCGACCCCGCCGAGCAGCAGGCCGACCGCCAGCCTGGTCCGGTTGCGCCGTACCGCACTCACCGCCATCGCAACGAAGTAGCTGCCGGTCAGCAGGATCACCGTGTTGATGGTCCCCAGTGTCAGGTTGAGGTGGTGGGCGGCGTTGGCGAAGGGCTCTTCAAACTGGTGCAGGTAGATGGCGTAGAGGATAAAGAGGCCGCCGAAGAGGAGGACCTCGGTGTAGAGGAAGAGCCACATGCCGAGGCGGGCGCCGACGTCATCGCGGTGTTCGCTGCTCATCGCCGTGCCTCCGGGGCCAGGACTTCGTCACTGTAGTCGTAGGGGCCGGTGGTGACCACCGGAATCTCTGCGAAGTTTTCCGTGGGGGGCGGGGACGGGATGGTCCATTCGAGGGTCTTGCCCCCCCAGGGGTTCATGCCGGCGTCGGGGCCGCTGATCATGCCACGGATCAGGTTGATAAACATCACCACCAGGCCGAAGGCGAGAATCCAGGAGCCGACCGTCGCCAGGACGTTGAGGTTGGTGAATTCCGGCACATAGTCATAGTAGCGCCGCGGCATGCCGCGCAGGCCGAGGACCATCATCGAGAAGTAGAGGAGGTTGAAGCCGACGAAGATGATCCCCCAGGCCCAGGTCGCCACCCGCTTGTCGTACATCCGGCCATAGACCTTGGGAAGCCAGTAGTGGAGCGCACCGAAAAAGGCCATGCCGGTGCCGCCGAACATCACGTAATGGAAATGGCCGACGACGAAATCGGTGTCGGTGACATGGATGTCGGTGGCTGCGGCGCCGAGGATCAGGCCGGTGAGGCCGCCGATGGAGAAGAGGAAGATGAAGGAGAGGGCATAGAGAAGCGGCGGCTCCAGAGAGATCGACCCCTTGTAAAGGGTCGCCACCCAGTTGAAGACCTTGATCGCCGAGGGGATGGCGACGATGAAGGTGAGGAAGGAGAAGACCAGGATTGCCGTGTCGCTCATGCCGCTGACGAACATGTGGTGGGCCCAGACCAGGGAGCCGGCAAAGGCGATCGCCAGGCCCGAGAGGGCCATCGCCCAGTAGCCGAAGATATGCTTGCGGGCAAAGACCGGAATGATCTCGGAGATTACCCCCATCCCCGGCAGGATCATGATGTAGACCGCCGGATGGGAATAGATCCAGAAGAGATGCTGGTACATGATCGGGTCGCCGCCGCGGGCCGGGTCGAAGAGGCCGACGTCGAGTACCCGCTCCAGGAAGATCAGGGCGACGGTGATGCCGAGGATCGGTGTCGCCAGCACCTGCACCCAGGCGGTGGCGTAGAGGGTCCAGACGAAGAGGGTCAGCCGTCCCCAGCCGATCCCCGGGGCGCGCAGGCGGTGGGTGGTGACGATGAAGTTGAGGCCGGTGAGGATCGACGAGAAGCCGAGGATGAAGACCGCCACCACCGCCAGGGTGACGTTGGTGGTGGTCTGCACCGAAAAGGGGACATAGAAGGTCCAGCCGGTGTCGGGCGGGCCGCCGCCGGTGAAGAGCGAAGTGACGGCGAGGATCGCGCCGGTCAGGTAGAGCCACCAGGAGAAGAGGTTGAGACGCGGAAAGGAGACGTCCCGGGCACCGAGATGGATCGGCAGGAAGAGGTTGCCGAAGGCCGCGGGAATGCCGGGGATGATGAAGAGGAAGATCATGATCACCCCGTGCAGGGTGAAGAGGGCATTGTAGGTGTCGGCGGAGACGATCGTCTTCCCCGGCGCGATCAGCTCCAGGCGCACCAGGAGGCCGAGAATCACCCCAATGATGAACATGGTCATGGTCGAGTAGAGGTAGAGCAGGCCGATGCGCTTGTGATCGGTGGACAGAATCCAGCCGAAGATGCCGGGGTATTTCCCGTCGCCGAGAAAGCCGCGGTCGCTGGCAGTGACAGATGGTGTGCTCATGGCTTCGATTCCGGCTCCCGTGGTTTGCGCCCGGTCCAGGCCAGGAAGGCGAAGAGCATGCCTGCCGTCAGCAGGATGACCGTGGCCGAGACGCGGAAGATGTTGAAGACGTACTTGCTGTTTTGCGGGTCATAGCTGAAGCAGAACTGGACGACCTTGCGGATCGCCGGGCTGACCCGTCCCTCCGCCGCTTCGACCAGCGCCAGGGTCAGGTCCATCGGCAGAATGCTGGTGCCGTAGAGGTAGCGGCTGATGGTGCCGTCGCTGCTGACGACGAAGATCGCCACCGGATGCTGGAAATCATTCCCCTCGCGGCGAAAATGGTAGCCGGCCGCGTCGGTGAGCTTGCGGATCGCCGGCAGCTCGCCGGTAAGAAACCGCCAGGCGCCGGTTGGGAACTTCTGCTGCATCGCCTGGTAATAGATCGCCCGGGACTGGCGGGCGTCGGCCAGGCCCTCGGTCTCGTCGAAACTGATCGAGATGACCTGGAAGTCCTTGCCGGGGGTGCGCCGCACCTGGGGGAGGGCTCGCGCCAGGGCCCCCTGCAGGAAGTTGCAGACGTTGGGGCAGCGGTAGTAGATCGGCACGATGACCGTCGGCAGTGTCACCAGATCGCCGAGCCGGACTGGGGCGCCGTTTTCGTCGCTGAAGGTCAAATCGAGCGGGATTTTGCTGCCGAGGTGTTCGCTGACGCCGACTTCGCGCGGCGGCACCTGGTCGGTCGGCAGCGAAAAGGGGACAGCACCGGCGCCGCCGGAGAATGCCAGCAGCCCGCACAGAAGCAGGAGGGATAAGCGTCGGGTCATGCCGGAACCATTGGTTGCGATCGCTGTTGGCAGGAAGAGCGGCGCAGGCCGGGAGGACCCTTACCCGCATCGGCAAATAATGAGTCATGATACCCGTTTCGGCCAATAATGCAAACAGCTCGTCCGGGAAAAAGACAAAAAAGGTCATGAATAGCTTGCATCCCCTGGGGAAGGTGGTTAACATGCTACCCGATTGTCCGCAGCCGAAATAACAATCGCTTTCCAGAAAGGATACCCAGCCAATGAGTCTTGAATCGAGTTTCTTCTGCCAGGTCAACCACCCCAAGGATCCCGCCAGCCTGACCGACCTGGAAAAAAAGCATACCCCCGTCATCACCGCACCGGAGCAGCTCAAGGCCGGTGAGGCGGCCACCGTCACCGTCGAGATCGGCAAGCTCCTCGCCCATCCCAACGAGCCGGGGCACTTCATCGAGTGGATCGACCTCTATGCCAACTATGTCTTCCTGGCGCGCCTCAGCCTCACCGCGGTGACCACCCGGCCGATCCTCAAGGCCGAAGTCGTCATCCCCCACGGGCTCCCCAAGGTAACCCTGCGCGCCTTCGCCCGCTGCAACCTGCATGGGGTCTGGGAGGCGGTCAAGGAGGTCAGCGTCAGCTGATCGCACTGCTCCCCTGTTAGCGAAAGGCCCGCCTGGTGCGGGCTTTTTTTGTGGCCGGTCCCAATCCGGGGCGCGGCAGCGATTGCGTCCGCCGCCGGCTTCTGCTAGTGTTGCCCCGTTGCCAAAGGAGCCGGCCGTGACTGATAAGGACAGACGTTTGACCGAACTGGAAATCCGCTTTTCCCATATCTCCCTGCAACTCGAAGAGTTGAGTGGCGAACTGCTGGGGTGCTACCGGCGTATCGAGGCACTGGAGCGGGAGGGGCGGCGGTTACGCGACACGCTGCGCAACATGGGTCCGGACCTGATCGAATCGCCCGACGAGTGACGTCCTCATGTATGAACGACTGAATCGTGACCTGCTCGAGAGCCTGGTGATTTTCGCCGTCGGCGTCCTGATCGGTCTCTCGGTCAATTATCGGCTGATCCTCGATGCCTTTGCCGGTCGCCTGCAGGCGGCGCCGACCGCGGTCGAGGCGGTGGTCCGCTACCCGGCCCCCGTCGACCTCGCCGGGGTGCAGGAGGCGCTGCGCGACGGGGCGCTGGCGATCGATGCCCGCATCCCCGAGCTCTTCGCCGCCGGCCATATTTCCGGAGCGCGCTCGCTTCCCCTTGCCGATATCGACCAGGCGCTGCCGGCTTTCCAGGTTGCCGTTCCGGTGACGACGCGGCTGGTGGTCTATTGCAGCGGCTACGGCTGCCCCGACTCCTACGATCTGGCCGTGCGGCTGCTGGAGGCAGGGTACCGCAACGTGCTGGTCTTCGAGGGCGGTTTCCCCGCCTGGCAGGACGCGGGGCTGCCGGTGACGACGGGAGGGGCGCCATGAATCTCCGCCGCCTCGCTTATCACGGTTGCCGCCTCCTCCTCGGTGGCCTCTTTCTCTATGCCGGGCTCGTCAAGGGGCAGGATGTCACCGCCTTCGCCCGCGACCTGGCCGCCTACCAGCTCCTCCCCTACGCCTTCAACTACCTGGTTGCGGCGACCCTCCCCTATGTCGAAGTCCTCGCCGGCGCCCTCCTCCTGCTCGGGCGCAATGTGCGCGGCGCCGCCCTGCTCCTCGCCCTGCTGACACTGGTCTTCATCGGCGCCATCCTTTCCGCGATGCTGCGCGGCCTGGAGATCGACTGCGGCTGCTTCGGCGGCGGTGCCGCCACGCCGCTGTGGCTGGCGCTGCTGCGCGATCTCGGCATTCTCGCCCTGGCCCACTTCAGCTATCACCTGCGGCCCGCGCCCGGGCGCTGAAGGTTGCCTGCTGTCTGCTGCGGATTTTCCGACACCTATGGACATCCTTCTGCTCCATCCGCCTGCCGCCAAACCGGCCGAGCCGCCCCTGGCGACGGCGATCCTGCTCGGTCACCTGCGTAGCGCGGGCATCACTGCAGCGGCGATCGACGCCAACCTCGATGCCTGCCTCTGGCTGCTGACCCCGGAGCGGCTCGCTCTTGCTGCCGGCGCGGCGCCCGCGACCGCCCTGCGTCGCGCTATCGCCCATCTCCCCCGCGCTCTGGCCCTGCTCCGCTCCCCCCGGGCGGGCGACTCTTTGGCCCGCTATCGCAGCGCCGTCGAGGACCTCAATCGCGCCCTCGGCGCTGCCGGCGGGGCCGAGGAACGGCTCAGCCTCGGCGATTATGTCCACCAGCGCCTCTCCCCCTTTCGGCCCGCCGACCTGGAGCGGCTGGCAGCGGGGGCCGAATCTACCCTGTTCCGCGCCTACTTCGAACAGGAGCTCCTGCCGCGGGTGCTTGCCCTGCAGCCGCGGATCATCGCCGTCACCATCAACTACCGCCACCAGGCGCTCCCCGCCTTCGAGCTTGCCGGCCTGCTGCGGCGGGCGCTGCCGCAGGTGCAGCTGGTCGCCGGCGGCGGCCTGATCTCGAGTTGGGCGCAGCCGCTGCGCCAGCGGGGACAGGGGCTTTTCCCCTTCGATCATCTCGTAACCGGTCCCGGCGAAGCGAGCCTGGTCGCCCTGGCTGGCAATCCCGCCGGTGCCCCGCTCCCCACCCCGGCGCCGGTCAATCATTTTGTCCCCGACTATTCCTTTGCCGACCCGGCCGCCTACCTGGCGCCGGAACCGGTGCTTCAGCTGACCGCCAGCCGCGGCTGTTACTGGGCGCGCTGCCGCTTCTGCCCCGAGGCGACCACCCCGACCCAGCCTTATCGGGCCTTCCCCCCCGGGGAGGTGCCGAAGCTGCTGGTGCAACTGGCGGCGGCCTATCGGGTGCGGCGTTTCCACTTTACCGACAACGCCCTGCCGCCAGCGACGCTGCGTGCCCTCGCCGCAGCGGCGGAGCCGCTGGCCGGCCTCTCCTGGCATGGCTTCGCCCGTTTCGAGGGCGTGCTCGATGACCCGGACCTGGTTGCCGGTCTCGCGCGAGCGGGGTGCCGCATGCTGCAGCTCGGGCTCGAAAGTGGTGCCCAGCCGGTTCTCGAGCGCCTGCACAAGGGGACCGATCTCGCTGTTGCATCCCGCATCCTGCACCATCTGCACGCCGCCGGCATCGCCACCTACGTCTACATCCTGCTCGGGACTCCCGAGGAGACCGCGGCCGAGGCCGAATCGACCCTCGTCTTTCTCGAAGAACACGCGGACTGTATCGACTTTCTCAACCTGGCGATCATGAACCTGCCGCGGGCTGCCGACTTCGGCGGTGAGTTTCCCGGCGCCGAGTGGCAGGAGGAACCGCTCGGTCTCTACCGGCCGCTCAGCGATGGCGGCTGGGGCCGGGCCGCCGCCCGCCGCTTCCTCGCCAAGCGCCTCCTTGCCGCACCGGCGATCCGCGCCATCGCCGCCCGCACCCCCCCCTGGTTCACCTCCAACCATGCCCCCTTCTTCATCGGGGCGGGTCGACACTGAACGGCCGCTTGTGGTAGAGTCGGGCCTTTCCGGCACCTTGGTGCCGGCATGGGTCCCATGGGACCTATGGGTCGTATAGGACCTATAAAAAGCACTTAAGGCCTTTCATGGAACTTTGGCAGCAACAACTGCAGCAGAGCCTCACCGACCCCGCTCTTCTCGCCACCCGCTTCGGTCTCGACCCGGCGCCCCTGGCGCGGGTGGCGGCGCGCTACCCGCTGCGCATCACCCCCCATTACCTGGCGCTGCTGCAGGGGCCGGATGATCCCCTCTGGCGCCAATGCGTCCCTGACCTGCGCGAGCTTGACGCCATGGGGCTGGTCGACGACCCTCTCGCCGAGGAGGCGCAGGCGCCGGTTCCGGCGGTGGTCCATCGCTATCCCGACCGGGCGCTGCTGCTGGCCGGGAATAGCTGCGCCCTCTACTGCCGCTTCTGCACCCGCAAGCGCAAGGTTGGCTGCGCCGCGGCCCTGCTCTCCTTCGGGGCGCTCCTCGACGGCATCGCCTACATCGAACGGACCCCTGCGATCCGCGATGTCCTCCTCTCCGGTGGCGACCCGCTCCTCCTTTCAGACGGTCTGCTCGGCGAAGTGCTCGGCCGCCTGCAGAAGATTCCCCATGTCGAGATGATCCGTATCGGCAGCCGGGTGCCGGTGACCCTCCCCGAGCGGGTCACCGACAATCTCTGCAACCTGCTGCGCCGCCATCATCCCCTCTACCTCAACACCCACTTCAACCATCCGCGGGAACTGACCCCGGCGGCTGCCGAGGCCTGCCGGAAGCTCGCCGCTGCCGGCGTTCCTCTCGGCAACCAGACCGTGCTGCTCAAGGGGGTCAACGACGATGCGCAGACGATGCTCGAACTGCTGCGCGGGCTGTTGCAGATCCGGGTCCGCCCCTACTACCTGCACCAGATGGACCTGGTCGCCGGCACCGGGCACTTCCGCACCCGGGTCGAGACCGGTCTGGAGATCATGCGCGCCCTGCGCGGCCAGGTGACCGGGCTGGCGATCCCCCACTACGTCATCGACCTCCCCGGCGGCAAGGGGAAGGTGCCGCTGCTGCCGGAGACGATCAAGGCCATGGGGGAGACTTTGCTGCTGCGGACTGCCAGCGGCGGGACGGTAGAGTATCCCAATGAGGTCGATTAGGGTGTTATCTGTCCCATGGGACCCATGGGTCCTATAGGACCTATGCCACTGCCTGAAACCATTGGAGGGGAAATGAACCAACCGCAAGCTGCCGAGGTGCTGCAGTCGATCTTCGGCTACGGCACCTTCCGCCCCTACCAGGAAGAGATCATCCGCACCCTGATCGCCGGTGAGGATGCTTTCGTCCTGATGCCGACCGGCGGCGGCAAGTCCCTTTGCTACCAGATTCCGGCGCTCTGTCGGCCGGGGGTGGGGATTGTCGTCTCGCCGCTGATCTCACTGATGAAGGACCAGGTCGACGCCCTGCTCGCCAACGGCGTGCGCGCCGCCTTTTACAACTCCTCGCTGAAGAGCGCCGAGGCGAAGCAGGTCCTCGCCAAGCTCCATGCCGGTCAGCTCGACCTTCTCTATCTCGCCCCCGAGCGACTGCTGAGCGAAGAGTTCCTGGCGCGACTGCAGGAGGTGCCGATCGCCCTCTTCGCCATCGACGAGGCCCACTGCGTCTCCCAGTGGGGGCACGACTTCCGCCCCGAGTATATCCAGCTCGGCCGTTTGCGCCGGGACTTTCCCGGCATTCCGCTCCTCGCCCTCACCGCCACCGCCGACCCCCAGACCCGCGGCGATATCCTCGACCGGCTGCAGCTGCGCCAGGCCCGGATCTTCATCGCCGGTTTCGACCGCCCCAACATCCGCTACCACGTTGTCGACAAGCAGAAACCCTTCGCCCAGCTGCAGGCCTTTCTGAAAGGGCGGCGCGGGGAGGCCGGCATCGTCTACGCCCTCTCCCGCAAGCGGGTCGAGGAAGTCGCCAGCAAGCTGGCGGCGGCAGGGATCAGGGCGGCCGCCTACCATGCCGGACTCCCGGATGCGGAACGGCGGCGGGTGCAGGAGGCCTTTCTGCGCGACGATTTGCAGATCGTCGTGGCGACGGTCGCTTTCGGCATGGGGATCGACAAGCCGAACGTGCGTTTTGTCGTCCACTACGACCTGCCGAAGAATATCGAAAGCTACTACCAGGAGACCGGTCGTGCCGGCCGCGACGGGCTGCCGAGCGAGGCGCTGCTCCTCTTTGGCTACGGCGATGTCGCCATCGCCCGCGGTCTGATCGAGCGGGGAGGGAACCCGGAGCAGAAGCGGGTCGAGCTCCACAAGTTGAACGCCATGGTCGGTTTTGCCGAAGCGCAGAACTGCCGGCGTCGGGTGCTGCTCGGCTATTTTGGCGAGCACCTCGCCGAGGACTGCGGCAACTGCGATGTCTGCGACTCTCCTCCGGAGAGCTACGACGCCACCATCGATGCCCAGAAGGCCCTCTCCTGCGTCTACCGGGTCGGCCAGCGCTTCGGCGTCGGTCACGTCGTCGAGGTGCTGCGCGGCGCCGCCTCCCAGCGGATCCAGGAGCTCGGGCACGACCGGCTCTCCACCTACGGCCTCGGCGCCGATCAGCCGGCCGAAGCCTGGAGCGGGCTGATCCTCCAGCTGATCCATCTAGGCTACCTGCGCCAGGACGTCGCCAACTACTCAGTGCTGAAACTGACCGAGGCGGCGCGGCCGCTGCTGCGCGGCGAGGCGCGCCTGACCCTGGCCAAGCCGCGCCTGAAGGTGGCTGCGCAGAAAAAACCGGCCCGCAAGGTCGCTTCGGACCTTACTTACGACGAGGCCCTCTTCGACAATCTGCGGGCGCTGCGCAAGCGTCTGGCCGACGATGCCGGGGTGCCGCCCTACGTCATCTTCAGCGATGTGACCCTGGTCGAAATGGCGGCCTACCTGCCAGAGAGTCCGCAGGCGCTCCTCGGCGTCACCGGCGTCGGCAAGCTCAAGTTGCAGAAATTCGGCGGGGAGTTTCTGGAGGAGATTCGCAGCTACCTGGCGGGACGGGGGTGAAAAGAGCGATGAGCGATGAGTGATGAGTGATGAGTGATGAGTGATGAGTGATGAGTGATGAGTGATGAGTGATGAGCGATGAGCGATGAGCGATGAGTGATGAGTGATGAGTGATGAGTGATGAGTGATGAGTGATGAGGGATGAGGGATGAGGGATGAGGGATGAGGGATGAGGGATGAGGGATGAGGGATGTCCGGTTGGCAGCTCTCAGCGGGTGGCGGAGGCGCGCCAGCGCTGCTGGCGCGCCCGGCCGGCGACGCGCAGGTTGTGCTCCTTGAGCTCCGCGGCCAACTGCTCCACCTCTTCCGTTTCGAGCAGGCCCCGTTCGACAAAATACTGGCCGAGACGCTGCTGCAGGGTCTGCTGGTAACGAAGCAGCACCTGGACCTGGGTCGGGTTGAGATAGCCGAGCTGGATGGCGCGGTTGCCGAAGCGACGGCCGGGGCTGCGGTCCTGGAGGACGCGCTCGATGCGGGCCGCGTCGAGCCACCCCCAGCGCCGGGCAATGCTGCCGATGTCGGGGCGTTGACGGCGCTGCCAGAGGAGGGCGGCAATCAGCTCCTGGTAGGTGATCTTGCCGCGGTGGAAGAGAAAGAGTCCGAATTCGAGATGGGTGTCCGGTACCCGGGGGTGGGGGTAGCAACTGCTCCGCACCGGGTTGGGAGGGGCCGGTGGACGGTAGCTGCCGCCGTGACGGTGGCCGGGAGCGCCACTGCTGCTCTCCCGCTGCAGGAAATAGCTGCGCAGCAGCTGGTAGGCGCGGGTCAGTTCCTGGAAACGTTCGGTCTGGCGGCGGCGGATCGCCGCCGGCTGGCCGGCGAACCGGTCCGGATGCTGTTCCTTGGCCCGGGCCCGGTAGGCCGAGCGGGCGCCGTCGGGCTGGAGGTAGGCGAGGAATTCGCCGCACAGGTCGACCTCGTCGCCGAAGAGGAGGCGACAGGCGTTCAGCAGGTTCGCTTCAGGGGGAAGCTGCATAAAAAAGGGACCGTCAATCGCTCGGGGGAAGGGAAACCTTTCCCCGTTTTTTTACACCAGGCGGGGGGAAGAAGACAACCGCTAACCGACCGCCGCCTAGAGATCCTCCGGGGTGAAGGCAACCACCGCGTCGATGGTGGCCGCGTCGGTCAGCAGCATCACCAGCCGGTCGACCCCCAGGGCGATGCCGGCGGCGCTGTCGAGGGCGCCGAGTTCGGCAAGGAATTTCTCCGGCAGGGGAACCGGAGCCTTGCCCATCCGGCGCCGCGCATCCTCCTCGCGCACAAAGCGCTGGCGCTGCTCGTCCGGGTCGGTCAGCTCGGAGAAGGCGTTGGCGAGCTCGAGACCGGCGATGTAGAGCTCGAAGCGTTCGGCGAGTTGCGGGGCGCCGGACTTTTTTCGTGCCAGGGCGGCGCAGGCGGCGGGGTATTCATAGAGGAAGGTCGGTCGCCTGCGACCGAGGTGCGGTTCGATCTCCAGCGCCATCACTTCGTCGAAGCGGCCCTCGGCCAGGGCCCGGTCGAGGGAGCCGGCGGCGTGGCGGGCGAAGGCCTCCCGCACCGTCAGCCGCTCAAAGGGCGCCACCAGGTCGATCTCTTCCCCCTGCCAGCGCAAGGATCCGCTCGGCACCAGGAAGGCGAGGAGTTCTTCGCAGTCGCCCATCAGGGTGTGGTAGTCGCAGCCGCTGCGGTACCATTCGAGCATGGTGTATTCGGGGAGGTGGCGGGCGCCCCGTTCCCCCCGGCGCCAGCAGCGGCAGAGCTGGAAAATCTGCCGGTAGCCGGCCGCCAGCAGCCGCTTCATGCAGAGTTCGGGCGAGGTGTGCAAAAAGCCGTCGCCGGCGGCGACCGGATCGATGTGCAGCTCCGGGGCGTTGCCGGGGAGGAGGTGCGGGGTCTCGACCTCGAGAAAACCGGCGGCGACAAAGAAGGCCCGGATCGCTTGAACGATCCGGGCCCGCTGTTCGAGGTGCTGCCGCTTGCGGGCCAGGCCCCAGTTCGGCTCCATCCTATTCCTTGACGCGGGTGACGTACTGGCCGTTGCGGGTGTCGATCTGGATCAGGTCCCCCTCTTCGACGAAGGAGGGTACCGCCAGGGTGTAGCCGGTTTCCACGGTGGCCGGCTTGTTGTTGCCGGCGGCGGTATCCCCCTTGACCCAGGGGTCGGCCTGGGTGACGCGCAGGTTGACGAAGTTGGGGAGGGTGATGCCGATGCCGGCGCCGTTGAACATGAGGATGTCGACCTCCATGTTCTCCTTGATCAGCAGCCGGTCGTCGCCGAGGGTCTCTTCGCTCAGGGTCACCTGCTCGTAGTTCTTGGTGTCCATGAAGACGTAGCCCGACTCGTCCTGGTAGAGGAACTGCATGTCGCGGTCCTCCAGCGCCGCCGGCTCGAAGGTCTCGCCGGAGCGGTAGGTGCGGTCGAAGAGGCTGCCGGTGATCATGTTGCGCAGCTTGCACTTGTAGAGGGCCTGGCCCTTGCCGGGCTTGGTGAAGTCGTACTGGACGATGACGTGAGGTTCGCCTTCGACCATCAGCTTGAGGCCCTTTTTCAGATCGGAACAGGTGTACATGGACGATTCTCCTTGAGCGTGCGCCGCGGCGCCGGAAGTCTGGAAAAGCGAAACGTGGCATTTAACCATAGGGGCGGGACTCTTGTCACCGAAAAATTCACTGCAGGGCGATTGTCTCGCGACCACTTTCTGTGCTAGAGTCGCGCGGTTGCAGCATCAGCCCGATCCCCAAGGAGCCGTTCATGATCACCACCGCCGATTTCAAACGGGGCCTCGTCATCAAGCTCGATGGCGCTCCCTGCCTGATCCTCGATCATACCACCCAGTCCCCCTCCGCCCGCGGCGGCAATACCCTGGTCAAGGTCAAATACCGCAACCTGCTCACCGCGCAGGTGCTGGAGAAGACCTTCAAGGCCGGCGACAAGGCCGACGAGGCCGATTTCGAGCGCCGCAAGGGGCAGTACCTCTATCCGTCCGGCGACGGCGGGGTTTTCATGGATCTGGAGAACTACGAACAGTACGAGCTCGGCCCCGAGCTCTTCGAACCGATCCAGGGCTTTCTCCTTGAGGGAGCCGACGTCCAGCTCGGCGTCTTCCAGGGGCAGGTGGTCAGCGTCGATCCGCCGATGACCGTCGAGCTGACCGTTACTGAAACCGCCCCGGCGATCAAGAACGCCACCGCCACCGCCCAGACCAAGGAGGCGGTGCTCGAGACCGGCCTGCGCCTGCAGGTCCCCGGCTACCTCGAGTCGGGGGAGACGATCAAGGTCGATACCCGCGAGTGCCGCTTCGTCTCCCGCGCCTGACCCGCTAACAGTTCGCTACCGTAGATTTTCGGGCCGCCGTTCGGGCGGCCCGATTTTTTTGCATTTCTGCAAAAAGCCGCCAACCCCTCATCGCAGCATTGCGAAGCAGCCGCATCCGCAGCCGTGATGCCAGCGTAAAGTCCCACTCCCGGCACCTTCGCGGGCTTTTCGCCTACTTCGCCCCCCCCCGAAAAACCGTTCTGTCCTCCCCGTTTCGATTTGCACGAATGCAAAAACCGCCCCTTGCCGGGGACTGCGAACCTGCCCTGGGAAAATCTCTCAAGTATCCGTTTTTAAACGATAAAAAAATCATTTAAAAAAAATTCAAAACGTTGGTATGGCGGTTGCTCTTAGTCCCGGCAGAGGATTTGCCAACCCGGAATGGTCCGGGGGCGCCGCGGGGGCTACCAGCATGATCTGCCCATTTTTTCGCAAGAACGAGGATTACTGTGATGTCGGCTGCGGGTACATCTCGCCGCACGACGTCAAGATGATCGTCGCCTTCTGCCAGTGCCGGTTTGGGGACTGTTCCAAGTTCCAGGAGCTGGCCAGCCGCTTTCCGCAGGTCGCTGCGGAAGGGGGGAAAGAGGAGGCGCCGCGGGAGCTGCCGATTGCCGCCTCCCAGGGCCACCCGCCAGCCGCTCCGCACCGCGCTGATCGTCCGGTCGCCATCACCTTCCGCAAGAAATGGCCGCTTCCCTACCGGCTTCGCTATGTCACTGCCCATTATCACGAGAACTTTCAGCAACCCAAGGAGGCAACAATGAGCGCAGAACCGATCAAGAACCGTGGCTGGACCGTCACCCTGGCAGGTACCGGGATCAATCTCGCCCTCGGCATTCTCTATGCCTGGAGCATCTTCAAGTCGGCGATCAGCGATTCGATCAAGGCAGGCGGCCCCGGCGCCTTCAACTGGGATCCGGCTTCGATCAACGACCCCTATGCGGTCTGCTGCCTGATCTTCGCCGCGGCGATGATCCTCGCCGGCAAGGTGCAGGACAAGTTCGGTCCCAAGATCACCTGCATCATCGGCGGTCTGCTGGTCGGCACCGGCTTTGTCTGGATTTCCCAGACCACCAGCTACTGGGCCTGGGTCGCCGGTTTCGGCGTCCTCGCCGGTGGCGGCATGGGGTTCGGCTACTCGGCGGCGACCCCGCCTGCGCTCAAGTGGTTCTCTCCGGCCAAGACCGGCCTCATCGCCGGGATCGTCGTCTCCGGTTTCGGTCTTGCCTCGGTCTACATCGCCCCCCTCGCCACTTACCTGCTCACCGCCTACGGCATGCAGAAAGCGATGCTCGTCTTCGGCATCGCCTTCACCGTCATCGTCTGCAGCCTGGCGCTGCTGATCTCCAACCCGCCGGCCGGTTTCTCGGTTGACGCCGCCACCACCTCCACCAACAAGGCCCCGGCCAAAAAAGTTGTCGACGTCCCGCCGTCGAAACTCTTTGCCGACGTCAAGTTCTACACCCTCTGGCTCTGCTACTTCATCGGCGCCGGCGCCGGCCTGATGGTCATCGGTAGCGCCAAGGGCCTCGCCAAGGCGAGCATGGGCGAGATGGCCTTCCTGGTCGTCGCCATCATGGCGGTCGGCAACGCCGCCGGGCGCCTCGTCGCCGGGGTCGTCTCCGACAAGGTCGGCCGCGCCAACACCCTGACCTTCATGCTGGTTTTCCAGGCAATCCTGATGTTCCTCGCCATCCCCGGGCTGGCCGGCAAGGGGAACCCGCTGCTCGTCGGTCTGCTGGTGACCTTCATGGTCTTCAACTACGGCACCAATCTCGCCCTCTTCCCCTCCTTCGCCAAGGACTACTGGGGGATGAAGAACTTCGGCATGAACTACGGCATCCTCTTCTCCGCCTGGGGGATGGGCGGCCTGCTGCTGGTTCGGATCGCCGAGATGCTCAAGGTCAAGACCGGCAGCGTCAACACCACCTTCGCCGTCGCCGGCGTCCTGCTCCTGGTCGGCGCGATGATGTCCCTCTCGCTGCGCACCAAGAAGGTCGCGGTTACCGCCGAAGAGCCGAGCGCTATCGGTGTCGAGGAAGAGGACATGGTGCTGCAGAAGGTCAGCCAGTAATCCTGACCGGCACCCTGTAACAAGCAAAGGCCCCGCGGCAACGCGGGGCCTTTCTGCTTGGGCCGAATTCGTCAAAACCAAAGAAGGGCTGCACCTTTTTGTGCAGCCCTTCTTTGGTTACTGGAGCCGCCCATCGGATTTGAACCGACGACCTACTGATTACGAATCAGTTGCTCTACCAGCTGAGCTAGGGCGGCAATCAGATTTTTGGTGGGGCGTGAGGCTCCTGTTTTTATCGTAAAGCCCCCGCCTTGTCAACTCGATTCCGGGGCCTCCCCTCTCAGGTCTGGATGCGGGCATAGGGGGAGCGGGCCTCGGCGGCGAGGGCCTCTCCAAGGGTGCGGATGCCGATCGCTTCGAGGAGGGGGATCAGCTTGAGCAGGACCTCGGCGGTGACGATGGCATCGCCCAGCGCAGTGTGGCGGCCGACGATGGGAATGTCGAAGCGCTCGGCAATGGCGTCGAGGGAGTGGCTCCCCAGGGTCGGGTGGACAATGGAGGAGAGGAGCAGGGTGTCGAGGACCGGCTGCCTAAAGACGATGCCGGTGCGGGTCTGATGGAGGTTGAGGAAGCGCATGTCAAAGGCGGCGTTGTGGGCGACCAGGACCGCCCCCTCGGCAAAGGTCTTGAAGAGGGGCAGGATCTCCTCGATGGTCGGCTGGCCGATCAGCAGTTCCGGGGCGATGCCGTGGATCGCTACCGAGCTGGCCGGCACCGAGCGCTGGGGATCGATGAGCTGGTCGATGGTCTCGTCGAGGAGGAGCCGTCCCTTGACGACCCGGATGGCGCCGAGCTGGATCACTTCGTCCCCGGCGCTCGGATCAAGGCCGGTCGTCTCGGTGTCGAAGACAACATAGGTCACATCCCGCAGCGACTGCTGCCCGACTTCCTCTCCGGGCGGCTGACGAAAGAGGTCGAATTCATAGAAGACCGGGCGGGCTTCGACATTGGCTTGCAGCGCCGGTGCCGGGCTGCTGGCAGGCAGGACCGGCGGCGGCGCTGCGAGGTCATCGGCCGCTCTGTTGCGGTCCAGCTCTTCCAGGGTGAGGACAAAGCTGTCGAGTTTGGTTCGTGCTGCGCCGGGATGGAAGACCGGCGCCAGTTTGACGCGCAGCGCGGTGCCGTCGGGGAGGGTGGTCGGAAAGGTCGTGGCCGGCAGCTGGTGGCCTTCCCGCGCTGCGAGCTGATGGGCTTCGAGGCCGGCGGCAATCGGTCCGCGCTCGAGAGCACCGAAAATGGAGCGACCGAGGCCGATCCAGGCGCCGGCGAGGTTTCCCATCCCCGATTTGCGCTGCAGCAGGTTCTGCGCCTGCTGGTTGTAGAGGAGAATCTGGCCGGCGCTGTTGCAGACCAGCACCCCGCTCGGCAGCTCGGACATCAGGGCGGCGAGGCGGTTATGTTCCTCCTGCAGCGCGGCCTGGGCAGCCGCAATCCGCCCGTCGACTTCCTGCTGCAGGCGCTGGAAGGCGTCGGCCGAATCGTTGAGGACCGAACTCAAGTAACGGATTTCGCGGGCGCCTTCCGGCGGAATGCGGTAGCTGAGGTTGACGGTGGTGATCAGCCGGGCCTGCTCGGCGAGTTGCAGGATCGGAATAATGTAGTAGCTGAAGAGGAGGCTGATCAGGGTGCCGATGATGACGACGAGGAGGATGGCGCCGAGAAAGGGGAAGGGGAGCAGTTTGCCGGCGAGTTCCTGGACCAGGGCTTTCTCGGCGTTGTCGAGACTGTACCAGGAGACGGTGAAGCTGCCGAGGATCACGGTGAAGATGGCGGCGACGATGCCGGCGAGGAAGATCCAGTATTTCAGGGCCGGGTTCAGGGTCATGGGAGGTATCACCAGCAGGAAGAGGTTGCGATCAGATTCTTTCCTATAAGCATAGGGGAATCCATTATTTTGTCCACGCCTTTGAGGACTGCCGACCGGTCATGGGGGGTGGCGGGTGAAAAATCAGGTGACCCGCGTGCCAATCTCCACTAAGATAGCCCTTTCCCGGGTGCGACCCGGTGCCGTGCCCCCAGCGGTTTTCAGGAGGATGCATCATGTCGAGCAGTTTCGGTACCCTGTTCAAAATCGCCACCTTCGGCGAATCCCATTGCCCGGCGGTCGGAGTGGTGGTCGATGGCTGCCCGCCCGGCATGGAGCTGCGCCGGGAGGATATCCAGGTCCAGCTCGACCGGCGCCGGCCGGGGCAGAGCAAGCTCTCCACCGATCGCAGCGAGGCGGATCAGGTCAAGATCCTCTCCGGCGTCGAGTTCGATCGCACCCTCGGCACGCCGATCGGCATGCTGGTCCCCAATCTCGACCAGCGCCCCGGCGACTACGGCGAGACGCTGCAGGTGCCGCGCCCGTCCCATGCCGACTATACCTACCAGATGAAATATGGCATCCGTGCCGCCAGTGGGGGCGGCCGGGCGAGCGCCCGGGAGACGATCGGCCGCGTCGCCGCTGGCGCCATTGCCGAAAAATACCTGCGCGAAACCCACGGCATCGAAATCGTCGCCTGGGTCAGCGCCGTCGGTGCCGTCGAGGCTCCCGCCGCCGACCCCTTCCTTCTGACCCGCAGCCAGGTCGATGCGAACCCGGTGCGCTGTCCCGATGCGGCCACGGCCGCGGCGATGGAAGAGGAGATTGTCGCCGTGCGGGCGGCGCAGGATTCGATCGGCGGGGTGGTCTCCTGCGTCTGTCGCCATGTCCCGGCCGGTCTCGGCGAGCCGGTCTTCGGCAAGCTGGAGGCGCTCCTCGCCCAGTCGATGCTGTCGCTGCCGGCGAGCAAGGGGTTCGAGTTCGGCTCCGGCTTTGCCGGCACCCGCCTGCGCGGCTCCCAGCACAACGACCCCTTCGTGGTGCGCAGCGGCGGCCGTCTTGGCACCCTCACCAACCACAGCGGCGGGGTCCAGGGGGGAATCAGCAACGGCGAGCCGATCTCTTTCCGCGTCGCCTTCAAGCCGGTGGCGACCATTGGCCTGGCCCAGCAGACCGTCGATCTCGACGGCAACGAGGTCACCCTCGAAGCGAAGGGACGCCACGATCCCTGCGTCGTGCCGCGGGCGGTGCCGATCGTCGAAGCGATGGCCGCGCTGACCCTGATCGACCTGCTGCTGATCCAGCGGGCCCGGGCCGGTCACTTCTGAGCGGCCGGAAACAGGGGGAGGACCATGTACCAGCGATTGCCAGCGACCCTGCTCCTTATCCTCCTCCTCTTCGCCCCCCTGACCGGCTGCAGCAACGGGGTCCGCTATATCTTCAACGCCAGCAGCGACAGTCGCGGGCTCCCCACCGAGGTCGGGCTCGCCTTTGAAGAGGTCTGGTTCCCGACCAGCGACGGGCTGTCGCTCCATGGCTGGTATCTCCCGGGGCGCCGCCCGGGGCCGCTCCTCTTCTACTGCCACGGTAACGCCGCCAACATCTCCTACCGGCTCGATATCCTCGACTACTTTCATGCCCGGCTCGGGCTGCCGGTATTCATCTTCGACTACCGGGGTTACGGTAACAGCGCTGGCGCGGCCATGGCCGAGAGCGACCTCTATGTCGATGCCCGCGGCGCCCTCGCCTACCTCGAAGGGCGCGGCTGGCAGCCGGCGCAGATGGTCTATTTCGGCCGCTCCCTCGGCGCCGCCATCGCCCTGCAGATGGCCCTGGAGCAGCCGCCGGCGGGGCTGGTGCTGGAGAGCGCCTTCACCTCGCTGCGCGATATCGCCCGCCGGCTGCGCCCGGTCTCCTACACCCTCTTCGGCTCCTGGCTCCTGGGGAGCGCCTACGACAACCTGGCCAAAATCGAGCAGTTGCGGGTGCCGCTGCTGATCATCCAGGGGTCAAAGGATCCGATCGTGCCGGCGGAGATGTCGGCGCGCCTCTATGCACGGGCGCCGCAGCCGAAACAGCGGGTGCTGATGCCCGGCGCCGGCCACAGCGATTCCTTCCGCGTCGCTGAACGCGCCTATGGCGAGGCCTGGGACGGTTTCCTGGCGACCCTGCCGGTCGCCGCCAACCCGGCCCCTCCTTCCCAATCCGATCTCAGCCGGCTATAATGACTCCGGCCTTCGCCCGGCGCTGACCTCCTGGCCTTTCCGGCCCGGGGTCTCGCCGTTTTTCCACCTCTGCTGCTGAGTCAGGACGGTTCAAACAATGAAAAAATGGATAATCGCGGTTCTGATCCTCGCGGTCGCTGGCGGCCTCTTCTGGTGGCGCAGCGCCGGCCGGGAAAAGCCGTTGAAAATTCTCAAGACCGAAGTCGTGACCCGCGGCACGGTGCGCAAGGTCCTCGAGGAGACCGGGATCATCAAGTCCCAGGTCGGCGCCATCGTCAAGATCGGCGCCCGCGCCACCGGTACCGTCGAAAAGATGCTGGTCAAGGTCGGCGACCCGGTCGCCAAGGGCCAGCTGGTCGCCCGCATCGATAACCGTGAGCTGCGCGCCCAGCTCGCCGAAGCCGAAGCTGGCCTCGCCACCGCCCGCGCCGAACTGGCCCGGGTGGAGAAGGTCTATCCGCTGCAGATCGCCGAGGCGGAGGCGAACCGGGCCGCGGCGGTCAGCCAGGCCAACTACCTCGCCGCCAACGCCCGTCGCCTCGAGTCGCTCCTCGCCGAGGGGTTCGTCTCCCGCGACGAGGTCGACAACGCCGCCCAGAAGGCGACCGCCCAGGCCGCCCAGGTGCGGGCGGCGGCGGCGACCGTCGAGCGCCTGCAGGGGGAGTTCGCCGAGGTGCGTACCAAGGCGGCGCGCAGCGTCGACCAGGCGGCGGCCAATGCCGACTCGCTGCGCATCCGCATCTCCTACACCACCATCTACAGCCCCATCGCCGGGGTGGTCAGCCAGGTTACCGCCCAGGAGGGGGAGACGATCGTCGCCGGGCTCCAGGTCGCCAACCTGATCACCGTCCTCGACACCGCGCGGCTGGAAATGTGGGTCTATGTCGACGAGACTGACGTCGGCCAGGTCCACCCGGAGCAGCCGGTGGAATTTCGCGTCGACGCCTACCCCGGCGAGATCTTCCACGGCACAATCAAGACCATCTACCCGCAACCGGAGATCCGCGACAACATCGTCTACTATCAGGCGCTGGTCGCCATCGACGCCGAGCAGGCGGCAAAACTGCGCCCGGAGATGACGACCCAGGTGCAGATCGTGGTGGCGCAGAAGGAGGATGTCCTGCTCGTCCCCAACACCGCGCTGAAATGGGTCGACGACCGCCAGCTGATCTTCGTCGAGGGGGCGGACGGCACGGTGCGCCAGGTACCGCCCCAGCTCGGTCTCGCCGGTCTTACCCACAGCGAAATGACCGCGGGACTTCAGGCCGGGGAGAAGGTGGCGACGGAGATCTCGCTCCCCGGGCAGAAGCCGGCCAGGGCCAAGAATCCATGAGTGACGCCGCGCCGCTGATCCTCCTCGACCAGATCGTCCGCAGCTACCGCCAGGGGGAGCAGGAGATCGCCGTTCTCAAGGGGATCAGCCTCAACATCGACCCGGGCGAATTCGTCGCCCTGCAGGGACCCTCCGGCTCCGGCAAGTCGACCCTGCTGCACATCCTCGGTCTCCTCGACCGCCCCAGCGGCGGCCGCTACCTGCTGCAGGGGGAGGATGTCGCCGGGCTCCCCGACGACCGCCTCAGCGAGCTGCGCAACCGCACCCTCGGCTTCCTCTTCCAGAGTTTCTACCTCGTCCCCTACGTCTCGGCGCTGGAGAATGTCATCCTCCCCGGCCTCTACGGACCGACCCCGGGACGGCAGTTGCGCCAGCGCGCCGAAGAGCTGCTGGTCCAGGTCGGACTCGGCGACCGCCTCCACTTCAAGCCGAGCCAGCTCTCCGGCGGCCAGCAGCAGCGGGTGGCCCTGGCCCGGGCGCTGGTCAACGATCCCCAGCTCCTCCTCGCCGACGAGCCGACCGGCCAGCTCGACTCGACCACCAGCGTCGAAATCCTCGAGCTCCTCGACACCATCCACGCCCAGGGACGGACCCTGATCCTCGTCACCCACGACGAGGAGACCGCCGCCCGGGCGCAGCGGAGGATCGTGCTGCATGACGGCCTGGTCGCGAATTCCTGAGGCGCTGCGCCTGCCCGGGCGCCTGCTGCGCATGGCGGGCGAGGCGCTCTGGGCCTACAAGCTGCGCAGCGCCTTCGTCATCTGCGGCGTCGCCCTCGGCATCGCCTCGCTGACGATCATCGTCGCCGCCGTCGATGGCGCCGAGCGCAAGGCGCTGGAGATAGTCAAGTTCTTCGGTCCCGACGCCGCCTTCGTCATCGGCGGCAACATCGAGAGCCGGGCCGTCGGCCAACGCACCCTGACCCTCTCCTGGGAAGATGCCCGGGCGATCCGCACCTCGCTCCCCGGTGCTTACCTGGTGGTGCCGATGCGCGCCAAGGGCGGGCTGTCGATCCGGACCGGGGAGACCAGCAGCGACCTCGGCATCGCCGTCGGCGCCACCGCCGGCTACGCCGAGGTCTGGAACTGGCCGCTGGCGGAAGGGCGCGATTTCGACAACGAGGATGTCGAGCGTGGCGCCAAGGTCTGCCTGATCGGTGACACGCCGGCGCGGGCCCTCTTCGGCGACAGTTCACCGGTCGGGCGCACCCTCTACCTCGACCGGTTGCCGCTGCAGATCATCGGCCGCCTCTCCTACCGCGGCCTCTCGGGGGGGCGCGGTTCGATCGACGACCGCATCATCCTGCCGATCACCACCCTGACCCAGCGCTTCAACCTCGATCGCAAGTACTTCCGGGCCCTGCGCGTCAAGTTCCGCGATACCGACAACATGACGGCCAACGTCGCCAACCTGCGCAGCCTGCTGCGCCACCTGCACAAGCTCGAAGGGACAGACAAGGACGATTTCACCATCCTCACCGCCGACGAGATCCTCAAGTTCCTGTCGATGTTCAAGGGGGGGCTGGTCGTCTTTCTCGGCGTCACCGCGCTGGTGGCGATCGTGGTCGGCGGCTTCGTCCTCGCCAACCTCTTCTACCTCAGTGTTTCCGAGCGGACCATGGAGATCGGGCTGAAGAAGGCGCTCGGGGCGAAAAAGAGCGCCATCCTCTGGCAGATCCTGGTCGAGGCGGTGGTCCTGACCCTGATCGGCGCCCTGCTCGGCATGGCGATCGGCATGGGAATGGGGCAGTTGCTGGCGCGGCTTGAGATCCTGGAGATCCTCTTCTCCTGGAAGGTCTTCTTCATGGCGCTCGCCGCGGCGGTGGCGATCGGCGTCCTCTTCGGCCTCAAGCCGGCGCGCCAGGCCGCCAACCTCGACCCGATCGCGGCGCTCAAGGGGCTGTAAGGTGGGGCAATTTTGAATTTTGAATTTTGAATCTCAGGTGGGTCGAATTCCCCGAAGCTTGCTTCGATGAAAGCGATCAATCTAAACTTTTGATACCCCGTAGCTTGCTGCGGGGAGATTCATTCACGAATCACGAATCACGAATCACGAATCACGAATCACGAATCACGGACCCTTATGTTCTTCAGCCTGAAAATCGCCCTCTCCTCCCTCAAGACCCATCGGTTGCGCACGGCGCTGGCGGTGATGGGGGTGCTGCTCGGCGCGCTGGCGCTGACCGGGGTGCAGTCGATCTCCCAGGCGATGTACGCCAAGGCCGAGGCCGAGACCGCCAAGCTCGGCACCAACCTCCTGATGGCCCGCTCCGGCCAGGTGCGCTTCGGCCGCGACGGCGGCGGCCGGGTGCGGGGGGAAGCGAAGACCTTTACCCTCGGTGACGCCCGGGCGCTGATCGGTGGCCTGCCGGCGGCGCGCCTTGGCGCCCCCTTCGTCAACGCGACGATGCCGGTGCGTTACGGCAACACCAAGGTGCCAAGCCAGCTCATCGCCAGCACTCCCGAGTACGCGGATATCCGCAACCTGCAACTCGCCGCCGGGCGCTTCTTCAGCGCCGCCGAAGAAGCATCCCAGGAGCGGGTGGTGGTCCTCGGCGCCAAGATTGCCAGCCGTCTCTTCCCCCGCCCCGAGGCGGCGCTCGGGGAAACGGTCCTGATGTTTAGGGCGCCGGTCCGGGTGATCGGCGTACTGGCCACCATGGGGGCCGACATCGTCGGCAGCGACCAGGACGAGCAGGTCCTGGTCCCCCTCTCCACCTACCAGCGGCGCTTTGCCAACCAGGAGACCCTTAGCGGCGTTTACATCCAGCTCGCCACGCCGCAGGACGAGGCGGAGAGCAAGCTCGCCGCCACCGAGATCCTGCGCCGCCGCCACCAGATCGGTCCCGGCCAGCGCGAGGACTTTTCCGTCGTCACCGCCCGCGACACCATCCAGCTCCAGGAACAGGCCCTCGACCTGGTGCAGACCCTCGGCCTGATCAGCTCCTCCATCTCCTTCGCCGTCGGGGGGCTGGGCATCCTCTCGATCATGGTGCTGCTGGTGCGCACCCGCCGTCTCGAAATCGGCATTCGCCGCGCCGTCGGCGCCAAACGTTTCGACATCATCCGCCAGTTCATCCTCGAAGCGGCGCTGATGGCGGGGATCGGCGGTCTCCTCGGCGTTCTCTGTGCCGAGGGGTTGGTGGTCGTGGTGACCCGTTTCGCCAAGATGCCCCTGGTCTTTGACCCCCTGCTGATGGCCGGCACCTTCCTCGGCTCCCTCCTCCTTGGCCTCGCCGCCGGCGCCTATCCGGCCTGGCAGGCGGCCCACATCGAAGTGCTCGAAGTTCTGCGAAACGAGTAAAAGGCTTTTATAGGTCCGATGGGACCCATGGGTCGTATGCGACCTATGAAATGCTTTGTCGGCAGAGGGTGTCGAGCTGCGCTGCTTCCTGCGCGGGGTCGTAGTCCGTGGTCGGGCGGGAGAGGGTGTTGCGGTAGGCGGGGTCTTCCAGGAGGCGGCGCAGCTGGGCGGCGAATTCGGCACCGTCGCGGTAAAGCAGGCCGTTGATGCCGGGGGTGACGACGGCGGCGTTGCCGGGGATGGCGCGGGCGAGGATCGGCACGCCGAGGGTGGCCGCTTCGAGCAGGGCGTTGGGGAGCCCCTCGCTGCGGGAGTGATTGAGGACAAGGTCCGATTGGCGCAGCGCTGCCGCCATCGCCGCGGGCGGGATGATGCCGATGTAGTCCGCCCAGGGAGCGGCCGCGAGATCGGTGAGGAGGCTGCGGCCATAGTCGGCATCAAGGAGCGGGCCGCAGCAGGCGAGGTGGAAGGGGGGGAGGTCCGCGGCCAGGGGGGCGAGCAGCGCCAACAGTTCGCGCTGCCCCTTGACCGGGCGGATTCCGGCCGGGAAGAGGAGGAGCGGCCGGTCTTCGGGGAGCTGGTGACGTTCGCGCAGCGGGTAGGAGAGGGTCCCCGGTTCGACCGCCGCCGGCAAGAGTTGCAAACGCGCGGTGAGCTCGGGCAGCTCTGCCTGAAAACGGGCGACGAGGAGCGGGTTCTGCAGCAGGATCGTCGCCGCGGCGCCGAGGACCCGGCGTATCGTGTCGCTCTGCCCCTGATCGGAAAGCCCCTGGTTGAGATCGGTGCCGGTGAGCAGGACCAGGAACGGGCAGGCACCGCCCGCCTCGCGCCACGGCCGGCCACTGCGGTAGGCGTGCAGCAGCAGCGCCAGCTCGGGACGAAAGGCGGCGAGGGAAGTGCGCAGCGGGGCCGGGTCGAGGGGGGTGGCGCAGAGCTCCACCTGGTGATCGCCGGCGCGCAGGCCGCGGGCGAAGCGCTCGGCCGTGACCCAGTTGCCGGTGGCGCGGTCCTGTTCGGGGAGGACGATCAGGATGCGCATGCGCAGGCTCCGAAGCTGGTCAGTTCTATCCCGCGGCTCGCGATCAGCGGGCGCAGCTCGGGGGCGCAGAGGGCGGCCAGTTCCGCGAGCCGCTGCGGCCCGGAGAAGGGGTGGCCGGGGTCGGGCTCGCCGGGGTGAACCATCAGCTCCCAGTTCCCGGCGGGCAGCTCCGTGAGCAGCCGCGTCAGGGCAGCGAGGTCGAGGCGGTCGAGGAGCGGCATCCCCCACAGCCCGTCGGGGATGAAGAGGCCGGCGGCACGGATGCTGGCGCAGGCCGCCGGGGCGAGCTGCCGGTAGAGGGCGAGTTCGGCGCCGAGCTCGCCGGCCGGGTCGGCGGCAGCCGGTTCCGCCGGCAGCGGCAGGCGCAACGCCGGGATCCGGTACTCGCTGGCCAGCTCGATCAGCAGTCGGCAGATCGCCGGAAAGAGGCCGCAGTGCTGGTGACTGTCGAGATGGTCGGGCCGCAGCCCGGTTGCCAGGGTGCGTTCGAGCTGGGCGCGCAGTTCCCGACGCAGTTCCGGCAGTGGCAGGGTGCCGGCGGCGAGGCGCCGGCGCAGCTCGATCTTGCCGGGGAAGGCGCCGCGGGGGTCGGTGAGGCCGGCGATCGGCCCGGCCAGGGGCTCGCCTTCGGAGCAGTTGAGGTGCACCCCGACCGGCAGCCCGCCCTCGAGTGCGGCGCGGGCGGCACTCTCAAAGCTCGGGCCGTTGGCGAGGAGCGAGGCGCTGGTCACCACCCCGTCGCGAAAGGCGCGCAGGATGCCGCGGTCCCGTCCTGGGCCGCTGCCGAGGTCGTCGGCGTTGATGATGAGGCGAATCATGGCCGCCATTCTATGCCGGGGCGGCGGGCAAGCCAAGGGGGATTTTGGGGCAAGGGCCGGGGCGGTTCGCGCGGATCAGGTCTGATCACTTCGGATAAAGTTCGGATCAATCGAAGGCAACCGGAACCAGTGCAGTCTCACGCGACGCCGCAACGAACGCGACGAAACCCGGGAAAGGAACCGGAAATTAACAAGCCTTGTTGAATTCTAGACCCGTTTTTCCCGTTGCGTCGTCGCGGCGTTGCGTTAGGTGATTTGGGTTGGTGCCTGAATCCGAATCGAATCAGACCCGATCCGAAGTGATCCGCGCGAAACGCCCTGGACCTGAAAAGAAACGGCGCGAGCCCCCTGCGGGACCCGCGCCGTTGGTCGTTCGACCTGCGCCGGAGACTACTGGCGGTAGGTGATGCTGTACTTGAAGGTCGCCGGGTCGAGCCAGTCGACGACCTGGCCGCCGACCTCGGCGTAGGGATACATCAGGTAGTTGACCGGCGCGCCGGCCTGGGGCGGGGCGAGGAGCAGGTCGCGTCCTTCGCTGAGGCGCACCCGGTAGGGGTCGATGCCGCCCCAGAAGTAGCTGCGCAGCTCGGCGACCTTGGGATCTTTCAGCTCCAGCTTCTGCACCAGCATCGCCTTGCGGACGTCGGCGGGGTCGACCGGCACCCAGCCGGTGCCGGGGAGGTAGAACTCGGCCCAGCAATGCTGCCAGCCGGTGATGTCAACCAGCGGCGCCTTGCCGAGGCGGATGCCGAAGACTTCGCGGCAGGGGACGCCGGCGGCGCGGGCGAGGGCGATGAAGACCGAGGAGATGTCGGCGCACTTGCCGCCGGGGCGGATCAGCAGCGCGCAGACATCGCCGGTGCCGCAGCCGCGTGTCTCGGGGTCGCGGTACATGTTGTCGACGATCCAGTTGTAGACTGCATGGGTCTTGCCGAGGACGGTCGTCTCCCCCTTGGTGATTTCGTCGGCGATCTTCTTGATCTGGCCGTCGGTCGGCCCGAGCATGGTCGGCGCCAGATAGCGCGCATAGTCGCTAGGGTCCCAGGGCGTCTCCGGGGTGGCAAGGTCGCGCACCTGCACCTCGTCACGGACCACGTCGAAGCTGAAGGTCAGCACCCGGCTCTTGGCGTCGGCGTTCCAGCGGGCGTAGAGCATCGGCGTGCCATAGGTGCGGTCGGTGTAGACAGCGGCCTCGGCATAGTCGCCGCCGATGCGGACGTTGCTGATCGCCTGGTCGGCGTCGGAGACCGGGTAGGGGAGCCAGAGTTTGACCTCCTGGCCGGCCGCCTGGCCGGAGAGGTCGAAGTTGGCGGTCAGGGTGCCGGCGGCGGTGGTCGCCAGGGCCGGGGTGGCGAAGAGGAGCAGGGCGAGGAAGATTAAACCGAGTCTTTGCATCAAAAACCTCCGCATTTTGGATGGCGCATAGTCTAGGCTTTCCCTTGGTGAAATGCCAAGCGGAAAGTGTAAACTCGACCGGAACGGCACTTCCTGCTCGCAGGCGGCAACGCATCGCCGTTGACAGCCTTGTTGCTTCCGTGGCAAAACCGAATGGGCCTTTAATCTTATCCCGGAAGGGTTGCCTGTGACCGAGATTTTTCAGAATGGCATGTTCGTTTTTCTCGGCGCTGCCGGTCTGCTGATCCTGCTGATCGGGGCGCTGCTGATCGGGGTCGGTCTCTTTTCCCTGCAGCGGCGCAGTGCTTCCCGCCATTGGCCGCAGGTGCCGGCGACGATCGAGGTCAGCGAGGTCCGTCCGGAGACATTTAGTGAAACGCAAATGTACAAGCCGGTGGTCAGCTACCGCTACACGACCCCCGCTGGCACCTTCACCAGTCACAACCTGGCGACCACCGGTCGCCTCTACGCCAAACCGGCCAAAGCGCAAAAGATTGCCGATCGCTATCTGGTTGGCACCACGGTGATGGCGCGCTACAACCCCGACGATCCTGGTGAGGCGATGGTCGAGCCGGAGGGTCTGGGCGGCGGACTGATGTTCATCGTTTTCGGCCTGCTCTGTATGATCCCTCCGGCAGTGGGTGGCTACCAGGCCGGCCTCTCGCCCAGAGCGATCGGCCTGATCCTCGCCATTCCCGCCCTGGTCATCACGGTTCTGCTGCTGCGCAGCCGTTCCGGCACCGCTGCCGCCCGCGCCAAGGGGCTGCTGCCGCCGGCGGGAGAGGGAAGCGATGCCGATGTCGCTGCGCTGATGGCGCGCGGCGAAAAACTGCTCGCCATCCGTCTCTACCGCGAGCTTCATGGCAGCGGGCTCAAGGAGGCGAAGGAGGCGGTCGAGACCCTGGATCGGGACGCCAGGAACGCCGCGCCATGACCGACCCGGTCCTGCTCTACCGCGACGCCGACTACGTCATCGTCCACAAGCCTGCCGGCCTTTTGGTCCACCGCAGCCCCATTGACAGCCGCGAGACCCGCTTCGCTCTGCAGCTGGTGCGCGACCTCGTCGGCATGCGCGTCTACCCGGTGCACCGCCTCGACAAGCCGACCTCCGGCATCCTCGCCTTCGGCACCTCCGGTGAAGCCGCCCGCCGCCTTGCCGAACTCTTCGCCGCCGGCCAGGTCGAAAAAACCTACCTCGCCGTCGCCCGCGGCGTCGTCCCCGACTGCGGTGTCATCGACCATCCCCTGGTCGAGGAGCTCGACCGCTACGGCGATCCCCTCGCCGAGCCCGACAAGGGGCCGCAGCAGGCGGTCACCGCCTACCGCCGCCTCGCCAGCGTCGAGCTCCCCTTTGCCGTCGGCCGCTACCCGACCAGCCGCTACAGCCTGGTCGAAGCCCGCCCCAAGACCGGCCGCCGCCACCAGCTGCGTCGTCACTTCAAGCACCTGCTCCATCCCCTGATCGGCGACACCAAGTACGGCGAAGGGCGCCACAACCGCTTCTTCCGCGAGGAGTTCGGCTGCAACCGTCTGCTCCTCGCTGCCGTCGAGCTCGCTTTTGTCCACCCGTCGACCGGTGAGGCGTTGCATATCGTCGCGCCGTTGGAGGCGGACTTCCTTGGGATCGTCAACCGGCTCGGCTGGGGTGGGGCGCTGGATGCGGGGTGGCGTGGCTAAGGCGTCAAAATGATTGACAACCGGCAAGGATTGCCGGTATGAAGGAGAGGTCTTTTTTCGCTTGGAATTTTGGAGGGGTGATGCCGGGCAAGGGGACCAGCCTCAAGGGATTCAAACAAGGCCGCTTAACCGGTGGGTATTCCGGTGGGCGGTTTTTTGTGTGGTCGGGTGCAAAGTCTGCGAGCGTGGCTCATTAAGAAATGTAAAAACTTAACCTTCCGTAATTATAAGGATTTTGACCCGATATAACAGTTGCTGTTATATCGGATATAACAGCAACTTCCTATTCCCTGTTGTATGGCAATAAAATGGAGAGGGCATGAGGAGAAACCTAAAGTGGTACTTTGCTGGGCTCCTTACAGCAATTATTGTTTTTGGCGCTTGGGGTTGGGTGAATAACCGACCATCAAATACCGTCAGGGAATTCCCTAAAGAAACCCAAGAGTTCATGGTGCAATTAATGCCTTGGCTCAAGTCTGCAAGAGGTGCCAATTTAGGCCCCTTCACTATTGTCGTACCAGGCAATAATTCAGAAAATTCTGAAGCGATTTTTTGGCCCCAAGGCAAAGGGTTCCCGCAGGTATTTGTCTCCGAGGACAAGATCTCGCTCATTGATTCAAAAAATAAAATGATGTCGATTAAACTTAGGGAGAAATCCGGAGAGTTCAAATCCTACGATATGACCCCGGACATGTTGAGCAATGTGAGTTATTTCGACAACAATTTCGACGGACAATATGATGTCAAATTGAATGTTGCTGAACCTGGAAAGCGTCCAGAAATAAGTATCTACTATGAATCAAAGTGGCTACCTGTTGTGTTCAAAGAAAAAAAGAAATACATAAATACAAATGGTGATTTAAGGGAAATAAGTTTGGATAATTTTTCTTGGCATTTTGTTAAATAATCAAATGCCATACAACCCTTATCAGGCCCCCGGCCGTCAAGGGTAAAAAAGTCCGATAACGAAAAAGGTTTTCCCTCCCGTTCTTTGACATGCGACTGATCACTTAAGAGCCAACCGGGTTCCGGCTTGGGATTCTCTTCTGGCTGCAGACGAATTCTGCTCCAAACACTTATCGAGGCTCTTGATGCAGGGGCCGGTCTTTGTCGACCTGGTTCTCCCTGCCGCCTGGAATCACGCTCGTGCCCTCATGCCGTCCCAATCAAAATAGCGAGGTCCATCTTGGTGCCGATGGCCGCAGTTAGGTGCGGGATCGGGGAAGGGGCAGAATCCGGCGCGGGCCCTTTGGACCATCGCGCAAGCTGTTGGAGCGGGGCGGACCTCCAATCAAAACAAACCGGCTGGCGGAAGTTGGCGGATGATGCGGCCCAAGTCGGGCTGTTGGCCCAGAAGTCTGCGCTTGCTTATGGCCGCCGAGCTTATCTCGCCGCTGTGGTTGCCTCCAGTTAGACGGTCTGGCTGATCCGCCCCCTCCGCGTCAGGCGGCCTTGCGCAGGAACCTGTCCTGGTCGAAGGGCACCTGATTTTTGAGCATGTAATAGACGGCACGACCGAGACGATGGGCCAGGATGGCCAGGGCTTTCCCCTTGCCGTGCTTGCTGGCCAGGCGTTGCAGCATGGTTTGAGCCGGCTTGTTCCCTTTGAGCATCAGCACCACGGCCTCGCCAAAAGCCCAGCGCAGATGGGCGTTGCCGATCTTCTTGCCCGAATGGCCATAATGCTTGCCGTTCGATTCCTTGCCCGGCTTGACCAGCCGGCAATAGGAGGCAAAGTCCTGCTCGCGGGGGAAGCGGGCGATGTCCTCGATCTCGTAGAGCATCACCATGCCGAGGATCTTGCCGACCCCGGGAATCGATTTGAGCAGCGCCAGGTTGATCGGATCATGACCGGTGGCGATGCGCTCCAGTTCCCGCTCCAGTCGATCCAGCAGCTGTTCGTAATGTTCGATGGTGAGCAGGTCGACCTCGACCATGCGACGTACCACCGAATCGGGAAACTTTTTGAGCAGATCACCGCGCTCGCTCGGTTTGGCGATACGTCCCAGCGGCTCGGGGAGGTTGTACTGGGTGGCGGTGTTCTGGATGTGGGCGAAGAGTTCGCCCCGTTTGCGGGCGAGATGATTGCGGCGGCGCAGCAAGTCCCTCGTCGCCCGCATCGGCTTGGGGTAGGTATAGGCCAGCGGAAAAGAACCGCCGCGCAGCAGTACGGCGATCTTGTGGGAATCGATGCGATCGTTCTTGGCCTTGCCGCCGTGAATTGCCTTCATGTAGAGGGCATGACCGAGGACGAAGTCAATCTCCTGCTCGGTGCACAGATCGGCCAGCCAGTACCAGGTAAACATGCACTCGCAGCCGACCACGATGCCGGAGCGGTAGGGTTTGATCAGTCGCAGGAAGTTTTTCGGTTTGGTCGGGATGTTCTGATGAACCACCACCTCGCCGGTCGCATCAAGGATGCAGACGTACATGGCGTCTGCATGCAGATCGACGCCGCAATAGAATTGGTGCTGTTTCGTGTAGAATTTCATGGTGCAGGCTCCTTTCTTTGAGAGGGTTTCTTGTTTCTCAAAGGATACCGGATGGTCCGGTATCTATGGAGGGGGCCTGCACTAGTATCAATATAATCAACCGGACTGGTGATACAGGCGCGATTCTCGAAAAGGTTTCTACTGGATTGAGCCGTCCCTTCGCAGCCGGTTATCACTCCCGTTATAAAACACATCGAATTTAAACGAATATCTGGAGGTAACGGCTTTGCTGAAATTTATCCTCTCCCTTCTGTTTTTGGTTGTTTGTTCCCATCCCTCAGTGGCCTCCGACCAGGTCCAGGATGTCAGGGTCGTAAACCTTCCCGAGACGCAGAATGTGGACGGGTCTGTCGGCATCAAAGGGCTTATCAAGCACAGCTTCCTGGATCGGCGCGAGCAGATTCTGGTGCCGACGGTGCAGCGAGACAATACCGACAACCTGATTTATGCCGGGACGATCCAGGCCGATGGTTTTACTTCCATCGTTCTTAGCCTTCAAGGGGAAGTGCAGGGTGAAACCTTTTCCTCGGGCAAGGTCGGCGCGTTATTGATTCCGAACGAGAAGCCAATTCTTCGTGCATTTCGGAATGACAAGAAAATTCTATTTCCCATGGAGGTCACTGCCGATGTGGTTTCCGGGGTAAGTCACTATTTCACAACCGAGTCTGCCAAGCATGTGGTCGGATTTCCCGAATACTCGGTTTATCTCTACAATTCGACGAACAAGAACGTCGAGGTCAACCTTTACCTCTATCTGACCAACTAAATCCATATCGTCCTGGCATGCCTTCATTGAGGTGGATCGATGCGCACTCTTCTCCTCGCTCTCCTGATTCTCCTCTCGACCAACCTGAGCTGCGCCGCCACCGACTCCTTCACCCTCGATTATTCCGTCAGCGGTAACACGGTCACCATCCTTGCCGCCGTCACCCCCTACGACCCCACGCCGAAAGTACGCGACGCCTTCCTGCACTGGTTCCAGCGCGGCTTCGAGACTGCTCTGAGAAATGAGGCGCCGCTGCTGGTCGAATGGCAGAACACTCCGCAGGGGCAGGCGGGGCAGGATGGCTACGAGCTGGGGCTGGAGAAGGGGGAGCGCTTCCGGGCGCGGCGCTCGGGGACGGAGCGGCAGACGGTGCCGATTCCGGTCCCGGTCCGCTGAATCTGCCTTCCGCCACACCGCAATCGATTGACTTTGCCGGCTCCCCCCGCTACTGTAACCGTGCGTTGATGTTGAAGGATTCCCCCGTCCCACCCCCAATCGAGAGGTGCCGTCATGCGGGAAATTCACACCAGGCCGATCGCCGAGCGGATCGAGTGGCTCTTCGACCTCGCCGACCGTCACGGACGCACCTTTCGCAGTCCCGAGGCGTGGCTGGCGCGGGAGCGCTACCTTGCCGAACACCCGACGGCGATCGCCGTCCTCAAGTGCATGGACGGGCGCATCAACATCCCCGTCGCCACCAACACCCCGGCTGGCATCCTGATGCCGATCCGCAACCTCGGCGGCATGTTCGATCTCGGCTGGCCGCACCTCGGCGAGGTCCTCGCCCACCACGTGCTGCGCATGACCAGCGCCGGCCGCCGCGTCCTCTTTTTGATCACCTACCACTGGTCGAAAGGGGATGCCAAGCGCGGCTGCGCCGGCTTCCACTACGACACCAATCTGGCGATCGAGCATACCCGGGAAATCCGCCGCCAGGTCGAGCACATCTTCGGCCAGGGGCACGGCACCGTCTACCCGCTGGTCTGCGGCTTCGAAACCGACGAGGAGGCGCTGATGATCCACGGCGCCGACGGCGCGCTCCTCGACCTCGCCGGCCTCTCCGCCAGGGATGCCGCGACCCTGGAGCCGCGCCTCGCCGGGCTCCTCCCCGACATGCCGGTGCAGATGCGCGCCGACCTGCTGCCACTGTTGCACGGCAACCTCGAACACATCGCCGAAGTACGTGCCCAGGCCAGGCGCCAGGAGCGCAGCCTCGATGTCGAGCACCGCGAGTGGATGATCTGCCTCGGGCGCGGGTTCGACTTTCTCCATACCCCCAACCTGGCGCTGATCATCGGCCCCTACAGCCCCGACCTCGCCGACCCGCTGCGCAAGGCGGCCGGCATCATCGAGAGCAACATGCAGGCCGGCCGCATCCCCGGCGACGGTTTTCTCCTCCTCGCCTCGGTCCCCTACGACGAAATCGGCGTCGACCGGGCGCGGGCGGAACTGAAGGCCGGGTTTCTCTCGCGCTTTGCCGCCGGGGTTCTTAAGGAAGAATTCCCGGCCCTGGCCGGTAAAATGTTCAAACGGACGGCGGTCCTCGACTGGCGTTCGCGTAACCTCGAACTGATCGGCGACTGAGCCGCAGTCAGCGGCCGCCTTCGCAGGCGACTCGGGACAACGAAAGGAGCCTTTTTGCAACGGATCAAGGATTTTCTGCACCAGCCCTCGGCGGTCGGCATCCTGCTGATGATGGCCACCGCGCTGGCGATGATATGTGCCAACAGCGGCCTCGAGGGGCTCTATAATCACTTTCTCGACACCCCCCTCGAGGTGCGCCTCGGTCGCCATATCCACATCGCCAAGCCGTTCCTGCTCTGGATCAACGACGGCCTGATGGCGGTCTTCTTCCTCCTCATCGGTCTCGAGGTGAAGCGGGAGATTTTCGAGGGGCAGCTCTCGAGCCCGGCGCGGATCATCCTGCCGGGGGTCGCCGCCCTCGGCGGCATGATCTTCCCCGCCCTTTGCTACGTGCTCGTCAATTGGGGCGACCCCGTCGCCATGAACGGCTGGGCCATCCCCGCCGCCACCGACATTGCCTTCGCCCTCGGCGTCCTCGCCCTGCTCGGTAGTCGCGTGCCGCCGTCGCTGAAGATCTTCCTGCTCGCCCTGGCGATCATGGACGACCTCGGGGCCATCGTCATCATCGCCCTCTTCTACTCGGGCGATCTCTCCCACGGCATGCTCCTCCTTGCCGCCGCCTGCCTGGTGGTCCTCTTTCTGCAGAACCGCTTCGGTGTCCTCCATCTCGCTCCCTACCTCTTCGTCGGTGCGCTCCTCTGGATCTTCGTCCTCAAATCGGGGGTCCACGCGACCCTGGCCGGGGTCGCCCTTGCCTTCGCCATCCCGCTGCGCAGCCGCGACAACCGGGAGATTACGCCGGGGATGGCGCTGGAAGAAGATCTCCACGGCTGGGTCAACTTCGCCATCCTCCCCCTCTTCGCTTTCGCCAATGCCGGCGTGCCCCTGCATGGCCTCGGCTGGGGCGACCTCTTCGAGCCGGTCCCCCTCGGCATTCTCCTCGGCCTGGTGCTGGGAAAACTACTCGGGGTTTTCGGCGCCGCCTGGGGGGCGATCCGCCTTGGCTGGGCACCACTGCCGGAGGGGTCGAGCTTTCGCCAGCTCTTCGGCGTGGCGGCGCTGTGCGGTATTGGTTTCACCATGAGCCTCTTCATCGGCGGGCTCTCCTTCGAACACACCGGCGGCGAGGTCAACTACCTGCTGACCCACCGCATCGGCATCCTCGCCGGATCGCTCATCGCCGGAGTGCTCGGCTACCTGCTACTGCGCAATTCGGCGCGGGCGGCGCTGCCGGAGCGGTAACCGCGGCGCCGGGGACGGCCCGGGAAATTCGCCAACAAAAGAAGAGCGGGCATCCGGTAATAGCCGGATGCCCGCTTTCGTCGCGCGCGTTTGTCCTGTCCCTGGCGCTGAAACGATCTAGAGGATGATCATCTCCTTCTTGGCGTAAATCACCGCCAGCAGCGTCGCCGGCTCGTCCCCATGGCAGGAGACGACATGGGGCAGGCTCGAATCGTAATAGATCGAATCCCCCGGATAGAGGAGGTCGGCATGCTCGGCGAGGCGCACCTCGACCTCCCCCTCCAGCACGAAGAGGATCTCTTCGCCGATGTGCTGGTTGGCCGCGACGCTGCGGGCGCCGCCCGGCGTCAGGGTCACCAGGAACGGCTCCATGTGCCGGTTCTGCATGCGGTGGCCGAGGGACTCGTAGCGGTAGCCGCCCCCCTTGCCGTCGGCGGAGCCGAAACGGGAGACGGTCTTGCGGTTGCCGCCGCGAACGATGCAGAAGGCGGAGTCGGCGTCGTCGCCGAGGAGCTCGCCGACCGTGACCTGGAAGGCGTCGGCGAGGCTGACGATGTTGCCGAGGGGGGGATCGACCGTCCCCGCCTCGATGGCGGCGATCGTCGCGCCGTCCAGTCCGGTTTTTTCTGCCAGCTCCTGCTGCGATAGCTTCTTCCTGGCGCGCAGGCTCTGGACTTTCTCGCCAATCCTGATCGGTTCTTCCGACATCTGCTGCCTCCTTCCAGAAATTGAATGCAAGCGAAATGCTGCGGCTACTGGTTGTCCTTCATATAGGCGTAGTCCGAGACGATCGACCAGGCCCGGGCCTTGGCGAGGTAGGCGCGCTGGGAGTCGAGGACCTCCTTGAAGAGCGGATCCTTGGCGGCGTACTCATCGAGCAGGCGGGTGTTGGCGGCCTTGAGGGCGTCGAGAATCGCCGGCGGGAAGGTTTTTACCTTGACCTCCGGGAACTCGGTCTTCAGCGACGCCAGGCCGACGGCGTTGTCGTTGAACATGTGGGCATAGGCATCGAGAGTCTCGGCCTTCATCGCGGTGACGACGATCTCCTGCAGGTGCTTCGGCAGCGCGTCGAAGGCCTTGCGGTTGATCATGAACTGCAGCTCGGAGGCCGGTTCGTGCCAGCCGGTGTAGTAGTAGGGGGCGATCTTCTGGAACCCCATCTTCAGATCGAGGGCCGGGCCGACCCACTCCAGGGCGTCGATGTTGCCCCGCTCCAGCGAGGTGTAAAGTTCCCCCGGGGCGATATTGGTGACGACGACGCCGAGCTGGGCGAGGACCTCGCCGGCAAAGCCGGGGACGCGCATCTTCAGCCCCTTGAGGTCGGCCAGGCTCTTGATCTCCTTGCGGAACCAGCCTCCCATCTGCACCCCGGTGTTGCCGCCGGGGTAGGAGTAGACGCCGTGCTTTTCATAGACCTTCTGCATCAGCTCCATGCCGCCGCCGTAGTAGAACCAGGCGTACTGCTCGGGGGCGGTCATGCCGAAGGGCATGGTGGTGAAGAACATGGTGCTCGGTTCGGTCCCCTTCCAGTAGTAGGAGGCGGTGTGCCCCATCTGGTACTGCCCGGCGTTGACCATGTCGAGGACTCCGAAGGGGGACTTGGTCTTGTTGGCCGAGTCGATCTGGATCACCAGCTCGCCGTCGGACATGGTGGCGACGCTCGCTGCGAAGTGATGGACGGCATCGCTGAAGATCGGCGCGTTGGTCGGCCAGGTCATCGCCAGCTTCCAGGTAATGACCTTTTTCGCCGGGGCAGCAGCCTGCGGCGCGGCGGTCGGCTGCTGTTCGCTGCAGCCGGTGAAGAGCAGGGCGCAGAGGAACAGGATTGCCGGGACCAGGGTGCGATAGAGGGGGTGGCGCTGCATCGGGCCTCCTTGTTTGCCGGTTTTAAGGGTGGGCGTTTTCTTCGTGGCGCGGGCGGTCACGCAACCACGATATTGGTTTCGGGGCGATCACGGCAACAAAAATCTGCGTTTGCCCCGGCCGGGTGTTCAGGGGCGCTGCCGGTCGCTCGCCGCTACGCCCTCCCGGCTGACGGCGCGAAGCTCCTGGCGGTAGCTGCGCAGCAGTGCCTTGACCCGGGCCGCATGATCCGGGCCGATGCGCAGCAGTAGCTTCTGGCCGGCGGAGCGCGCTTCGAGCTCGGGGTCGGCGAAGAGGTAGAAGACCTTGGGCCGCACCAGGTGCACGGGAGCGCTCACTTCGGGGGTGGCGAGCAAATGATCGATGACCGCGATGAGGCGGTCATTGAAATAGCCGCCCGGGTAGCCGAGTTCCTCGTAGGCCTGCTGGAAGAGTGGGTAGAGGTGGACGTAGACCGTCACCACCTGCCGCGGCGCGGCGGCTTCGGCGAGAGCGATCCAGGGGGCGTAGCGGTGGGCATTGGCGGCGGCGATGACCGGCGCCTCTTCGTCGCCGGAGGTGAGGAAGGTTCCCGCCACCGGCCGGGTCGGCAGGCGGCTGGCCGGCAGCTCGGCCCGCGGCAGGTTGTCGATCAGCAGGACGAGGCGCTGGATGAAGTGGTCGAGGATGAAAAACCGCTCCAGCGGCTCGCCGGGGAAGAGCCGCCCGAGCAGCTGCTGCAGCCGCCCGTCACTTTCCGCCAGGGAGGGGAGGGGCTGGTCAAGACCGAAATCCGGTGTGGCCGGCGGCGCCTGGGCGACCAGGGGATGCTCGGCGCCGCTCGTGGCGTCATGCGCGGGAACGGCAATTCGTTCAGGCGGGGATGGCGGCAGCGGCGCTTCGGGCTGCCCGGCTGGCCAGAGGAGGAAGATCGCCGCGGCGACCAGGAGAACCAGCGACAGGATCAGGAAACTCTTCATGGTGGTTACCTTCTGCCAAATTCGGCGGCGGAGATTGAAGCTTGTCCCTCAAGGGTAAATGGAAAGAGCCCGCTTGCCAACTTCCCGGCGACAAAAGGGGAGGATGCCGCGCGAAACTTGACGCGCACCCCGGTCGCAGGTAGATTCTGCTGACACCTCCTGCTACCGACGAGTCTCCCGATGCCCCAAGCCTTCCCTTTCCCCCGCTGTTGCCGGCGGCTGTCACAACTGGCGCTGCTGTGCGCGCTGCTGCTGCCGGCCGGTTGCCAGACCCCGGTGGCGCCGATCCCGACCCGGGTCTACTTCAACCCCGCGCCGCAGGGGGCGGAGAAGCTGATGATCATGCTGCGCGGCATCGGTGGTGACGAGGAAATCTTCGACCGGGAAGGGCTGATCCGGGAGCTCTTCGTCCGCGGCTACCCCTTCGACGTCGTCGCCCCGGCCGCCCACTTCGGCTACTACCGGGAGGAGAGCCTCGGGCAGCGTCTCGAAGCGGACATCATCGCTCCGGCGCGGGCCAGGGGCTACCGGGAGATCTGGCTGGTCGGAACCTCCATGGGCGGGCTCGGCGCCCTGATGTACCTGACCGCGCATCCCGGGGAGATCGCCGGGGTGATCCTGCTCGGCCCCTTCCTCGGCTGGGGAGCGGTGCCGGAGGAGATTGCCGCCGCCGGTGGTATCGCGAACTGGCAGCCGGGCGCGGTCGACGTGAAGGAAGACTGGGAACGTTTTCTCTGGGCCTGGCTCAAGGAGTACGCCGCGCGCCCCGATCCGGTCCCGCCGATCTACCTCGGCTACGGCAGCTCCGACTTCTTCTTTTCCCAGCAAGAGGCGCTGGCGCGGCTCCTTCCCGCCGAGCGGGTGCTGGTGGTACCCGGCGGCCATACCTACCTCACCCTGCGCCTCCTCTGGACGGCCGAACTCGATCGCCTCGACGCCACCCTGCGGCGCTGACCCCGCTCCGCCTCCCCTGGCTAGAGCGTTTCCCCCGGCGCCAGCACCACCACCTCGTGCAACGGCCGGCGCCGCCCCTTGCTGCTCAATTCCGACACCGAGAAGACCAGAGTCGACTTCTCCCGCTGGCAGCGAATCGCCGCCTCCCGGCCGGTCAGCCTTGCCCCGGCGAGATCGAGGCGGCTCTGGTCGGTCACCAGGGCGGTCGCCCCGGAGATCTCCACCGCCGTGGCGATCAGGGTCGAGGCGCGGATGAAGAGACCGACCTCCGCGCCGGCGATGACGCTGTTGCGCATGCTGACCAGGGAGCGGTCGATGACCGCCTCACCGATGTAGGCGTCCTCGATGGTCACCTCACGGCAGTTGTTGATTTCCAACCGCTGGTAGTTGCCGCTGAAGGTGACCCCACTCTGATCCTGGCAGCGCCCGATCCGCTCGCTGGCCGGCGGTTGGGGGCGCGGTGGCGGTTGCGGTGCCACGGTAAGGGCGTCATGCAGCGCCCGGGAAAAGGCGGCCGGATTTTCCCGCATCGGCGTATGGCCAAGGCCGGGCAGAAGTTTCAGCTCGGCCACCGGCAGAACCCCCTGCAGCAGCTGCGCAATGCGGCGCGGGGCGACCGCATCCTGCTCGCCCCAGAGCAGCCAGGTCGGGGTCGTGACTCCAGCCAGGATCGGGGTGAAATCGGTCTCGACCAGGGCGAGAGCGGCGATTTTCGCCGGTTCGCTGCCGAGCACCCGCTCCCGCCCGGTGGCGCTGGTCAGGATTTCCCCGAGGTTGGCCGGCAGGCGGGAGAACTTCTCCACCACCCGCCCGGCAAGGCGGTCGAAGAACCCCTCGGTGCTGGCCGGGAAGAAGGGGGGACGGAAATTCAGCTGGTCCTGGAGGAAGGTCTTGCTGACCGTCACCCGGTTGAGGAGGCCGACCGTGTCGACCAGGACCAGCCGCTCCAGGTCCTGCCCGTAGCGGCCGGCATAGGCGAGAGCGATGGCGCCGCCGAGGGAATGGCCGACGATGGTGACCGGCCGGCCCGGGTAGCGGTGCAGCAGCCAGTCGATGAAGGCGGCATAGTTCTCCGGGGAGTAGAGCCGGTTCTCCTTGCTGGAACGGCCGAAGCCGGGGAGGTCGGGGACAAGGACGTGGTAGCGATCAGCCAGCCCGGGGAGGCTGTCGTCCCAGCAACGCCCCGCCTCGTCGCCGAGACCATGGATCAGCAGCAGCAGTTCCGGGTTCTCCTGGCCGACCTCGGTCAGGTGAAAGAAGCCGCCGAAGATCGGCTCGGCGAGGCGCCTGCCGGTCTCGGCCGTGGCCGGCGCCGGGCTCAGCCAGCAGCAGAGGACGAGGAGCCCGGAGAGGAGTGCCCGCCAGCTCATGGTTCTGTCCCGAGGCCGGGTCGGCGGAACTGGCTCAGGAAGCTCCAGCAGGCCAGGCCGTAGTCAAAGCGGCGCAGCGGGTCCCCGGCCGGCAGCGCGGCGATCGCCGTCGGGCCGGGCCAGACATGGCCCCAGTCGGTCAGGGCGACGGCCCGCACCTGGCTCCACGCGCGGCAGTCGGTCCAGGTCCTGGTTTCGATGGCGCCGGCGTTCCAGCTGATCTGGTCCGGTCCTTCGTTGCAGCCATCGGCGGCGCGCCAGAAGGCGATGGCGTCGTCGAAGGAACGGTAGCTGCGCTCCCCCCCCTTGAGCGGGCTGGGCCCCCCGGCAAAGGGGATATGGCGGTCGGCGCGGCCATGGGCGATGAGGAAGGGGACCGGCAGCGCCGGCGTCGGCAGCGTCCAGGAGGTGACCCCCTCGACGCTGCTGCCGATGGCGCCGGACATTACTGCCGCGGCGGCGAAAACTTCGGGGTGTTCGGCGGCGAGGCGGTAGACCAGCATCCCCCCGTTCGACATGCCGGCGAGGTAGACCCGGGAGCGGTCGATCGGCAGGCGCTGGTCGAGGGTGGCGAGCAGGCGCAGAACGGTGCCGACGTCGTCCCAGTCCTCCGCTACGGCTTTGGCGCAGCAGTGCCCAGCATTCCAGTGCGCCAGGTAGCCGAAGAGGCCGATTCCCTCGGGGTAGGCGACGACAAACCCTTCGTCATCGGCGAGAGCGCTGAAGCCGGTCTCCTGTTCCATCGCCGCGGCGGTGCTGAAGGCGCCGTGGATCACCACCAGCAGTGGCGCCCGGTCGCTGCCGAGGCCGGGCGGAATATGGACCCGGGCCGAGCGCGACCAGCCCCGGGCGTCGGTGCCGAGGTCGAGGTGGTAGGTTGCTGGCGGAATCGCTTCGGTCGCCGGTAACAGCGGGGTACAGGCGGTCAGCAGGCAGAAGAGCAACAGGGTCATTCTCCTGGCGCAGGTGCGGAAGGTCATCAAGCAGGCATTCCTTTCCCCTTCGGTGTTGGTGCCGTCGGCTCTCAGTATACCTGTTATGGGGCGGTCGGCAGCCCTGTCTCCGGTCCGGTCCGTTAGTTATCCCCGATCCGATTGAAAATCCAACAGACTGTGGGAGAATTAGGCGCAGGTATCTCCTGCATCGCGCTGCGCCCATTTTTCCATGAGGTCGATTGGAATGAAACGAGGAGGGCTCAAGGCCCGCTTCACTCTGGCCGTTACCGTCGCCTACCTGCTCTTCGGCGCGCTGACCTACCTCGCTTTCAATTTTGTCACCGGCGAGGTCGTCAAGGCCCTTGGCATTCGTTTTGCGGCCAAGCAGGCGCTCCTCGAAAAGTCGAAGCTGCTGGCGACGATTCAGGGCGACCTCGCGCTGTCGCTGAAAATGAGCGATTCGCCACTCCTGAAGCGCTGGCTGCAGGATGAGAAAAATCCGAGCTGGAAGGAGCTGGCGCTGGAAGAGCTGGAAAATTACCGCCGCCATTTTCTCGGCAGGAGTCTTTTCCTCGCCTTCGACCACTCCCGCCACTATTACTTCCTCGACGGCAGCGGCGATGCTGCCGAGGCCAATCCCCGCTATCTGCTGAACCCTGAAAATATAAACGATGCATGGTACTTCCGTACCATGCAGGATGTGAATGACTTCGAGCTGAACATCGACTACGACAACCACCTGAACCTGACCAAGCTCTGGTTCAACGTGATCATCAAGGACGATGCCGGCCGTAAGCTCGGCCTCGGCGGGGGCGCCATCGACATCAGCGCCTTCGTCGATGATATCGTCAACTCCGGGGAGCCCGGCGTCGAGACCATCTTCCTCGCCCGGGACGGCGTCATCGTCGGCCATCACGACCAGCACTACGTCCTCCATAACAGCAAGGTCCGGGGGGCGGAGCGGATGACCACCATCTACGACCTGATCGACGGCGACCGCACGGAACTGGCGGCGGCACTGAAAGGCCTGCTGGCGGGTGGTCCCGAGGTACGGACCCTCTACCTGAGCATGGAGGGACGGACCTACCTCGCCGCTCTCTCCGAGCTGAAGGAGATCAAGTGGTTCAACCTGGTCCTGGTCGATGTCAACCAGTTCGTCAGCCCCCGCGATTTCCTGCCGGTCCTGGTTATCCTGATCCTGTCGACCCTGGCCGTGATCCTGGTGATCGGCCTGCTCCTCAATCGCCTGGTCCTCTCCCCCCTGGCCGCCCTGGCGGAAACCTCCCAGGAACTCGCCCAGGGGAATTTCGCGGTGACGATGCCGCCGGCCTCCGGCAACGAGATCGGTTCCCTGACCCGCTCCTTCGGCGAGATGACGCGGATGGTAAGGGACTATACCGAAAACCTGGAACAGAAGGTGAGCGCGCGAACTGCGGCGCTGAATGACTCGCACCGGGAGCTGGCGGAAGCCAACCGCCAGGTGATGGCCAGTATCCGCTACGCCCAGCTGATCCAGGCCTCCCTCCTCCCCGATGGGGCGGCCCTGCAGCGGGGGCTGGGCGAAGTTTTCGTTCTCTACCGCCCCCGGGATATCGTCGGCGGGGACCTTTATTACTTCCGCGAGGAGGCGGAAGGGTGCCTGCTCGCGGTCATCGACTGCACCGGTCACGGTGTCCCCGGCGCTTTCATGACGATGACCGCCAAGGCGGTTCTCGACAATCTCCTCGAGGTGACCGACCAGAGTGATCCGGCGGCGATCCTGCAGCAGTTCAACCGCCGCATCCGCCAGGCGCTGCATGCGGCCCAGGGGGATGTGACGATCGACAACGGGCTCGAGATGGGGCTCTGCCGGATCTTTCCGGGGCGGCGCCAGCTGATCTTTGCCGGCGCCCGCATCAACCTGCTGGCGGTGACGGCAGGTGAGCTCGTCTGCTACTGCGGTGATCGGCAGGCGATCGGCTACCGCCGCTCTGACGATGATTTTGCCTACACCAGCCACCACCTGGAGCTGGCGCCGGGAACCGCACTCTATCTGGCCAGCGATGGTATCCTCGACCAGGCCGGCGGCCCGAAGGGCTGGGGCTTCGGCAACCGGCGTTACCGCGCACTGCTGACGCGGATCGCCCCGCTTCCGGCGGCGGAGCAGCGCGCCGCCATCGAAGCAGAACTGGCCGCCTACCAGGGCGATTACCCGCAACGGGACGATATCACCGTTGTCGGATTCAAACTTCAGTAACCTGTCCGGAAAGGGGAAGACCTGCTTTGGCAACCATCGATCTTTACGACCTCAGGGCGAGGCTCAACTGTGACGAGATCCTGATCTGTTTTGCCGGACCCTTCTCCCACAGTATCATCGAAGAACTCGGGACCGCGGTCCGCCACTACCTGGAAGAAGAGCAGGTCGCCAGGACTTCGCTGATGAATGTCTTTGCGGTCTTCGTCGAGCAGGCGCAGAACGTCAAGAACTACACCGCGCGCAAGGTGGCGCAGAGTCCCGGCACGAGTCAATACAACAGCTCGATCGTGGTGATCGGCAGGAGCGGCGACAGCTACCTCGTCGCATCGGGGAATGTCGTCGAGTGTGCCGACATTGCGCCGGTGATGGCCCGTATCGAACAGCTCAATGGTCTCGACCGGCAAGAGCTGAAGGCGCTCTACAAGGAGCAGCTGCGGCGCAGCCCGGCCCCGGGGCGAGGCGCCGGACTCGGCCTGATCGACATGGCCCGCAACGTCTCCGCGCCGCTGGAGGCCTCGCTGCGCGAAATCGACGACAAGACCTGTTTCTTCAGTCTTAAAGCCCTGATCTAGGAGATCCTGCATGGAAAAGCTTCATGTCGCGGCGACCAAGTCGACTCCCGAGGTCCTGTTCGATCCGGAAACTGGCGAGTTGCAGATCAGTGGCGAGTCCTTTCCGGAAAATTCTTTCGAATTCTACAAGCCGATCCTCTCCTGGATCTCCCGGTTTCTCGCCGTCGAGAGGCGGCCGGTCGTCCTGACGGTGCACTTCATCTATCTCAACACCGGCAGCACCAAGTGCATCATGGATATCCTCGATCTCTTCGAGGAGGCCCACGTCGCCGGGCGGTCGGTCGAAATCCGCTGGCAGTACGACGCGGAAAACGATCGGGCCCTCGAGACTGCCGAAGAGTTTCGCGAGGAAGTGACCCTGCCGTTTCGCATCCTTGCCATCGATACGGCGTCATGACCCGGCCCGAGCTCGGCAACGGGGTGGAGAACCCCCTGATCCAGCGTTTCCGGCCCCGTATCGAAGGGGCGGCCGGTGCCAGCGGGCTGACCGGAACGGAGGCGGCTGAGCTCTTCGAGGGCTACCGGAAGCTTGACCGGCGGCTTGCCCGCATTGCCCGCATCAGCGACCGCTACCAGGCCGAGATCCGGCAGCTGGTGGAGCAGCTGCAGGAGGCTCTGCACAAGATCAGCGTCCTCAAGGGGTGTATCCCGATCTGCGGATCCTGCAAGAAGGTGCGCAGCGACGAAGGGTACTGGCGCCAGCTCGAGCAGTATCTCACCGACCATTCGGAACTCCTTTTCTCCCACGGCCTCTGCCCCGATTGCGCTGCCAGTTACATGGCCCAGGCGCGGGGGGGGAAGCCGGGGAGTGGCGGCGTCTCTCTTGCCGTCGAAGACCAGGCGCTCAATGAAGACGATTTTGACGATCCGGTGGTCGCCGAATTCCTGCCCCTGGTCAACCACCCGCACTTCGCCGACAGCCCGCTCTCCGGAGCCTTCTCGGCGCTCTTTCGCAAGTACGTCCGGCTCTCCCGACGCATGGGACGGATTGCCCGGATCAGCGACAGTTACCAGACCAATCTGCAGGAGATGAAGCGCCGCCTCGATCTCTCATCGCGGACCGATTATCTGACCGGCCTTGCCAACCGCCGGGAGATGTATGAGCGCCTCGCGGTGGAACTGAGCCGAGCCCGCCGCCACGGCGGAGTATTTGCCGTTCTCATGTTCGATTTTGACCATTTCAAGGAGTTCAACGACCGCTACGGGCATGCGGTGGGGGACCGGGTTTTGACCGTGGTGGCCGAACTGGTGACCCGGAACCTGCGCCGGGAGGATAGCTGCTGCCGCTGGGGCGGGGAAGAGTTCCTGGTTCTGCTCCCCGAGACTTCCGCCAGCCAGGCGCTGGTCGTCGCCGAAAAGATCCGCCGGCTGATCGACAACCACCCGATCGAGGCCGATAGCGTGACCGTGCACGCCACCGTCAGCCTCGGAGCGACGGTCTTCCTTGCCGAGGAGTCGGTCGATGCCTGCATCGCCCGCGCCGACGCCGCCCTCTACCAGGCCAAGGAGGCGGGACGCAACCGCACCATTCTGATCGACGCCAGGGACTGAGCGGAGACCGCTCCCGTCCGCGCCGCCCACTTTTTCCGATCCGGAGTCTGCCGATGCCCGACATGATCCGTGTTACCTCCGACCTTCTCCACCGGGTCCGTTCAACCGCGCCGCTGGTTCACAACATCACCAATTTCGTGGTGATGAACTCCTCGGCCAACACCCTGCTCGCGGTGGGGGCGGCGCCGGTCATGGCCCACTGCATCGACGAGGTGGAGGAGATGGTGCAGCTCGCCGGCGCGCTGGTTCTCAATATCGGCACCATCGAGCCGGCCTGGCTGGCGGCAATGCTGCGGGCCGGTCAGGCTGCCAACCAGAAGGGGATCCCGGTCGTGCTCGACCCGGTCGGGGCCGGCGCGACGCGCCTGCGCACGGCGGCGGTGGAACGGATTCTGGCCGAGGTCGAGGTGGCCGTGCTGCGCGGCAATGCCTCGGAAATCTTCTCCCTGGGGCGGGACGAAATCCGCACCCGGGGGGTCGACTCGAGCCTGGGACTCGGCGCCGAGGTCGTCGCGGCGGCCCGGGCCCTGGCGCTTGGGCAGGGGTGTGTCGTCGCCATCTCCGGCGAGCGGGACCTGGTAACCGATGGCAGCCGCGTTTTCCGCATCGCCAACGGCCAGCCGCTGATGACCCGGGTGACCGGCATGGGCTGCGGCCTCTCGGCCCTGACCGGCGCCTTCTGCGCCGTAGCCGATGGCGAGCTGCTGGCGGCGACCGCCGCGGCTTTCGGTCTTTACGGGCTCTGCGGCGACCTGGCGATCGAAGTGAGTGACCGCCCGGGGAGCTTCGCCGTCGCGTTTCTCGACGCCCTCTTCAGCGTCGGGCGGGAGGAGATCGGTCGCCGGCTGCTGATTGCAGAAGAGTAGTCCCGGGGGCGGGAAAATTGTTGGTGTGTTGTTTGTCCAATGCCGCAGGGTGTTCCGTGGTAGAATCCAACCCGGTCGCCAACTCCTTGCCCCGGACTTATACGATGATCCTCAGCTCCCGGTTGCGCCTGCTGCGCTTCCTTTTGTTGTTCGCCCTCGCCCTGACCCTCCTGCTTTCCCTCTGGCTCGGTTACCGGACCTTCGTCCTCCCCGATGTCGCCGCCCTCAAGGACCGCAAAGCCACCCTGACCCTCACCGTCCGCGACTGGCAGGGCGATGAACACCCCTTCCTGCTCGGCCCGAAAAACCCGCACTGGACACCGCTGGCGACGTTCCCCGAGGCGATGAAATGGGCGGTGATCGTCGCCGAAGATGCCAATTTTTACGAACATCGCGGGATCGACCTGGTCGCGCTCAAGGAAGCCCTCAAGTACGATCTGGAGCAGAAACGCCTCGCCCGGGGCGCCTCGACCATTACCCAGCAGCTGGCGAAGAATATCTTCCTGTCGCGGGACAAGAGCCTGCTGCGCAAGGTGGAGGAGCTGATCCTGGCGAAGCGGCTGGAGGCGGAGCTGAGCAAGGGGCGGATTCTCGAGCTCTATCTCAATCTGGTCGAGCTCGGACCGCTCGTCTACGGGGTGGGGGAGGGGGCGCGTTTTCACTTCCACAAGCCGGCGTCCGAACTGACTCCGGCCCAATGTGCCTTTCTCGCCGCGATTCTGCCCGGGCCGCGGCTGGCCTACAACCCGGCGCTGAAGCCGGTCAAGGTGCGGCTGCGCGCCGCCCGCATCCTGCGCCTGCTCGCCGGCCGCGGCATTCTGGCCGAGCCGGACTATCGCGCGGCCCTGGCGGAACTGGAAGGACGGCAGGCGCCGTTGCCGGCCCGGGAGCTCCCGGTCTGGTCGCTGGAGGAGTTCTGGCCGGAGGAGGCGGACGTGTCGGAAGAGGAGGGCGTCACCCCGGATCCGGCGCTCCGCTCCCAGCCGGAGGGGATGGCTGAGGGCCCCCCCGACGGTGTAGTGGTCCCCGTCCCGAATCCGCAGGAGTAGTTTCCGCCAGGGTCAGGCCAGCAGCTGGCGAACCGCAGTGCTGTGACCCTGCTCCTTTGTCTGCACCGCCAGAACCTCGGTAAAGCGCACCAGCGTTCGCCGGCATCCCGCCGGATCGCAGCCTTTGGCGGCGAGTTCATCGAGGGTCCGGCGCACATTGGCGAGTGCGGCCAGAAGCTCGTCCGCGGTTGCCTGTGCATAGTGCTGGCAGAAGTATGCGAAGAATTTGTGCAGGTTGCTCTTCAGCCCGTCGACCAGGGTGAGGCTCAAAGGATCGTCCCCCTGCAACCCTTCTTCCAGGGCGCGCAGCAGTTGCCATTCGCCCCGGGGGCCCGTGTGCAGGGGGATTTCACTGAGCAGAGCGTAGATCAGCAGGGGGCTGAGGCAGAGCCGGATCGACTGGTTTTCGTCAAGTTCCACGGGGCACCTCCCACTGGGGAAAGAGTCTCCCCCGGGGAATTGCAAGGGGCGCGCCGGTTACGGCACAGAGAGAGGGGGCGGCCCGGCGGCCGCCCCCTCTCTCTTGGGTTGGCAAAGGATTGTTCCGGGACCTTAAAAACGTACGAAGGCGCCGACGTAAGGGCCGGAGAACTGGGCATCGATGAGGATGTCACTGTCGTCGACCTGGAGATCGAAGTAGCGGTAGCCGCCATAGAGCCCGACCATCGGGATCGGCGAGAACTCGACCTGGGCGTCGGCATCGAGGAAGGAGTTGTCGTTGTACTCCATGTAACCGACGCGGCCGATCACGGCGAGGAAGTCGGCGAGGCCGATGCGGGTGCGCACGCCGAGGGTGGGGATCGGCGCGGTGACCGAATCTTCCTCGTGAATTGGAGTGAGCGTGATATTTTCCTGCCCATCCATGCTGAGAGCGGCGTCAACGACTTTGACCGAAAGCTCCGGGGTGAGCTGGAAGCGTACCGGGGTGTCATCGAAATTGAAGAGGTGGTAACCGAGGCTGACGTCGTAGAGCTTGATATCGACGTCGCTGGCGGTCTGAACCCCGCCCGAATAGGTCTTCCCGTTAAAGTTGACGGTTCCAGTCAGCTGGCCGTTGCCAGAGAACTGGATCGGCAGGTAGCCGACGGCGAGGCGGAAGTCGCCGAGTTGCAGGGCGACCTCGGCGGTAACATCCTTGCTGTCGTCGAAGCCGAGGTCCTTTTCCAAATCAACGGGAGTCCCTGCCAGGCTGCTGCTGCCGACGGCGAAGGTCCCTTCGGGGGTGAGCAACTGGTAGCCGGCCTTGATCGAGACCATTTCGTCGGCCAGGGCCGGAGTGGCCGCGAGGCCGAACAGGGCGAGCAGAACAAGAGTGTGACGGATACTGGGCATGGGAAACCTCCTGAAGTCAGGGTCAATGATAGTCAACCTCCTGCAGTTTATGCACCAGCGAAAAAAAATCAACCAGGAAAGATACCCGGCCGGCCAGGTTCACAAGTTTGCTGCCGATTGTGTTATAATCCGATCTCTTTATTCACCGCCGGGAGTGCCCTTTGGCGGCCCCGTTCACCGTGACTTCGCGAGGTTTTGCCATGACCCGATTTGATCGCCCTACCGCCCAGGGGCTCTACGACCCCGCCCTGGAACACGACTCCTGCGGGGTCGGATTTGTCGTCAACCTCAAGGGGACGCGCAGCCACCAGCTGGTGCAGCAGGCCCTGGAGGTGCTGCGCAATCTCGAACACCGTGGCGCGGTCGGCTGCGACCCGGACACCGGGGACGGCGCCGGCATCCTGCTGCAGATTCCCCACGACTTTTTCGTCAGCGAATGTGGCGAGGACCTCGCCCGCCTGCCGGCGGCCGGGAATTATGCGGTGGCGATGCTCTACCTCCCCCGCGATCGCAATGACCGCCACCGCTGTGAGCGCCTCGCCGAGCAGATCGTCGCCGACCACGGCCTGACCTTCCTCGGCTGGCGCCGGGTGCCGACCGACAACAGCCGTCTCGGTGAAGGGGCGCGCTACCTCGAGCCGGTGATCCGCCAGCTCTTCGTCGCCCGGCCGCCGGAGCTGACCGACGAGATCGAGTTCGAGCGGCGTCTCTACGTCTGCCGGCGCCATCTCACCAACACCGTGCGTCTGCTCGGTCCCTCCTTCGAGGAGAGTTTCTACGTCTGCAGCTTTTCGGGGCGGGTCATCGTCTACAAGGGGATGCTGACCCCGCCGCAGCTCCCGCAGTACTTTCTCGACCTGCGCAACCCCGAGATCAAGAGCGGCCTGGCGCTGGTGCATTCGCGCTTCTCCACCAATACCTTTCCCAACTGGACCCGTGCCCATCCCTACCGCTACCTCGCCCACAACGGCGAGATCAACACCCTGCGTGGCAACGTCAACTGGATGGCGGCGCGCCAGGCGCTGCTGGTCGGCCGCCGGCTCGGCGACGACTGGGCGAAGATCCTGCCGGTCATCGATGAGGCCGGCAGCGACTCGGCCATGTTCGACAACTGCCTCGAATTTCTCCACCTTTCGGGGCGCTCCCTTCCCCATGCGGTGATGATGATGGTCCCCGAACCCTGGAGCTACCATAGCGGGATGTCCGCCGAGAAGCGCGCCTTCTACGAGTACCATTCCTGCCTGATGGAACCCTGGGACGGGCCGGCGGCGATCGCCTTTACCGACGGGGTGCAGATCGGCGCGGTGCTCGACCGCAACGGCCTGCGGCCGTCGCGCTACTGGGTGACCCGGGACGATCTGGTGATTCTCGCTTCCGAGACCGGGGTGCTCGAACTCCCCGCCAATCGTATCCTGCGCAAGGGGCGGCTGCAGCCCGGCAAGATGTTCCTGGTCGATACCGCCCAGGGGCGCATCATCCCCGACGAGGAGATCAAGGCCGGCATCGTCTCCGCCAAGCCTTACCAGGAGTGGCTCGACTCCCACCTGGTGCGCCTGGCGGATCTCCCCGCCGCCGCCCCGCCCCCCCCGGAGAAAGCGACCCTGCTGCAGCGCCAGCAGGCCTTCGGCTACAGCTTCGAGGACCTGCGCGGGATGCTGGCGCCGATGGCGCGCACTGGCGTCGAGGCGATCGGCTCGATGGGCGCCGACGAACCGCTGGCGGTCCTCTCCGAGCGCCCCCAGCTCCTGCCGAGCTACTTCAAGCAGCTCTTTGCCCAGGTCACCAATCCGCCGATCGACAGTATCCGCGAGGAGATCATCACCGCCAGCGGAACCACCCTCGGTGCTGAACGCAACCTGCTCAAGGCCGAGCCGGAGTCGTGCCGCCATGTCGAAATCGACCAGCCTCTCCTCGACGACGGCCAGCTCGCCCGGCTCAAGGCCCTCGATCGCCCGGGGCTCAAGGCAGTGACCCTGCCGATCCTCTTTGCTGCCGCCGCCGGGCGCACGGGGGTGGAGGAAGCCCTCGATCAGCTCTTTGCCGCGGCCGATGCCGCCATCGCCGACGGCGCCACCCTGCTGATCCTTTCCGACCGCGGTGTCGACAACGAAAGGGCGCCGCTGCCGGCACTGCTCGCCGTCGCCGGCCTTCATCACCACCTGATCCGCAAGGGAACCCGGACCCTGGCGGGGATCGTGCTGGAGTCGGGTGAGCCCCGCGAGGTCCATCAGTTCGCGGTCCTGATCGGCTACGGCGCCGGAGCGATCAACCCCTACCTGGCGCTGGAAAGCCTCGGCCAGGTGATCGCCGAGGGGATCCTGACCGACATCGATCACGACAAGGCGATTTACAATTACCTCAAGGCCGCCACCAAGGGGGTGGTGAAGACGATGGCGAAGATGGGGATCTCGACCATCCAGTCGTACCGCGGCGCGCAGATCTTCGAGGCGGTCGGTCTCGGCCAGGACCTGATCAACCGTTACTTCACCCGCACCGCGTCGCGCATTGGCGGGATCGGCCTGGAACAGATCACCCGCGACATCCTGATTCGACACCAGCATGCCTTCGCGGCCCGGCGCGATCCGGACGAAGGCCTCACCCCCGGTGGCAAGCACCAGTGGCGGCAGGGGGGTGAGACGCACCAGCTCGGGCCGATGGCGGTGCACCTGGTCCAGGAAGCGACCCGCAAGGGGGATTACAAGCTCTTCAAGGAGTTCACCACCCGCGCCGACGACCAGGCGCGCCAGGCGCGCACCCTGCGCGGCCTGCTCGATTTCCACTTCCCGGCCGAAGGGATTCCTCTCGAACAGGTCGAGCCGGTGGAAGCGATCGTCAAGCGCTTCAAGACCGGCGCCATGTCCTACGGCTCGATCAGCCGCGAAGCCCATGAGGCCCTGGCGATCGCCATGAACCGCCTCGGCGGCAAGTCGAACACCGGCGAGGGGGGGGAAGATCCGGCCCGCTACCAGCCCGACGAGAACGGCGACAGCCGCAACAGCGCCATCAAACAGGTCGCCTCCGGCCGTTTTGGCGTCACCAGCGAATACCTGGTCAATGCCCGGGAATTGCAGATCAAGATGGCCCAGGGGGCGAAGCCCGGCGAGGGGGGGCAGCTTCCGGGCCACAAGGTCTACCCGGAGATCGCCAAAACCCGGCACTCGACGCCGGGGGTCGGCCTGATCTCGCCGCCGCCCCACCATGACATCTACTCGATCGAGGATCTCGCCGAGCTGATCCATGATTTGAAGAACGCCAACCACGAGGCGCGCGTCAGCGTCAAACTGGTCTCCGAGGTCGGCGTCGGCACCATCGCCGCCGGCGTCGCCAAGGCCAAGGCCGACGTGGTGCTGATCTCCGGCCATGACGGCGGCACCGGCGCCTCACCCCTCTCCAGTATCCACCACTCGGGGCTCCCCTGGGAGCTGGGACTGGCGGAGACGCACCAGACGCTGCTCCTCAACGGGCTGCGCGACCGCATCACGGTGGAGACCGACGGTCAGCTCAAGAGCGGCCGCGACGTGGTGATTGCCGCCATGCTCGGTGCCGAGGAGTTTGGTTTCGCCACCACGCCCCTGGTGGTCCTCGGCTGCATCATGATGCGGGCCTGCCACCTCAATACCTGCCCGGTCGGGGTCGCCACCCAGGATCCGCGGCTGCGCTCCCGCTTTGCCGGCTCTCCCGACCACGTCGTCAACTTTTTCACCTTCGTCGCCCGCGAGGTGCGGGAACTGCTGGCGCGCCTCGGTGTTCGCACCCTCGAAGAGCTGGTCGGCCGCAGTGACCTGCTGCAAGGACACCCCCACAGTCCGGTGATTGCCGAGCGTGGCCTCGATTTCGGCGCCATTCTCCACCGTCCGCAGCTGGGGCCGGAGGTCGGGCAGACCTGCAGGATCGCCCAGGACCATGGTCTCGACCACGCCCTCGACCGCACCGTCCTGCTGCGCCTGTGCGAACCGGCCCTGGAGGAAGGGACCCCGGTCCAGGCCTCGCTGCCGATCCACAACGTCAACCGGGTCGTCGGCACCCTGCTCGGCAGCGAAGTGACCCGGCGTTACGGCGCCAAGGGGCTTCCCGAGGACACCATCCGCCTCAAGTTCAATGGCAGCGCCGGCCAGTCCTTCGGTGCCTTTGTCCCGGCGGGGCTGACCCTGACCATCGAGGGGGACGCCAACGACTACTGCGGCAAGGGGCTTTCCGGTGGCCGCATCGTCATTTTCCCGCCCCGCAGCGCGACCTTTGATCCGGCCGACAACATCATCGTCGGCAATGTCGCCTTTTACGGTGCCACCGCCGGCGAGGCCTTCATCCGCGGCATGGCCGGGGAACGCTTCTGCGTTCGCAACTCGGGATTGACCGCGGTGGTCGAAGCGGTGGGCGATCATGGCTGCGAATACATGACCGGCGGTACGGTGGTTATTCTTGGTCCCACCGGCCGCAACTTCGCCGCCGGCATGTCGGGGGGGATTGCCTATGTCTTCGACGCCGACGGCAGGTTTCCCGCCCAATGCAACCGGGCGATGGTCGATCTCGAGCCCCTCGCCGCTGCGGCGGAGATCGATCGGGTCAGGACGCTGATCGAACGCCACTCGGCCCTGACCGGCTCCAACCGCGCCGACGAGATTCTTGCCGACTGGAACCGCAGCGTCCGGCGCTTCGTCAAGGTCTACCCCACCGATTACCGGCGCATGCAGGAGGCGATCGCGCGCGCCGAGGCTGCCGGCCACAGCGGCGAGGAGGCCCTGCGCGCCGCCTTTTCCGAGAATGCCGGCGATCTGGCAAGGGTCGGGGGGAATTAGGGAGAGTATTTTATCGGTCCCAGGGGTCCCATAGAATGGGACCTGTGAAAAACTGAGCAACAAGCGACCAGGTCGCTTTCCACGGAGCATACAACTATGGGCAAGCAAGGCGGATTTCTCGAATATTACCGCGAGCTGCCGGCCGACCGGCCGGTGGCGGAGCGGCTCAAGGACTGGCAGGAGTTTCATCTCCACTACCCGGCGGGAAAATGCCGGGAGCAGGGGGCGCGTTGCATGGAATGCGGCACCCCCTTCTGCCACACCGGCCTGACCATCGCCGGTGCGGCCTCGGGGTGCCCGGTCTACAACCTGATCCCGGAATGGAACGACCTCGTCTACCGCGGCCTCTGGCAGAAGGCGCTGGAGCGGTTGCACATGACCAACAACTTCCCCGAATTTACCGGCCGGGTCTGCCCCGCCCCCTGCGAGGGGGCCTGCGTCCTCGGCATCATCGAGCCGCCGGTGACGATCAAGGCGATCGAGCAGGCGATCGCCGACCGGGGTTTCGAAGAGGGGTGGATCCTGCCCCGGCCACCGGCCGGGCGCAGCGGCAAGAAGGTCGCGGTGGTCGGTTCCGGGCCGGCCGGGCTCGCCTGCGCCGCCCAGCTCAACAAGGCCTGGCACCAGGTGACGGTCTTTGAGCGCGCCGACCGTGTCGGCGGCCTGCTGATGTACGGCATCCCCAACATGAAGCTCGACAAGGCCTTCGTGCAGCGGCGCGCCGATCTCCTCGCCGCCGAAGGGGTCGAGTTTGTCACCGGGGTCGAGGTCGGGCGCGACCGTTCCCTGGCGCAACTGCAGGCCGATTTCGATGCCGTGGTCCTCTGCTGCGGGGCCACCGCGCCGCGGGATCTGCCGATCCCCGGCCGCCAGTTGCAGGGGGTTCACTTTGCCATGGACTACTTGACCCACAACACGCGCCGGCTCCTCGACGGCACCCCCCTCGAAATCGACGCCGCCGGCAAGCAGGTGGTGGTGATCGGCGGCGGTGACACCGGCACCGACTGTGTCGCCACCGCGCTGCGCCAGGGGTGCCAGAGTGTCGTTCAGCTCGAAATCATGCCGCGTCCGCCGCAGAAGCGCGCCGTCAACAACCCCTGGCCGCAGTGGCCGCGGGTTTACCGCCTCGACTATGGCCAGGAGGAGGCCAAGGCGACCTGCGGCGCCGATCCGCGCCAGTACCTGGTGACCGCCGACGAGTTCCTCGGCGACGACCAGGGACGGGTGAAGCAGCTGCGGGTCCACGACATCGAGTGGCTGGAAGAGGGGGGGCGGCTGCAGGCGAAAAAGGTGCACGGCACCGAGCGGGTGATCGGCGCCGAGCTGGTGCTGCTGGCGATGGGCTTCCTCGGTCCGGAAGCGACGGTGACGACCGGGGTCGAGGTCGATCGCGACGGCCGCAGCAACCTGCTGGCCGACTATGGGTCCTTCGCCACCAGCGTCCCCGGGCTCTTCGCCGCCGGCGACGCCCGCCGTGGCCAGAGCCTGGTGGTCTGGGCGATCAACGAAGGGCGCGCCGCGGCGCGGGAGGTCGATCGCTACCTGATGGGGAGGAGCGATCTGCCTTAGGGATAGGCCTTACAGGACCCATCGGTCCTATGGGACGTATGGTTTAAATTCAAACCGAGAGGGCGGGAGGCCGAGAGGCTCCCCGCTCTCTCGGTTTTTCAGTTCGATTTGGTGAGGAAGGGGGCGAAGAGGTAGCGGATCTCCTCCAGGGAGTCCTCGATGACGAAGGGAATGTTCTTGGCGAAAAGGTCGAGCAGGATCAGGGCGTTGATCGTCGAGTCCTCCTCGATGGCATGGCGCAGACGGTCAGCGAGGGTGCGGTTGACGATATGGAGGTCGGCGTAGATTCTCTTCAGCCCCTCCAGGTCGAGGTCCGCCATTGCCCCGTCCTTGCGCAGGAAGTACTGGGCGAGCAGGTACATGGAGGCGGCCCGGTAGATCGTCTCTTCCTCGCTTGCCAGCGGCAGGTGGAAGCGGGCCATCGGCTTGAAGAAGGCGGTGCGCGGGCAGCCGCTGGTGGCGAGGATCAGCCCCATCAGGGAGCTGACGCCGCGCTGGGCCGGAATGTCGTTGGAAATGACCCGTTCCGGGGTGACGATCTCCACTTCGAGGCGATCGTAGGAGACCAGGCGGGCACAGGAGGCGACCAGGCGCACCAGGGCGACAGCGGCCGGGCAATGGCTCTGCCGCGCCGGTTCGAGGGGGCAGTTGGGGCATTGGTGAAAGTCGAGGCTTGTCCAGGGCGGGGTGGTGATCTGGTCCTGCTGCAGCTCCAGGGTGGCGGCGTCAATGCGCAGATCGTAGCGCTCGCGGCGGCCGTCGGGAAAGCGGAAGCGGTACTCGATGGCGAAGGTCTTCACGGCTCGTCCTGTCCTCTCCCCTCCCGGCAACGGCTCAGGGGCGCACCACCCGTCCCGCCCCGGTCAGGGTCCGGGCGATGTCGAACATGTTGGTGACCCGTCCTACCGCCACCTCCTCCTTGAGGGCATAGAAGTCGAGGCAGAGGCCGCAGGCGGCGATATCGGTCCCGCGGCAGGCGAGCTGTTCGAGGGCTTCGCGCACCTCGGCGCCCTGGCAGACGAGTTTCACCCCGCAGTTGACGAAGAGGATGGCGTCGGGGGCGCTGTCGAGATCGAGAAGGGTGATCAGGAAGTTCTTCAACAGCAGGCGGCCGAGCTCGTCGCTGCCGCTCCCCATCGTCTCGGCGCCGATGAAGATCACGGTCGGCCCGGTCGCCGCGGCCGGCGTTACCTCGCTCGCCGGGCCCGTCCCCGGTTGCAGCTGCAGGGCGAAGCCGCCCTCGGTCGCTGCAACTTCGACCGCAAAGCCGAGGCTTGCTGCCATCCGGCCGACGTTCTCCCGCGCGGTATCGTCGCCGACCAGGACGGTCAGCGCCTCGTCCGGCGCGGCGAGGATTGCCTTGCGGGTTTCGACCACGGGGTGGGGACACTGGTGGGCGCGGCAGTCGAGGGTTTTCATGGGGTAGGGCCTCCGGAAAATTGGGGACTGTAGTTTTTCATAGGTCCCATTTGTCGCATAGGTCCTATGGGACTACTGGGACTACTGGGACCTATGAAAAACCAGGAGTTCAACTTCGCCGCGCCTTCGGCCTTTTCCCGCGCGGGTCGGGGACGAGCCGTGCCACCGACTCGATGTGGCCGGTCTGCGGAAACATGTCGACCGGCTGCACCTCCTCGGTGCGATAGCCGTGGCCGGCCAGCAGGGCGAGGTCGCGCGCCAGCGTCTCCGGGTTGCAGGAGACGTAGACCAGCAGCCGTGGCTTGAGCCCGGCCAGCGCTTCGAGGACCGCGGCCTCGCAGCCGCCGCGGGGGGGATTGACGACGGCAACGCTGCCGGGAGGAATTTCGAGAGTCAGGTCGTGAACCAGCTCCTCGGCTTCCCCGGCGCGGAAGGTGCAGTTGCCAAGGCCGCCCAGGCGGGCGTTCTCACGGGCGTTGCGCACCGCCTCTTCGACCACCTCGATGCCGATTACCCGGCCGGCATCCCGGGCGAGATGGAGGGCGATGCCGCCGATACCGCAGTAGAGATCGACGGCGCTCTCCTCCGGTTTGAGCGCCGCCCACTGCCGTACCAGGGCGTAGATGCGCGCCGCCTGCTCGTGGTTGACCTGGAAAAAGGCGGTCGGGGCGATGCGCAGCCGCACCTCGCCGAGCTGGTCGAGGAGGTCGGGAGCGCCGATCATGCGCAGCGTCTCGCGACCGAAGATGACATTGCCGGCGGTCGGGTTGATATTCTGCTGGACCGAGATGATCTCCGGAAGTTTTGCCTTGAGCGCCTTGGCCAGCCGGGTGAGCTGGGTGAAATCCTTTTCGGTGGTGACGAAAGTGACCATCGCCTTGCCCGACCCCGGGCTGACCCGCACCAGCAGGTAACGGAGCAGGCCGCGCTGGCGTTTCGGGTCCCAGACCCAGATCTGCTGCCGTTCGATCTCGCTGCGTACCGTGGCGACGATGCGGTTGATCAGCGGATGGTGCAGGGGGCAGTTGCCGATATCGACCACCTGGTGGCTGCCGCGGCGGTAGAGACCGACGCTCACCTTCCCCCGTTCCTTGGCCAGGACCAGCTTGGCATTGGTCCGGTAGCCAAAGGGGTGCTCGGCGCCCCAGGGGGCCCGCACCGGTACCGCGGTGAGCCCTTCCCGGGCGGCGAGGGCCGCGCGTACCCGCTCCGCCTTGACCTGGAGCTGGGCCGGATAGGCGAGATTGATCAGCGGGCAGCCGAGGCAGTCGCCGGCACAGCGACAGGGGCCGTTGATGCGGTCGGGATGGCGAACCAGGACCTCGCGCAGCAGGCCGACACTGCGGCGCTGCCCTTCGTGTTCGAGGGCGGCACGGATCTTCTCCCCGGGAAAGGCGCCCGGGACCAGCAGTTCCTTGCCGGCGTAGGGGCCGATGCCGACGCCGTCGTCGTCGAGGCGTTCGATGGTCGTCTCCACCGTCGGCAGGGCCGGGCGCTGATTTTTGCGGGGCGGGCGGGTGGTGGCGACTTTTTTCGGACGGGGCGGCTGGGCCATGGGGATCCTTAGTCAAGTGGGTACTTCTGAGGCGGAACCATACTCTTTCCGGGGCGCTGCTGTCAATTGCGGTGGTGCTTGACGGCCGGCCGCGGCGCCTTGTAGACTCGGCGGGGATGGTGCAGTTTTGAGTTTTGGGTTTTGCGGTTTAGGTTGCAAACCCCGGCGCGCCGAGGAGATCCCTTTTTCACCTGGAGTCGGCGTCTCCCAAGGGCGCTATGCAAACTTGAAACGCAAACCTCAAACCGGAGATTTTTATGCCCCGCATCACCCGCCAGATCTTCGTCGGTCCCGTCGCCATCGGTGGCGGCGCGCCGGTCTCGGTCCAGTCGATGACCAACACCGACACCCGCGATGCGGTTGCCACCCTGGCCCAGATCGGTCGCCTCGCCGCGGCCGGCTGCGAAATCGTGCGCTGCGCGGTCCCCGATGCTGACGCCGCGACGGCTCTCGCAGCGATCTGCAGCGCCAGCCCGCTGCCGGTGATCGCAGATATCCACTTCGACTACCAGCTGGCCCTCGCCTCCCTGCGGGCCGGGGTCGCCGGACTGCGGCTCAACCCCGGCAACATCGGGGCGCGCTGGAAGGTCGAAGAGGTGGTCAGAGCCTGCGCCGAACGCCGCATCCCGATCCGTATCGGCGTCAACGGCGGCAGCCTCGAGAAGGAGCTGCTGGAGAAGTACGGGCACCCTACCGCCCAGGCGATGGCCGAGAGCGCTCTCGGCCACATCCGCATTCTCGAAGATCTCGGCTACCGCGAGATCAAGGTCAGCCTCAAGGTCTCCGATATCCGCCGCACCGTGGCGGCCTACCGCCTTCTCGCCGCCGCGGTCGACTACCCGTTGCACATCGGCATCACCGAGGCCGGCACCACCTGGAGCGGCACCATCAAGAGCGCCGTCGGCATCGGCACCCTCCTTGAGGGCGGTCTCGGCGATACCCTGCGCGTCTCCCTCACCGGCGACCCGGTTGAAGAGGTCCGCGTCGGCTGGGAAATTCTCAAGAGCCTCGAACTGCGTGAACACGGCCCGGTCTTCGTCAGCTGCCCGACCTGCGGCCGCTGCCAGGTCGACCTGATCCCGGTCGCCGAAGAGGTCGAGCGACGCCTCCACGACCTGCCCAAAAAGATCACCGTGGCGGTGATGGGGTGCGTCGTCAACGGACCGGGCGAGGCCCGTGAAGCCGATGTCGGTATCGCCGGCGGCAAGGGGCAGGGGCTCCTCTTCCGCAAGGGAGTGGTGGTGCGCAAGGTTCCCGAGGCCGAGATGGTCGAGGCGCTGGTCGCCGAAGCACGCAGGCTGGCAGAACAGGAATAGCCCGCCAGAAACTCCCGGTTGCGGCAACAGCTCTCCGCCCGCGCCGCGCTTCCATCTCGCCGGCAGGTTGGTTAAGGCAACGGCGAGGTTGACAAGGCGCGGGTCCGAAGGTAGAAGGAACTATCGGGCCAAATGGAGTGGCATGATCATCGGGAGGGAAAGTTTCGGGCGCCGGCGGCGCCATCCGGGGAGGTTGCCTGACCTGCCGAACCCGGGGCGAAACGGGGAAGCGTTGCGCAAAGGTTGCATGTAATGTCGATGAATGATGGCAGACCGATGAAAGGCCCGGCGGACGAAATCCGCCTCAAGGAGGAGCTCGCCTCGGCGACCGAAGTCCTCTGGTCCCTGCTCAAAGCCGCCAAGGCGTTTCGGATGTATCTGCCCAACAACCCCCTGCGGCAAAAATTCATCCAGGACTCGATCACCAAGACGACCGGTCACCTCGAACGCTACGGCCAGTGCCAGTTCGATGTCGACCAGTACACCACCTCCTACCTCGGGACCAAGATTCACGAGAGTCGGGATCCGCGGGAGAGTATCGGCTTTCGTCTCTACGCGGACGGTATCCGTTCCCTGATTTTCAGCGCGGGGCTCCAGCCTGCAGAAATCTGTGATTTTCTCGATATTGTCGGGCAGAACCGCGCCGCCGATACCGACGATGATATCGTCACCCTGCTCTGGATGAAAGACCTCCCCAATATCACCTACGTTCTCGCCGACGACTTCAACGAAGTGAACGCGCAGCAGGCCTCCTTCCCGGCGGATGCTTCCCAACAGCCCGGGATACAAAGGGTTTACCAGACCCCGGTGGAGCCAGTGGTCCAGCCGGTGGCGCAACCGATCCAGCCGCTCACTGCCGCGGAGGCGGCGGCCCTCAAGCAGGAGACGACGGCCGAGGAGAGCCAGGACCCGCTGCCCGAGGTCATGCGGATCCTCGCCGCGATCCTGGCCGGGGAGATGGGGCGCGGGCTGTTCGGTGACTTCCTCGAAATAACCGACAACCTCATCGGCAGCCTCCTGCAGGAGGGAAGACTCGGTGATGCCCTGCAGCTGATTCGCTTTCTGCAGAAGATGGCGGCGAGCGACAAGGTTCCGCCCGGCAAGCGGGAGATGATCCGGGCCGGCAGCGGCTCCGGGGTCACCGCGGAGGTCGTCCTCTCCCTGCAGCAGCCTTTCGATACCCTGGAGGACCTTTCTCTCGACGACCTTGTCGACCTCTTCCGCTACCTTGGCTCCCGGCATACCGCGTCGATCTGTGAAGTCCTCGGCAAGGTCCAGAAGCGGAAGATGCGCAAGAACATCATCACTGCGCTGGCTGAATGTGGCAAGGATTCCCCGCGAAGCTTCTACCCCTTTCTGCGGGATAAGCGCTGGTTTCTGGTGCGCAACATCCTCACCATCCTTACCCTTATCGGCGACCAGAAGTGCCTCGGCTCGGTCATCGCGCTGGTCGACCACCCCGATCCGCAGGTCCGCAAAGAGGTGCTCGGTTACCTGCTGAAGCATCCCGATCCCCGCGCCCGTAAAGAGATGCTGCGATTCCTGGACGATGAATCGGAGCCGTTGCGTATCCGGGCGCTGGGAGCTCTCGCCGCGGCCCACTGGACGCCGGCGCTGCCGGCGATCGAAGCGATCATTGACGAGAAGGAATTCGCCCACAGAAGTATCGCGGAGAAATGTGCCTTTTTCGAGGCGCTGGGACTGTTGGCCGGCGACAGCGTGGTGCCGAAGCTGCGGCGGATGGCGATCAAGACGGGGTGGCTCAACCGTTCGAAACAGAGCGAGGAGGTCATCTGTGCCATTGCCGGGCTGAAGAAGGTTCGCACCCCGGCGGCCCTCGAGGCGCTGGGAAAAGCCCAGGGCAAATGGCAGGGGAGCGCGCTGGAGGAGCTGATCTTCCAGGCCCTGAAGGAGTATGAGCAGGCGGACGCGCCGCCCCGCGACGCCGGGGAGGCGCAATGACTCTCCAGGGGAATTCCCAGTCCCTCGATCGGGATCTCGTTCGGCTCGGCAAGAGCCTGAGCGTCCAGTTCTTTGTCCTGCTGAAGACGGCCCAGAACTACCCCGAGGGGCATGCGGCCCTCGCCACCCCGGTCAGCCAGCTCCAGGAGACGGTGCGCCAGATTCACCGGCACAACGAGGAGCCCTCCATCCGCACCCAGGGGAGCTACCTTCTGCTCGGTGACGTCCGCCTGAAACCCGATGCCGCCGGAGCGGAGGCGATCTTTTACGTCCTTACCCTGATGAAGCGGCTGGGGATCGGCGGAATTCAATTCGACCCGGCGGTGGCGACCCAGCAGCTCTCCCGCTTCGCCACCCTCCTCAACGAGATCGAGCCCGGGGAGGCTGAAGAGGATATCTATTACCGGGTGGTCACCCAGTTGCACGGGCGCGGGATCACCGGCATTGAACTGGAGCCGTTGGCCGAAGAGAGTGAAACAGCGCCACCAGCGGCGCGGCCCGGACTCGAAGACGGTCGGGCCCGCTCCCAGCAGATCTACCTGCAGACGGTCAGCGCCACCGCCGAGGTCATGGAAAACGCCAAGATGGGGCAGACCCTGCGGCTGCGCAAATCGAAACGGGTCGTCCAGACCATGATCGACCAGCTGCTGGACAATGAAACCAATCTGCTCGGGCTTACCACCATCCGCTGCCATGACGAGTACACCTACAACCACTCGGTGAACGTCTGCATCCTTTCTCTCGCCATCGGCCAGCGGATCGGTCTCAGCCGCGGGCGGCTCTGCGAGCTGGGGATGGCAGCGCTCTTTCATGACATCGGCAAATCCGATATTCCCACGGAACTGCTCAACAAGCCCCAGGAGTTTGAGCCGGAGGAGTGGCGGATCATCCAGAAACATCCCGTGCTCGGGGTCAAGCTCCTGATGAAGCTCAAGGGGCTCGATCTCTTGAACGCCCGTATTATCGTCGGCTCTTTCGAGCATCATCTGAATTTCGATCTTTCGGGCTATCCCAAGTATCCCTACCGCCGGCTCAGTCTCTTTGGCCGCATCATCAGTATTGCCGACTGCTACGACGCCATGACCTCCTCCCGGGTTTATACCCGGACCCCGATTGCGCCCGAAAAAGCCCTGCGCTTGATGCTCGACAAGGCAGGGAAAACCTACGACCCTGTTCTCCTCAAGGTTTTCGTCAACTGCATCGGCACCTATCCCCTCGGTACCCTGCTGCGGCTGAATACCGGCGAACTCGCCGTCGTCGTCGGCAACCCCGAGGAACTCTTCCTCTGGGACCGGCCGCTGGTGCAGATCATCGCCGACCCGGCGGGGAACGAAATCGATGGCGCCACGGTCGATCTCTCTGCCGACGGCTCCCGCAATATTGCCAAGACCCTCGATGCCCGCCAATTCGGGATCGATACCAGCCGCTACTTTCTCTGAACGGCAGATGTATGCCGGTCTACCCAGCCTTCACCTGGTCTCCCCTGGTCTATTCTCCCCCGGTTTTTTGGACTTTCCGGCTGCGCTGCTATACTTGGCCGGAGGTGTTTCCTGTTTTTTCAAGACCGAGGTGCGAATGAAATGGCTGATTCCCTGGTGATTTCATGAGGTGATGGGTGGTATGGCGACCGAGGAGTTCAGGCAGCCCGGCAAAAACTGGTTCCGGCTCGACCAGCTAATCCTGGGCGGGTCGCCGCTTCGTATCCTCCCCCTGATGGTCCTGTCGATTTTCCTGGCCGAGTTTTCGGTCATGCTGATTCTTGACAGCGTCGGGGAGCTGGATACCTATGCCGGTGCCCTGCTCGACGCCGTAATGCTTCTCCTGTTCCTCTCCCCCACCTTCTACCTGTTCCACTATCGCCCCCTGATGAATCAGTACCAGGCCCGCAAGGCGGCGCTGGAAAGGCTGCTGGAGAGCGAAGAGCGGCTCAATACCACCTTGGACGCCGTCAATGACGGCGTCTGGGACTGGGACCTGGTGGGAGGCTCGGCCTACTTCAGTCCGCGCTGTCGGGAGCTTGTCGGGTGTGGCCCGGACGAGCCGGTTCCCGCCCTTGCGGTTTGGCAGACTCGCATTCATCCGGACGACCGGCGGGCGGCTCTGGTCGCCTGGAATGATCATCTCGCCGGCAGGATTGCGAATTTTGAAGCCGAGTTGCGACTGCCCGGAGAAGCAAAGGCGTGGTCCTGGATCCTGGTTCGGGGCAGGGTCGTAAAACGGGACGAGGACGGGACGCCGCTGCGGGCGGTCGGGACGATTGCCGATATCGGTCTGCGTAAAGAGGCCGAGGCGGCGCTACGGCAGCAGAAGGCAGATATCCGCCAGCTTTCTCACCAGCTCATGCATAGCGTCGAGATGGAGAAAAAACATCTGGCGCGCGACCTGCACGATGAATTCGGCCAGGTTCTGGCCGTGGTTCAACTCGGGGTCGAGATGCTGAAGGAGGGGCACTGGCGGAACCAGGAGGAGTTCCAGTTTCACTGTGATCGGCTTCTCGCCAGCGTCGCCCGCTTGCGCACCGAAATTCGCCAAACCTGTGACCGGCTGTTGCCGGCCATGCTGGAGGAGCTTGGCCTGGCGGCCACCCTGGAGTGGTTGACGGGAGAGTTCTCCATGCAGAAGACCGGCTTCAGGATTGATTTTGCGGCCGAGCCCCTGGAAGAGACGCCCGGCGGGGACGGTGCCATTGCCCTCTACCGCATCTGCCAGGAAGCCCTGAATAATGTCCTCAAGCACGCCGCTGCCAGCGCGGTCAGGGTTCGCCTGCGTTCGCAGGCGGGAGGGGTGGAACTGGAAATCGTCGACGATGGTCGGGGGTTCGTGCCGGGCCCCGAACTGGTCTCCGTGGACGGCCACTGGGGGATCGGGCTTTTCGGCATGCACGAACGGGCCCTGGCGGTTGGCGGTAAAGTTCAAGTCACTTCAGAACCGGGGCAAGGGACCCGGGTCTGTGCCTGGGTTCCTCTACTGACGGAGGAGGAGTGAATCCGATTCGAATCCTGATAGCTGATGATCATGCCCTGATGCGGGAGGGCCTGCGCCTGTTGCTGGCGGCCCAGGCCGATATGGTGGTGATCGGCGAGGCCGGCGATGGCGTGGAGGCCGTCGATTTGACTCGCCGGTTGCGCCCGGAAGTGCTGCTGCTCGACGTCGCCCTCCCGCGCATGAATGGTCTGGAGGCCCTCAAGCTGGTGCGTGATGCCGTTCCCGAAACGCGGGTGCTGATCCTCTCCTCCCATGAAAAGGAGGTTTATACCCACGAAGCCCTCAGGTTGGGAGCGAGCGGTTACGTGGTCAAGGGCGCGCCTGGCAGGGAGCTTCTCGCCGCCATTCGCGCCGTTCGTGACGGCCGCATTTACCTGAGCGGCCAGATTCAGCAACAGGTTATTGAGGGCTACCTGAGCGGTCACGAGGAAAAACCGGCCAGGGGAAGCTTTGATGAGCTCTCCGAGCGGGAACAGCAGGTCTTTCGCCTGGTAGTCGCCGGGAACAGTACTGCGGAAATTGCCGACCTGCTTTGCATCAGCTCCAAGACTGTCGATAAACATCGGGCCAGCATCGCCCGGAAAATCGGTATCGACAATCCCGTCAAGATGGTGCAGTACGCCATTCGTATCGGTCTGATCGATCCCCGGCTCTGGGAAGAATAGCCGTCCCAACTCCCTCCCTTGTCTAATCCCACCCTGAAAATGCGCCTTTTGCTACCGCGCTTTGCGCCATTGACGCATTGTGCGGTGGTGTCGAATAGATTACTAATGTAGTCACTAACCATTGCTGAAGGCCGCGGATGCCGATTGTGCTTTCCCACAGAACTGAATAACGGTCAGCAACAGCGGCAACTGCCGGATTATTTCATAGCTTCACTTTAGGGCCGCACGCCAAACTTTGCAGGGCGTCTCCGGCCGGGGCAACCAGGGAAATGCAATGCCAGCACTGATAATTTTCAACGCAGGAATGGCGATGCCTGGTGAGAATTGAATCTCGCGCTTCAAGGAGAACCGACCTATGAAAACCGTGACACAGAGAAGCAATTACCTGATAGCACTGATCCTCAGTTGCAGTCTGCTGCTGGTCGGTGCTGTCACTGTTGTGCAAAGCCCGGCGGCCCCTCTGCCGGGCGGAACCCTCGACCCGCTGACGATCCCCAAATACGTTACCCCGCTGGTCATTCCTCCGGTCATGAAGAACAACGGCAGCGGCGCGGACAACTACGACATCGCCGTTCGCCAGTTCCAGCAACAGATACTCCCCGGTGGTATCTGGAACACCATCAACGGCCGGGCCGATGCGTTCCCGGCAACCACCCTCTGGAGTTACGGCCCGGCAATCGATCCGACGCCGGTCATCGCTCCGGATCCCGCATCCCAGTTCAACTATCCGGCCTATACCCTCGAGACCACATCGGGAAAGCCAGTCAACGTGCGCTGGATCAATGACCTGGTCGATCCGGCCACCGGCAACTACCTGCCGCACCTGCTGCCGGTTGACCAGACCCTGCACTGGGCCAACCCACCTGCGACTGGCTGCCGCCACGGTGTTGCCAATCGTACCGACTGTGCCACCAGCAACCCGGCCCTCTACACCGGACCGGTGCCGATCGTCACCCATGTTCACGGCGCCCATGTCGACCCGCACAGCGACGGTTATCCCGAGGCCTGGTGGCTGCCGGCCGCCAACAACATTCCCAACAGCTACGCCACGTCCGGGACCCTCTTCGATGATGCATCCGGGGTGAATTTCGGGAACCTCGGCTATGCCGATTATTCTTATCGCAACGACCAGCCGGCGACCACCCTCTGGTACCACGACCATACCCTCGGAATGACCCGCCTCAACGTCTATGCCGGCCCGGCTGGTTTCTATCTGATTCGTAATGGCGCCAATGACCTGCCGCCCGGGGTCCTTCCCGGTCCGGCCCCTGTCGCCGGCCAGGGGGTGCTGGATCTCAACGCGCCGAAGAGTGTTGTGCCGACCTCCGTCCGCGACACTATTCGCGAAATCCCCATCGTCATTCAGGATCGCTCCTTCAACCTCGACGGTAGCCTCTTCTACCCGGCCAGTCGCACCTTCTTCGATGGCTATCCCGGCCCTTATACCGGGAGTGCGCCGATCTCCACCGACATCGCGCCAACCTGGAACCCGGAAGCCTTCTTCAACGTCATGGTGGTCAACGGCGTCTCCTGGCCGAGCCTCGAGGTGGCCCCGGCCCTCTACCGTTTGCGTTTACTTAACGGCTGCAACTCACGTTTCCTGAACCTGTCGATGTTTGAAGTCATCACCCCGGGGGGCAAACTGCAGGGGAAGAAAAAGGTCAAAGCCGACAAGCTCGGGGTCGAGATCCCCTTCTACCAGATCGGCGCCGAGCAGGGCTTCCTCCCCAACGTGGTCAAGGTGCAAAGCGGCATGACCACCACCTATGTCGGCGGCGTGGCCCAGGCCCCGGTCGCGGCTCCCGATCCTCAGCAGGCGCTGCTGATGGGGCTGGCCGAGCGGGCTGACGTGATCGTCGATTTCCGCGGGCTCCCCACCGGGACCATCATCCGCATGTACAATACCGCGCCGGATGCTCCCTTCGGCGGCTTCCCGGATGTTCCGGCCGATCCGAGCACCACCGGCCAGGTGCTCCAGTTCGTGGTCAACGGGACCCCGGCCAATGCCGGCGGACCCTTGGGCGCCAGTCCCACCGACCCGGTCCTGGCCGATGGCGTGACCGTCAATCCCGCCGCTGCCACCGATCCGACCTTGCTGGCACTCCCCGCTGAGCAGGTCTCCACGCTCGGCGCTCCGAGCAACCAGCGGGACGTTTCCCTCAACGAAGAAGAGTCGGGCCAGGTGTGTGTCACCGTCAGTCCGGTGGGGGCGATTTCCGTTGTCGCCGTCTCCCCGACCCCGCTCCCTCCCGGGGTGGGACCGGGCACCATCGGCGCCTTCTGCGCAGCGACCAGGCCGGCTTCCATTCCGATGGCGCCGATCGCCGCCAAGGTCGGTATCGTCGACCAGACCAACCCGGCACTGCCGCTCGGCATCGCCCTTAACTGGACCGACATGACCACGGCCGGGACCGACAAGGTCATCACCCTGGCCAATGGAGGGACCGTGACGGTCAATGTCACCGAAAACCCGGCCACCGGCGCTGTCGAGGACTGGAACATCTACAACTTCACCGTCGATGCCCACCCGATCCACCTGCACCTGGTGCGCTTCGCGGTGATCAACCGGACGCCGATCCCGGGGGTGGTTCCCGCCCCGGTGCCGGTGCCGCAGCAACCCTGGGAAACCGGCTTCAAGGACACAGTGATCGCCTATCCGGGCGAGATTACCACGGTCCGGGCACGTTTCGACGTTGCAGGGTTGTATGTCTGGCACTGCCATATTGTCGAACATGAGGACAACGAAATGATGCGTCCATACGTCGTTGGTCCCTAGCCCGGTCGCCGCAGTGCGGCGCTGAACGCACCCGAGCAGGGTCGCCCTTCGCGGCGACCCTGCTCGGGTGTTGCCCTACAAAGAACGTATCTCCCCAAAGGAGAGACTTATGAAAGTAGCAATCTTCACCGGCGGGCTCTTGATGTTTCTCGTCCCCCTGGCCCTGGCCGCCGAGCCGGCAACGCAACCGGACGAGATGGACCGGATCAACTACAGCCTCGGCTATCAGATCGGCGGCGACCTGAAACAGCAGCAGGTTGATATCCGTGAGCAGATGCTGCTGCAGGGGATGCGGGATGCCATGCAGGGAGAACCGACGCTGTTGACCCAGGACGAAATGAAGCAAGTCCTGGTAGCCCTGAAAAAGAAGGTCCTCAAACAACAGGGGGTGCAGCGGGAACAGACCCTGCGTGAGGGGCGGGATTTCCTCGTCGCCAATGCCAAACGGGAAGGGGTAGTTGCGCTGCCGAGCGGGCTTCAGTACCAGGTTCTTGTCCCCGGTCAGGGAAAACAACCCGGACCGGACGATCGGGTTAGAGTGGAATACCGCGGCATGCGCCTCGACGGGCAGGAATTTGACCGCTCTGCAGAAGGGGCGCCGGTGGAGTTTTCCCTGAGCCAGGTCATTCCCGGTTGGCGCGAAGCCTTACCGCTAATGGCCGAAGGGGCGAAGTGGAAGCTGTTCGTGCCGCCCGATCTGGCCTTTGGCGAACGCGGACCCCTGGCCGATCAGACGGTGATTTTCGAAGTCAAACTGGTAAAAGTTCTCGGTCAGACAGCCAAGCCGTAGCTTTTGTGGGAATGCGGATCACTTATTCGGTTTAGCGGAATGGAAAAGGGAGATGCTAAAAGGAGCTGACAGGGGAGATGGTTGCAGTCAAGGGTGGTTGTTTTCAGATGGGGGACACCTTTGGTGACGGCGATAGCGACGAGAAGCCGGTGCACAAGGTTTGCGTCGATGATTTTTGGATCGGCAAGACCGAGGTAACGCAAGGGCAGTGGCATCGGCTGATGGGGAATAATCCATCGTACTTTTCGGGTTGCGGTGACGACTGCCCGGTGGAGCGGGTGAGCTGGTGCGACGTGCAGGAGTTTTTGTACAAGCTGAATCAACAGACGGGGAAAAACTTCTGGCTGCCGACCGAGGCCGAATGGCGCCGGACGCAGACCGGAGCGCGATTGACTGTGCATCGGGGCTGTGAAAAGGGGGCTGGGCACTCTTCTGAAAGTGTCAGGAGTTATTATGCGTATTCCGAGCCAAACTTTCCACCGATTCCGATGCAAACTTGCCAGTCATTCCGACGCAAGGTTTCCACCCGTTCCGATCCAAACTTTCCAGTTTGAGCGGAAGAGGTCGGTGAATCTGTCAGACTGATCAAAGTTCTCGCGACGCTGGGTAACCGCGGGGTACAACCTTCTGGACTTTTTCCAGGAGGTGGTCCCATTGGCACACACGAGGTTATCCATGCGCAAGATCAAGGACGTTCTGCGTCTGCATTACGAAGCCGGCCTGACACAGCGGGCCATCGCCCGCTCCGTCGGCACGTCACACACCACGGTGGGCGAATTTCTGAGACGCGCCGCTCACGCCGGGTTGTCTTGGCCGCTGCCAGAGAATCTGGACGAAACCCGACTTGAACAGTTGCTCTTTCCGCCAGCGCCAGTCATTCCCGCCGACCAGCGCCCCATGCCCGACTGGGCGACCATCCATCAGGAACTCAAGCGCAAGGGCGTCACCCTGGGGCTGCTCTGGGAGGAATACCAGAACAGCCATCCCGAGGGGTATCGCTACAGCCGTTTCTGCGATCTGTACCGTGAGTGGTCCGGCAAACTGCGTCTGTCGATGCGTCAGGTGCACAAAGCCGGCGAGAAGCTGTTTGTCGACTACACCGGCCAGACCCTGCCGATCGTCGACCGCCGCACCGGCGAGATCCGCGAAGCGCAACTGTTCGTCGCGGCCCTGGGGGCGAGTTCCCAGACGTTTGCCGAAGCCACCTGGACCCAAGGGCTGCCGGACTGGATCGGCTCGCATGTCCGGGCCTTCTCCTTCTACGGCGGAGTGCCCGAGATCGTTGTTCCGGACAACCTGAAAAGCGCCGTCTCCAAACCCTGCCGCTACGAACCGGACATCAACCCCACCTATGCGGAGCTGGCCGCTCACTATGGCTGCGCGGTGATTCCGGCGCGGGTGCGCAAACCCAAAGACAAGGCCAAGGTCGAGGCGGCGGTTCTGGTCGCCGAGCGCTTCATCCTGGCGCGGCTGCGCAACCGTACCTTCTTCAGTCTGGCCGAGGCCAACGCCGCCATTCGGGAGCTGGTGGAGCACCTCAACCGGCGCCCCTTCAAGAAGCTTCCCGGCTGCCGCCAGCAGCTCTTCGACACCCTGGAACGTCCGGCTCTGAATCCTCTGCCGGCGACCCCCTATACGTTCGCCGAATGGCGCCATGCGCGGGTCAACATCGATTACCATGCCGAAGTCGACCACCACTACTACTCGGTCCCGTATGTGCTGGTGAAGCAGCAGCTCGACGTGCGCCTGACGGCGACCACCGTCGAATTTCTGCACAAAGGGCAACGGGTGGCCTCCCATGTCCGCTCCTCTGAGCGCGGTCGCCACACCACTCTCGGCGAGCACATGCCCAAAAGCCACAGGGAGTATGCCGAATGGACGCCGCAGCGCCTGGTTTCCTGGGCGGCCAAAACCGGACCGCACACCGCCGCCTTGGCAGAGAAGATCCTGGCCTCACGGGCCCATCCCCAGCAGGGCTACCGCAGCGTCCTGGGGCTGATCCGGCTGGCCAAGACCTACACGCCCGAGCGCCTGGAGGCGGCCTGCCAGCGGGCCCTGGCAACAAACGCCTGTCGCCTCAAGAGCGTCGCCTCGATCCTCAAAACCGGACTGGACCGCCAGTCGCTCCCCGAGTCCACCGAGTCCCAACTCTCATTGCTGCCGAGTCACGACAACATCCGCGGCGCCGGCTACTACCACTGACCAAGGAGACCACCATGCTCAGCCACCCCACCGACGACAAACTGCGCGCCCTCAAGCTGACCGGCATGCTCAAGGCCCTTCAGGAACAGCGCCTTAGCGAGACCGCCGATGCCTTGAGCTTCGAGGAGCGCCTCGGCCTGCTGGTCGACCGCGAGCAGACCGAGCGCGACAGCCGCCGGCTCACCACTCGCCTGCGCACGGCCCGGCTGCGTCAGAGCGCCTGCATCGAGGACCTCGACTGGAGGGCACCCCGGGGACTCGACCGCGACCTCGTGCTGGCGCTGGCCGGCGGTCGCTACCTCGCCAAGGGCCACAACATTCTCATCACCGGCCCCACCGGCGTCGGCAAGAGCTACCTCGCCTGCGCCTTGGCTCACAAGGCCTGCCGCCTCGGCTGCAAGACCCTCTACCTGCGCCTGCCCCGCTTCCTGGAGGAACTGGCCCTCGCGCGGGCCGACGGCCGCTACCCCAAGATGATGGATAGAGTCGCCAAGACTCAACTGCTCGTCCTCGACGATTGGGGGCTCGCCCCCATGACCGCCGCCGGTTGCCGCGATCTGCTCGAAATCCTCGAGGACCGCCACAATCTGCGTTCGACCCTGATCACCAGCCAGCTTCCGGTCGAAGCCTGGCACGACTACCTCGGGGATCCGACGGTCGCCGACGCCATCCTCGACCGCCTCATCCACAACGCCTACCGGCTCACCTTGAAAGGAGAATCGATGCGCAAACGGCGATCCCAGCTTGACCCGATCGGCAACTTGGCGTAAGACAAAAACTCCAGCGTCGCTACGCTCCGATCACTGGCAACTTTGCCTTGGAACGAGTGGCAACTTTGCGCTGGAACGGCTGGCAACTTTCATCGGAATCCGCAGTTATTAGGCATTCCCGAAGACCAGACCTGAAAAATAGTCGTCCCTGCCTGGTGGAGCGACCCCTTTTGCATTGACCTCGTTCCCTGACTCACCTATCCTTTGGGTGCCATTCTTATCATGGAAGGAGGGGGATGCATGGAGAAGGAACACGTGGAAATATTGCTGGAAGACATCCGTGGAAAATTCGAGCTTGTGCTTGAGGGGCACTCCGCCTTGCGGGCCGAGTTGCACGAATTCCGGGAGGAGTCGAACGAGAAGCATGACCAGACTGCCTATTTACTCAGGAAGGTAGCCGCAGAACTGTCAGCCCACCGCGCCGATACCGAGGCCCACCCCGTCTACAAGGTGCGTGATTAGATAGGCCGGAAGGGGACAAGGCTGACTTCGCAGAAAAGTAGCCCCCTGTTCAGGACTGTCACAATTGAACGCAAGAAGCCGCCCCTCGCGAGGCGGCTTCTTGCGTTGCGGATTTTCTATTCCCTTTAACGGATCTTCAGTACGATCTTGCCGAAGTGGGAGTCCTCTTCCATCATCCGGTGCGCTTCGACCACCTCGTCGATGGTAAAGACCCGCTCGATGATCGGGACGATGGAGCGGTCGGCGAACTTGGGGAGGGCGCGCCTGGTGAACTCGGCGACGATCTCGGCCTTTTCCGGTACCGGGCGGGAGCGCAGCACCGAGCCGATGATCTGCTGGCGCTTGACCATCATCAGGGCGAGGTTGAGTTCGGCCTTGATGCCGGAGATGACGCCGATGATCACCAGTTTCCCTTTGTAGCCCAGCGAGTTCATGTTCGGCGCGAGATACTTGGCGCCGACGTGGTCGAGGATCAGGTCGACCCCCTTCTTGCTGGTGAACTCCTTCACCGCCTCGGTGAAGTCGGGGGTGGTGGTGTAGTCGATCACCAGGTCGGCGCCGAGGTTTTTGACCCGTTCCATCTTGCCCGGGTTGGCGGTGACGATCTTCTTCACGCTCGGGGTGAGGGCCCTGGCGAGCTGCAGCGCGGCGGTGTTGACGCCGCCGCCGCCGCCGTGGAAGATCGCGGTCTGGCCGTCTTTCAATTCGCCGATCATGAAGACGTTCAAGAAGGCGGTGATGTACGATTCGCAGACGCAGGCCGCCTCCTCGAAGGACATACTTTCGGGGATGCGCATCAGGTGGCTGGCGTAGGCGACGGCGTATTCGGCGTAGCCGCCGCCACCGACCAGGGTCATCACCTTGTCGCCAACCTTCCAGCCGTTGACGCCGGCGCCGAGCTCGGCGATGATGCCGGCGACCTCGAGGCCGAGGATCTCCGAATCGCCCGGCGGCGGCGGGTATTTCCCTTCGCGCTGCACCAGGTCGGGACGGTTGATGGAGGTGGCGACGACCTCGATCAGGACTTCGCCCTCTTTCGGTTTCGGGGTAGCGACCTCGCCGACCTTGAGGACATCCAGGCCGCCGAAGCCGTCGAGCAGAACTGCTTTCATCATGATCTCTCCTAAACAGGGAATGACAGCTTGCGTTGGCAAACGGTGGTGTCGATTATAGGACATTCGCCGCCTGATTCAACCGCTTTCTCGGTTTCCATGCTTGCCGCGGCGGGGCATGGCGGCTAGAATGGGCCGATATTCACTCTTCCCGCTCTGGAGGATTCATGCCCCGTCAATGGAAATGCACCGTCTGCGGCTACCTGCACGAAGGGCCGGAACCCCCGGAAAGCTGCCCGCGCTGCGGCGCTGACCGCAGCGAGTTCATCCCCCTCGAACAGGAGAAATTCAACCTGCTGCGCGATCTCTGGGAGACGCTGGTGGTGCATGCCGTGGCCGCCCACTTCCCGAACGGGTTGATGCCGGTGGCCCTCCTCTTTTTCCTCCTCTCCCTGGTCAGCGTCAATCCCCATTTCGGACCGGCGAGCGGCTACCTGGTCCTGCTCGTGGTCGCCGTGGCGCCGATCTCCCTCGCCTCGGGAATCTACGACTGGCGCAAGCGTTTCAAGGGGACGCCGGCGCTGATCTTCTACAAGAAGATCGGGCTCGCGATACTCCTCTTCCTGCTCGGTCTCGGCGCGATCCAGCTGCGCCGCAGCCATCCCGAATTCGCCGACGCCAGCGTGCTGATCCAGCTCCTCTACGGAGTGGTTCTCTTCGCCATGCTCGGCTGCGTGACGCTGCTCGGCCACTACGGCGGCAAGCTCGCCTTCAAGTGGAAGGACAATCAGCTCTAACGCCGGTCGCTTGACATTGGTGGCGGGGTGCGGGTACAAAGACCCGGGCGCCGACCATGGCGGCCCCAACCGTAAGCGGAGGCCGCAGCATGAAACAGGACATCCCCGAAAAGGGCGCCATCATCCAGCGCGACCGCGAACACTACGGCGTCGCTCCGCACATTCCCGCCGGCTTGACCGACGCCGCCACCCTGCGCCGCATCGCCGCTGTCGCCGAGCGCTACCAGGTCGCCCAGATCAAGCTGACCAGTGCTCAGCGCATCGCCCTGCTCGGCTTTGCCGAAAGTGATCTCGATGCGATCCTCGCCGACCTCGGGGAGGCGCCGGGTGCCACCATCGGCCTTTGTGTCCGTTCGGTCAAGGTCTGCCCCGGTACCGACCATTGCAAGCGCGGCCAGCAGGATTCGACCAGGGTCGGGCTGGAGATCGACCGGCGCTACCACGGCATGCAGCTCCCCTGGAAGTTCAAGATGGCGGTCTCGGGGTGCATGAATGACTGTGGCGAGGCCTGCATCAAGGACGTCGGCCTGATCGGCACGCCCAAGGGGTGGCACCTGATGGTCGGTGGCAACGGCGGCAGCCAGCCACGTCTCGCCCACCGCCTGCTCGAACACCTCCCCGACGATGCAACCGCTCTTGCCGCCGTTGACCACGTCGTCAACTGGTTTCGGGTCCAGCAGCGCAAGTGCCGGCTCGGCAAGTTTATCGACGAGATGGGGTTTGCGGCATTTCGGGAGGAGGTGCTGCAGGGGTGGGAGGAATAAGGCCGACCACAGGAAAAGGTGAAATTGGGGCGCAGCCGGCAGGCCGCGCCCCAATTTGTTTAGCGGTCGCCAGCGGTGTCGGGATTGCGGATGAAGCGGTAGCCGCGGCCGCGCACGGTGATGAAGTGGCGGGGGGTGCCGGGATCGGCTTCGAAGTAGCGGCGCAGGCGGACGATGAAGTTGTCGAGGGTGCGGGTCTCGGTGTCGGGGGCGATCCCCCAGACCCCTTCGAGGAGCTCGGCCCGGGAGAGGATTTCCCCCTCGCGGCGAAAGAAGAGGCGCAGCATCCGCACCTCGAGGTCGGTCAGCCCCAGCTCGCCGCTGGCGGTCAGCGCCCTCCCCTCTTCAAGATCGATCTGGTTGCCGCCAAAGGTATAGTGGGTGGCCTGGCTCGCCTGGTGATACCAGGCGGAGCGGCGCAGCATCCCCTTGACCCGGAGCAGGAACTCGTCGAGGGAAAAGGGCTTGGTCAGGTAGTCGTCGGCCCCGGCCGCCAGGCCGGTGATACGGTCCTTCTCCTCGCTGCGGGCGGTCAGCATCAGCACCGGCAGGCGCGGGTCAATGCGGCGCAGGCGCCGACAGACCTGAATGCCGTCGATCCCGGGGAGCATCAGGTCGAGGACCACCAGGGCAAAATCCTCCCGCACCAGGCTCTCGATCGCCGCCTCGCCGGTGGTGACATGCACCACCTTGAAGCCTTCCTCTTCGAGGTTGAAGATCAGCCCCCGGGCGATACTCGGTTCGTCCTCAACCAGCAGCACGCTCGGTTTCTTCATGCGGTCTCCTCCTGCGGGATCTTCCCGGTGAAGAGGGGGAGGCGGATATGAACTGTCGCCCCGGTGCCGGGGCCGGCGCTTTCGATCCAGACCTTGCCGCGGTGGAGGCGGACCACGGTGCGGACGATGAAAAGACCGAGCCCGGAGCCGCGGATCGATTCGTTGCTGGCGCGGATCCGGTAGAACATTTGGAATGCCTTTTTCAGGTGACGCCGGTCAAAGCCCTTGCCGGCGTCCCTGAATTCGAGGTGCGCCCACTGCTTGTCGCGGTAGAGGGCGACGTTCAGTTGCGGTGGCCCGGAGGAATAGAGGAGGGCATTCTCCAGCAGGTTGCGCAGCACTGTTTCGAGGCTCTCGGGTTCGATATTTGCCTTGAGGTCCGGCTCGATGTCGAGCTCCATGGTGCCGGCTCGGGGGAGCGCGTATTTGTGGGGGCGCAGGTAGTTGCCGATGAATTTCGACAGATCGACTGGCCGCAGGTCGAGGCGCAGGTCGCGCTGCTCCAGGCGATTGGCGGAGAGGAGGTTGTCGATCAGGGTACCGAGCCGGGCGGTATCGCCGAGCATGGTGTCGACGAAGGTCTGCAGCTTCTGTGGCGGCGGCTGGCGGCGGCGGATCGTTTCGAGGTGCAGTTGCAGCGAGGCGAGGGGGGACTTGAGCTCGTGGGTGACCTGGGCGATGAAGTGGCGTTGGGCGCGGTAGAGGGAGGCCTGGCGTCGCCAGAAGAGGAAGATGACGTAGACACCGGCGAGGATTGCCGCCAGCAGCGCGATCCCCTCGACGAGGATGAACCAGTCGATGCCGCCCTGCAGCAGCTCGGGGCTGTACTTGGCGGCGAGGTCGCGGATCTTCTGGTGGCTCTCGACGAACCAGACGATCCAGAGAATCAGCAGCACCAGCCAGATCAGCTGGATGGCAATAAAGGCAAAAAGCGGATTGATCAGGCGTCCGAGGCGTCGCATGTCCCTTCCTTACCACGGGCCGACAGGACCGAACAAGAGGAATTTCGGTAACTTTTACACAACTATTACAATCCGTCCAGCGTCCTTTTGCTACAATGGCACTCGTTGGTCGACCGGCGTAGCAAAACGCCCGGCCCCCCAAGGAGCAGTCAATGATCAAGTCCCTCACCATCGGCAAATACACTTCCCGCTTCCCGCTGATCCAGGGTGGCATGGGCGTGCGCGTCTCCGCCGGCAACCTCGCCGGACATGTCGCCCGCTGCGGCGGCATCGGCCTGGTGGCGACCGCCGGCATCGGCCTCAACAGTGCCCATTACGATGGCAGCAATTTTTTCACCGCGGACCCGGCAGCACTCAGGGATGAGATCGCCAAGGCCTACCAGATTGCCCCGGACGGTATTGTCGGCACCAATTGCATGGTCGCCGTCACCAATTATGAGGCGATGGTGCGTGCTTCCTGTGAAGGGGGCGCCAAGCTGATCGTCTCCGGCGCCGGTCTCCCCCTCAACCTCCCCGAAATTACCGCCGACTTTCCCGAAGTCGCCCTGGTGCCGATTGTCTCTTCGGTCAAGGCGGCCGAACTGATCGCCCGCAAATGGGCCAAGTTCAACCGTCTCCCCGACGCCGTCGTGGTCGAGGACCCGGATACCGCGGGGGGGCATCTCGGCGAAAAGCTGGAGAAAATCGGCAGCGGCGAGTACGACCAGTACGCGACGGTACGTGGCGTCAAGGCCTACTTTCGCGAGGCCTGGAACGTCGAGGTCCCGGTGATCGCCGCCGGCGGTATCTGGGATCGCGCCGACCTGCTCCATGCCCTGGCAGAGGGGGCGGACGGGGTACAGATGGCAAGCCGCTTTGTCTGCACCGAGGAGTGTGATGCTTCCGATGCCTTCAAACAGATGTATCTCGATTGCCGGGCCGAGGATATCGGCCTGGTGATGAGCCCGGCGGGGCTGCCTGGCCGCGCCATCGTTGCCAATGTCGATGCGATCCGCCAGCGTGATCTTGACTTCGACCTGGTCTGCCCCAGCGGCTGCCTGCGCAAATGTACTTACAAGGCCGGGCAGGAGCGGTTCTGCATCGTCCACGCCCTCGACCGGGCGCAGCGCGGCGATGTCGAAACCGGCCTGGTCTTCTGCGGCACCAATGCCTGGAAGGCTGATCGCATTACCACCGTGCAGGCGATTTTTGACGAACTCTTCGATCTCGCCGATGGCGTTTTGGAAGAGCAGGCGGTGAACGGCTGAGACTCTATTGCTCTGCGACGAACAAAAGGCAGGCCCGCGGGCCTGCCTTTTGTTCGTCGGGGGGAGGGCGATCAGTCGTCGCGGCGTTTCTGAAAACGGCGGACCTCCTTGTGAATCGCCCGCCATTTCTGCCGCTGCACCGCCTCCGCCGAGGAGGTGGCACGCCGGTTGAGATATTCCAGCTCCTGCTGTTGGCGCTGAAAGCTGGCCAGGCGCTGCGGGGCCAGTTCGCCGGCGGCAGCCGCCGCCAGGACCGCGCACCCCGGTTCCTGCTGGTGCCGGCAGTCGGCGAAGCGACAGCCGGCCGCCAGGCTGTGGATCTCCTCGAAGGTATCGGCGAGAACCGTCTCCTCGCCAAACAGCTGGAGTTCGCGCATCCCCGGGTTGTCGATCAGCAGCCCGCCGCCGGGGAGCAGGAAGAGTTCCCGGTGGGTGGTGGTATGCCGCCCCTTGCCGTCACTGGCGCTGATGGCGCCGGTCGGCTGCAACGCATGACCGGCGAGGCGATTGAGCAGGGTCGACTTGCCGACCCCGGATGAGCCGAGCAGGGCGACCGTCTTGCCAGGCGCGAGGTAGGGGTCGAGGGCCGCGAGGCCGCTGCCGGTGGCGGCGCTCAGCAGGTGGACCGGCACCTCGCCGGCGATGGCAGCGACCTGGTCGCGGAACGATTCCGGAATGGCGCAGAGGTCGGCCTTGTTAAGGACGATGGCCGGCCTGGCGCCGCTCTCCCAGGCCAGGGTCAGGTAACGTTCGAGGCGGCGCAGGTTGAAGTCCCCGTCGAGGCCGGTGATGATCAATGCCGTATCGATGTTGGCGGCGAGAACCTGCAACTCGGCCCCCCCGCGACTCTGGCGGCGGCCGGCGGCGACCCGGGCGAAGCAGCTGCGCCGCGGCAGCAGGGCGCGGATGACTCCCGACTGTCCGGGGGCCGGCAGCGTGCAGGCGACCCAGTCGCCGACCACCGGTGGTTCGCGCCGCAGCTTGCCGGGGAGCCGGGCGTCGATCTCACCGCAATGGCCGAGCAGGGTGTAGAAATCGCGGCTGGCACGGGCGACCCGTGCGGGAACGAGCAGGGGGTCCGCGAGGCGTGCCAGGTCAGCGGCAAAAGTCTGGTCCCAACCGAGTTGTTCGAGTTCCATCAATTCTCCCAAAGCTCCGGATCTATCCGCCTGCTGTTCCCTGGCGGCGAGTCTAGCAGAATTCTGCGCCGGCGACCAGTTCCACCGTTGCGCGACCGGTATGCTATTATAATTTCCATTCGCTGCCGATTTCATCGTGCCCATCCGGCAAAGTCAGGCCGGCGGCGCTGGGGTTGGACAGGATTGGGGCAGAAATCCAATCGCAGGTCCTGATAGTCTTCCATTGTCGAACTGGTGCGGCGCCGGTTTCCGGTGGTCCGCCAAAGGAGGGTTCTGATGTGGCGCAAGGAAGGGGTTCTCCCCGAAACGGAACTGAAGGCAGCATTGCGCGAGGCGATCCAGACCGAAAAGGACGCCATGGATTACTATCGCTACGCCGCCGAGCAGATGCACAACGAGAAGGCCCGCCTGACCTTCAAGGTCCTGGCGGGGGAGGAGAGGGAGCATGCCCGGACTTTTTATCAGGCCTATGCCTGGCCCGACCTGGAGCCTTTTGAGACCATCATCGAGGCCCCGCCGAACACCGCTTCCTCCTGGTGGCAGGCCCTGCAGCAGGCGATCCTCGGCGGTTTTGACGAACGGCTGGCCCTCGCCCTGGCGATTGAGCAGGAACGGGCCCTGGAGGACCGTTTGCGGGCCATGGCGGAACGGGTCGGCAATCCGCAGGTGCAGGCGGTCTATCTGGCCAACGCCAACATGACCCACCATCACCTCGAGGTGATTCGGGAGGACTACGCCACCCTGCGGGAAATTTACCACTGAGGCAGGCGATGGGGTGGGGGGCTTTCCGGGGGCTTGCAGTCGGCGGCGATTTGCCGGAGCATGGTTTTTCGTTTGAGTTAAGCCGCCTGATTGGCTAGGATGGAAACCCTTCTGGACCCGACACCCCTCCCGGCCAGCTCCTCTGCCGGAAACCGGGACCGAAGTTCATTGCAGGCCTGCCAGGCGGAAGGATCGGGAGATGAGCATTTCGGAGCGCTATCGCGACATCGTTGTCAACGTTGGGCTTTTCCTCGACCAGTCGCGCGAAGGGGCGATCGGGACCGGCAAAGAGAGCGTCCACGTGGAGAAGGCCCTGGTCACGCTGCGGGAGCTGGCGGAAAGCGTCGGCGAAATCCCCCGCATCCGCCTCGAAAATGATCTGACCCCGGTCCTGCTCAAGGCGCACGGGCAACTCGATCGCGCGCGCTTGCTGCTGGAAGAGGGGGGCGCCGAGGACGCCGGGGCGGCGGTCTGGGAGCTGGAACAGCAGATTTATCGGCTCCTCAACGATCTCTAGCTTCCCGTTCCGGTCAGGGCAATCGCCCGTTTCCAGCGTTCGAGAAGTTCCTGCCGCGGCCCTTCGTCCAGTTTGGGCAAAAACCGGCGCTCTTCCTGCCAGCAGGCCGCCAGTTCCTCCTCTCCCGACCAGATCCCGACCGCCAGACCGGCCAGCATGGCTGAACCGAGGGCCGTCGTCTCGAGCATCCGGGGGCGGATGACCGGCACCTGCAGCAGGTCGGCCTGCACTTGCAGCAGCAGGTTGTTGGCGGCGGCGCCGCCATCCACCTTGAGGGCGACCAGCGGCTCGCCGCGATCGCTCGCCATGGCGGTGACGAGGTCATGAATCTGCAGGGCGATTCCCTCCAGGGTGGCCCGGGCCAGGTGGGCGCGGCTGGTGCCGCGAGTGATGCCGGTTATCTGGCCGCGCGCCTCGCTCTTCCAGTGGGGGGCTCCGAGACCGGCCAGGGCCGGGACGAAGACCACGCCGCCGCTGTCCGGAACCGAAGCGGCGAGGGCCTCCACCTCTTCCGCCTGCTGGATGATGCCGAGGCCGTCGCGCAGCCACTGGACCGCGGCGCCGGCAATAAAGGCGCTCCCTTCGAGGGCATAGCAGCTGCGGTCGCCAATCTGCCAGGCGACGGTGGTCAACAGGCCGCTGTGGCTGGTCACCGGGCTGGCTCCGGTATTGGCGAGGATAAAGGCGCCGGTACCGTAGGTGCACTTGACCTCGCCGGGGGCAAAGCCGGCCTGGCCGAAGAGCGCGGCCTGCTGATCCCCGGCCATGCCGGCGACCGGGATGCCGTCGGGGAGAAAGTCGAGGCCGCGGGTGGTGCCGTAGACCTGGGAGGAAGGGCGGATTTCCGGTAGCAGAGCGGGGGGGATTTCGAGCAGCTCGGTGAGCTCCCGGTCCCAGGCGAGGCTTTTCAGATTCATCAGCAGGGTGCGCGAGGCGTTGCTGACGTCGGTGACGTGGACTTGGCCGCCGGTCAGGCGCCAGACCAGGAAACTGTCGACGGTGCCGAAGGCGAGCTTTCCGGACTCGGCGCGCTGGCGCAGGCCGGTCTCCTCCCGCAACCGCCAGGTCAGCTTGGTGCCGGCGAAGTAGGGATCGAAGACCAGGCCGGTCTTCTCGCGCAACAGCGGGCTCAGCCCACGGGCATCGAATTCCCGGCAGATCGCCGCGCTGCGCCGGTCCTGCCAGACGATCGCCGGCCCCACCGGGCGACCGTCGCTGCGTTCCCAGAGCAGGGTCGTTTCCCGCTGGTTGGTGATGCTGATGGCGGCGATCGATGCCAGCGCAACCCCGGTCTGTTCGAGCAGTCGGCGCACCGCCTGGCGCACCGAAAACCAGATCTCCTCCGGGTCGTGCTCGACCCAGCCGGGGCGGGGGAAGTGCTGCGGGAACTCGACATTGACCCGGCCGCCGACGGCGAGGTCCGGGCCGACCAGCAATGCGGTGGTGCCGGTGGTTCCCTGGTCGATGGCGAGAATCCAGGTGGGCATGCAAACCTCTGATATTAGAGAACGGGGGCACTTTGGCCCCATTATAAGGCCCCTGTCCGCGAGGTCAAGGTGGCATGGTTGTTGCTGGTTTTCGAGCCGGCCGCGCTGTCGCTCAGAAGCCGCCGGGAAAGGATGAAAAGATCGCCATGCACAAGAAACTTCGCAATATTTTTTATGAGGCCCGGGACCCGCAACTCTCCTGGGACGATATCGGTGGCTATGCCGATGTCAAGGAAACCCTCAAGGAGATGGTCTGCCTGCCGATCCGCAAGCCGGAACTGATCCTCAGCCACAACCTCGGCCTGCCTGCCGGGGTGATGCTCTGGGGACCTCTGGGAACCGGCATCACCATGCTGGCGGAGGCCTGCGCCCGGGAGGCCGGCGTCTCCTTTGTCTATATCTCCGGTCAGGAGATGCTCGGCAAGCACGAGGAGCTGGTCGAGGCCTTCGACACGGCGATCCACGAAGCCCCTTGCGTTCTCTTTATCTCCGATTGTGAATGGCTGGCGCCGCGGGCCGGCTGCGATTACCAGTGGAGCCCGGGCAACCTGCGGGCGGTGCCGCCGACCTTTGCCGACCGCGACCTGACCCGCCTCTTTATCGAGCAGGTCGACCGGATCAATCAGGTCAAGGGGGTGGCGCTGCTCGGTTCCTGCTACCGGATCGATACCGTCGACCAGGCGCTGATCAAGGAGAAAAAGCGCTTTAACCGCAAGGTCTTCGTGCATCCGCCCAACGCTGCCGATCGACGCGGCATGCTCGATATCTACCTCGACCGGATGCCGAACCTCGCCGCCGATATCGACCGCCAGGAACTTGCCGAGGCGAGCGAGGGCTTCGTCGGTTGGGACATCGAAAGCCTGACCAAGCGGGCGACGATCAACGCCATCAAGGAAGACGGCACGGTGGTGACCATGGCCCATTTCCGTAAGGCGCTCAAGGAAGTGCGGCCCTTTTTGACCCCGGACATGACGGCAAAGTACTGGGAAATCCGCAACACGGACTGCCCCCACCACTACGAATTCTGACGCCTCAGCGCAGCTCATTCAGGAGCTGTGCTGATCCCGGCCCTCTCCCGGACTGGTCGAATAATGGGAACTCTGCCTTCCGCCGAATGGTTTAACGAGATCTACCGGCGCCATGGCCATCGCTGCCCGATGAGTACCCTCGGTGGCCGCTTGGGCTGGGCCGCCATGCAGCGCTGCGTCGACCCGCACAGCAGCGGGTTGCGGGGGGTCTTTTTCCACGCCACCTGTGCGGTCGACGGCATCGCCGTGGCGACGGGCCTGAGCGTGGCGACCGGGACCCTGACCGTCCGTGATGTCGGTCGCCATACCCTGGTCCTGCGCGATCGCAGCCGCGACTGGGAGCTCGAACTCTCGCTGCGGCCCGCGGCCCTCGCCATTGCCGGCCGCTACCGCCGCCTGGATGCCGAGCTGGAGCGGCGCGCCGGGGCCTTGAGTGAAGCGGAGCGGCGCCAGCTGGAGGATGAACGTGCCCAGGTGCTGCAGGAGGTGCTGGAGGAGCTCTGGACGCTTCCTGACAGGGCGCTGCTGAAGATCGGAGGGGAAGGTTGATGGGCGGCTCGCTCCTCTCCCAGATCCTGCAGGTCGTGGCCGATGAAGTCGCCCGGATGTGGTGGTTTTTCCTCCTGGCAATTCTTCTCGTCGGCCTGATCAAGGGGTACCGTCTCGACCTGCGGATTCGTGACTCGATCCGGCGGGCCGGATCCTGGGGCGTGGTGTTCGCCGTTGCCGTCGGCATGGTCTCCCCGCTCTGCGCCTGCGGGATCCTGCCGGTGGTGATCTCGCTGGCGATGTTGCAGACTCCCCTGGCCCCGCTGATTGCCCTGCTGGTCACCTCGCCGGTGATGGGTCCGGATGCGCTGCTCCTGACCTGGCGCGGGCTGGGCAGCGAGTTCGCGCTGCTGAAACTGGGAGGGGCCGCGGTGCTCGGCCTCAGTGCCGGCTTCCTTGTGCAGTGGCTGGTCGGCAGCGGCTTTCTCGGTGGGGACCAGCTGCGCCTGCGCCCGGTCTACCGGCCCGACGGCAGCCTGGCGAGCGCTGCCGAAATTGGTGCCGCCGCTGGGGTCGCGGTCAAGACCATGACCATCGTGTCGCGCGCCAGCCGCCTGCGCTTTGTCCTCGATCGCACCCTGGACGCCGGGCTCTTCGTCGGCAAATATTTGCTCCTGGCAATCTTTCTCGAGGCGATCCTGGTTACGGTGGTGCCGGTCTCCTGGATCACCGTCCTCGCCGGGCAGCGCAGCTTCACCTCGGTGCTGGCGGCGGCGCTGGTCGGTCTTCCCCTGCCGACCAACCAGATCCCGATTATTCCGATCCTGGCCGGCCTGCTGGAGCGGGGGATGGATCGCGGTGCCGCCTTTACGTTGATGCTGGCCGGACCGGTCTCCAGCCTGCCGGCCATCATCGCCCTGTGGGCCATTTTCCGGCGCCGGGTGGTGCTGACCTACCTGGCGGTCAGCCTTACGGTGTCGCTGCTGCTTGGCTGGCTTTACCAACTGCTCAGCTGATGGACATCTGTCGTCTGCCGGGAGCGGAGGTGACGGAACTTCGCCAGGGCGGGGTGGGCGCGCTTTTTGCAGCCCCTTTCACTGATACTGGTCTCTGCCCGACAAGGGCGGTAGTTGTTGCGGAGAGTCCCAGGTCCGGCAATCCGGCCTGTTGACTTGCTCCGGCAGGTTGTTATAAATGAGAAGCCCGGTGGTGGTCGTGGCCACCCCGGCCCATATCCAGGAATCGTACAGTGGTCGTTTGACCGAGGTTACCGGTGAAAAGGAGAGGAATGATGGGTAAATTGACGTTGCGTGCCGTTTTGGTCGCCGCTGTTCTGGCTCTGGCTGTCAGCCCGGCCGTCGCCAAGGAGTTCTCCGATGTTTCGAACGCCGCCGGCGTGGCCGATGACGGGCTGGGCAAGGGGGTGGCGTTTGCCGACATCAACAACGACGGTTACGTCGATCTTTATGTCTCCAACAAGGGGGGCGCCAACAAGCTCTACCTGAACAACGCTGACGGCACCTTCAAGGATATTACCGCCAGCGCCGGCAAGGGGATCGATTACCCCGGCTTCGCCATGGGGAGCGTCTTCGGCGACTATGACAACGACGGCTGCCAGGACCTTTACCTCGCCACCGGCGGCCAGTACGAAATCGACGCCAACCGCCTCTTCAAGGGGAACTGCGACGGCACCTTCAGTGACGTCACCGACAAGGCCGGCGTTGGCCTCAAGGAGTTCACCTACGGGGCTTCCTTCGTCGACTACGACAACGACGGCTACCTCGACATCTACTGCGCCAACTACGGCGTCGGTGCCAAGAATATCCTCTTCCGCAACAACGGCGACGGCACCTTCAGCGACGTCACCGACGTCGCCGGCGTCGGCGACCGTTCCTGGAGCTGGATGGGCGTCTGGGCCGATGTCAACAACGACAACTTTCCCGACCTCTACGTCGTCAACGGCCGCTACCCGGTCGGCGAGCCGAATCGCCTCTATCTCAACAATGGCAACGGCACCTTCACCGAAATCTCCAAAAAGGCCGGGGTGGACGATGCCAACTGGGGCCTCGGCGCCAGCTTCGCCGACATCGACAACAACGGCACCCTCGATCTCTTCGTCTCCAACTATGTCGGTCCCAACAACCTCTATCTGAACGACGGCAAGGGGAACTTCACCAAGGCGAGCAGCCAGGTCAAAACCGACCACGAAGGCTGGGGCAAGGGCCCGACCTTTGGCGATATCGATCATGACGGCGATCTCGATCTCTACGAAGGGGACTGCAAGCTCGCCAACCAGCTCTACCTGAATGACGGCAAGGGGTACTTCACCAATGTTGCCGACCAGCAGCCGGTGCTCAAGTGTGAAACGGTCCGTACCAAGGGAACCGCCTTTGCTGATATCGACAACGACGGCGACCTCGATCTCTATGTCATCAACTGGGGGGCGCCCAACAAGCTCTATAAAAACAGCCAGGACGACAAGAACTTCCTCAAGGTCAAGCTGACCGGGACCCTCTCCAACCGCGATGCCTACGGTTCCAAGGTCAAGGTCTTCCCCGCCGGCAAGGAAAACCTTCTCGCCCTGCGCGAACTGCGCAGCGCCAACGGCTTCTGCGCCCAGGAGCCCCAGGTCCTCCATTTCGGCCTCGACGCGGCCAAAACCTACGATGTGGTCGCGGTCTTTCCGAGCGGCCAGGAGAGTCGTGTGACCGGGGTCAAGACCGGTCAGACCCTCGAAATCGTCGAGCCGTCCCTGACCAAGCCGAATATGCTCAGCCAGGCCGTCAAAAAGTAAGCGCAAACCTTTGCCTGCTCACCGGAGAGGGCTGCCTGGCAGCCCTCTCTTTTTTTGTCGCGGCTGCGGACCGGCGCTTGGAATACATCGTGCTAAGGGGTTCTGCCATGGGAAATCGAATTCTGCTCCTGTTGATTCCGCTCCTGCTCCTCTTCCCCGGTTGCCTTCCTGGCAAGCCGGCCGCCCCCCTGTCGTCGCCTCCAGCGGTCGTCACCGGCAAGGTCAGTGATCATCGCCAGCCGATAGCGGGGATCGAGGTGGCGGCCTATCCCGCCGCCGGCGGAACCCTGTCCGGCCCCGCCCCCTATGCTGCCGCACCCTCTTCCGAGGATGGCCGCTTCCAACTGGAGCTGCCGGCCGGGACCTACTACCTCCTGGCGCGCGGAGAGGGGTGGTTCTCCTATTACGGGCGCAACCCGGTCACCGTTCCCGAGCAGGGGCTTGCCGATCTCAATATCGGCCTGGTGGCGACCGCCTCGCCGCCAGCTCTCGCCGCCCCCTTTATCGACAGCGGGATCGCCGGCCAGGTCCTCTGGGACGGTCGCCCCCTGGCGGGCGCGATCATCTATGTCTATACCGATCTGACCAGCGACCTGAAGGGGATGGGGTACGTCATGGGTGGACCGACCGATGCGGACGGCTACTTCGAGGTCGCGGTGCCGGCCGGGACCTATTACGTGCTGGCGCGCAAGCGCAGCGGTGCCGCCAGCGTCGGCCCGCTGCGGGCCGGCGATTTTGCCGGCTACTTCCCGGGTAACCCGGTCCGGGTCGGGGCTGCCACCGTGGTCCCGCTGAGCGTGCCGATGCTGGTCGTCCCGGACAAGGTGAACGACCTGCAGGGGAGCCTCTTCGGCCAGACCAGCCTTAGTGGCCGGATTATCGACCGCCAGGGAGCGCCCGTCGCCGGCGTCCGCGCGGTCCTGTACAGCGACCCGCAGATGTTCAATCGCCCCCTCTACGTCTCCGCGCCGACCACCGCGGACGGCACCTACGTCCTCTCCTTTCCGAGTGGCGGGAGCTATTACCTGGCCGCGCGCAATACCCTCGGCGGAGCACCGGGACCCGGCGATCTTTATGGCACCTGGGACGGCAACCCGGACCACCTCCTCGAAGTGGCCGAAGGGGCCGCCTTGACCGGGCTCGATATCGTGGTGGAGGAGATGTGGTAGCGACCCGGCTCGGCGTTGGACTGCTGCTGTTCCTGCTCCCCTGGGGCTGCGCCTTGAAGGGCGCCCAGTCTCCCCGGCTGCTCCGCGACGTGGAGATCCGCAAGGATGCCGTCTGGGACGGCCGGGTAGTGATCGACGGCAGCGTCAAGGTCGACAAGGGGGTGACCCTGACGATCCGTCCCGGGACCGATATTGCCTTCGTGCGCCGCGATGCCGACGGTGATGGTCTCGGTGACGGGACCCTGGTGGTGGAGGGAGAACTGCTCGCCGTCGGCACCCGCGAGGAACCGATTCGTTTTCACAGCGCCGCCGCCAATCCCCGTCCCGGCGACTGGCTCGAAATCCGCAGCGACTTCTCCCGCAACCTGCAACTGCGCTATTGCGAGATCAGGGATTCGGCCTATACCCTGCACGCCCATTTCACCCGCGGCGTGATCGAGGACTGCACCATCCATGACAATATCGACGGCTGCCGCCTCGGCCAGGGGACTTTTGCCATTCGCAACTGCCTGATCGAGAAGAACTCCGGCAAGGGGATCAATTTCCGCAACTCCGATGTGGAGGTGTCCGGCAACATCATCCGCGACAACGGTTCGGGGATCTTCCTCTTCGAAACCGACCGGCCGGTGAGGATTCAGCGCAATAACCTCTATCGCAACCTCGAGAATTTCCGTCTCGGCGACTTTTTCAGCGGCGACGTAGCGCTTGCCGGCAACTGGTGGGGAACCGCGGATCCGCAAGCGGCGGCGGCGACCGTCTACGACCGGAAGCGCGATCCCGGCCTTGGCGTCGTCACGATCGATCCGGCGGCCGCGTGGATCACCGGCACCGGGCCGCGGGACGATTTGGCCGGCCTGACGCCGGCCTGGTCCTTTGCGACCAATGGCTTTGTCGACGCCGGCCCGGCCGTCGCCGGTGACCTGGTGCTGACCGCTTCCTGGGACGGATCGCTCCGGGCTTTCGACCAGCAGGGTGAGGTGCGCTGGGAAGTGGCGGTCGGCGACGTCGTTGACGCAACACCGGCGGGGGCCGGCGGACAGGTCTATTTTCAGAGCTGGGGGCGCCAGGTCTACGCCCTCTCTGCCGGGGACGGCGCCCTGGTCTGGCGCTTCGGCTACCCCCCCTCGCCGGCGGACGATCACCGCCAGGGCGGTATCCTGCCCCTCGGTGACCTCGTCCTGGTGCCGGCCTGGAACGGCAATCTCTATGCGCTCAACGCCGGGAACGGAGAGTTGCAGTGGAGCTTTTTTGCCGGTCTGCCACTGCGCGCGACCCCGGCCAGCGATGGCAGCCGGATTTTCCAGACCAGCGGCAGCGGTCGTCTCAGTGTTCTCGACCTCGCCGGTAACCTGCTCTGGCAACAGCAATTGCCGGCGCCGCTGCTCGCCGCTCCGGCGCTGACCCCGGAAGGCCCCGTTGTTCTTGACAAGGCCGGCCTTCTGGTCGCCTTTGCCGCCGATGGGAGCAAGCGCTGGCAGCGCGATCTTGGCGCCCCTTGCTACTACGGGGCGCCGGTCTACGCCGCCGGGGCCCTCTTCGTGCCGACCGCCGCCGGCGAGCTCTGGAAGCTCGACGCGGCCACCGGGGCCACCATCTGGCGCCTCTTTGGGGCGGGACCGATATACGCCACGCCGAAACTCTGGGATGGTCGCGTCTTCTTCGGGGACAATAACGGCCTGCTGCATGTGGTCGGAGCCGACAGCGGTGAACGTCTGGCGACCTATGCCGTCGGTGGCGAAATCCAGGGGACGCCCCTGCCGGTCGGGGGGCGGCTGATCTTCGGGTCCCGCGACCACCAGGTTCACGCCCTCTCCCTGCGGGGACGGGGTGAGGAGCAGTTGCGATGACGGTCCTTTCGCCACCGACCCGGCGCATCTACGCCGGGGTCTTTGTGTTGTGCCTGGCAACCCTGATGTATGAACTGGTCCTGACCCGGATCTTTTCCGTCCTCATGTGGTACCATTTTGCCTCCATGGCGATCTCCCTGGCCCTCTTCGGCATGGGGGTTTCGGCCCTGGTCGTCTATCTGCGTCCCGGCTGGTTCCCGCCGGAGCGAACCGGGCTTCTGACCGCCCGCTGGGCCGGCCTCTTTGCCCTCAGCGTCGCCCTCTTTTTTGCCCTTTTCGTCCTCTTCCGGCTGCAACCCCAGTTCGGCTTTCGCGTCCTGGCCTTCTTTCATCAACCCTTCTACCAGCCCTTCCAGCAAGGCTTTTATGATCGCGGCATTCCCGGCAGCCTCCTCGCCGTTCTCGCTGTTCTTTACCTGCTCACCGCCCTGCCGTTCTTCTGCAGCGGGCTGACTTTGACCCTGCTCCTTTCCCGGCATCTCCCCCAGATCAATCGCCTTTACTTCTGGGATCTGCTCGGCGCCGGCAGCGGGTGCCTGCTCATCATCCTGCTGCTCAAACTCCTCGGCGGGATTACCGCCATTCTCGCCATCGCCCTGTTCGGACTGCTCGCCGCCTGGCTGCTGCTGCCGCCGCAAGCCCCCCCGGTGCAGCGCTGGGGCGTGCTGGTCATCGGGGTGATCCTGGCCCTGGCCGGGGTCGGCAATGTCGTCAACGGTTACGCGGACATCCGCTTCGCCCGTGGCCGCTATGAACCGAACCTGCTCTGGAGTGCCTGGAACTCCTTCTCCCGGGTGGCGGTCTATCCCTCCCAGAGCCAGGAGATGGACCAGGCCTGGGGATTGTCGCGCACCTACCGCGGAAAGATTCCCGAGCAACTCGGCATGGTGGTCGACGATACCGGCTACACCACCATGTACCGCTGGGAAGGGGAGCGCACCCTCGACTTTTTCCGCGCCAACGTCATCGCTCTCCCCTATGCGCTCAAAAAAGCGCCGAGCGCTCTTGTTATCGGCCCTGGTGGCGGCAAGGACGTCCTCACCGCCCTGGCCATGGGCTCGCCCCAGGTCACCGCGGTGGAGGTGAACCCGCTGATCGTCCGCGCCGTCAACGAGGAATTCGCCCCCTTCACCGGGGCCCTTTACCGACGGCCGGAAGTTACCCTGGCGGTCGACGAAGGACGGAGCTTCGTCCGTCGCTCCCGGCAGCGTTACGACATTATCCAGGCCTCGGCGGTCTTCGGTCGCATGGCGCCGGCGGCCGGGGCCTTTACCCTGTCGGAAAACAATCTTTATACGGCCGAGGCTTTTCGTGATTACTGGGAGCATCTGCGCCCTGACGGGATTCTGACAATTTCCCGCTTCATTTTCGAACGGGAGACCCTGCGGCTGGTCTCCCTCGGGCTCAACCAGCTCAAGGCGGCAGGGGTGGCGGACCCGGGGGCGCATATCGCCGTGATCAAGGAGCGGGGCCTGGCCAATTTCATGCTCAAGCGCACCCCCTTCAGCCCCGCCGAGATCGCCCGGCTCCGGACCCTGGCTGCGGACCTGGAGTTCAGCGTGGTCTATCTCCCCGACCAGCGCGAGGGTAGTGGACCCTTTCCGCGCCTGATCGCCTCCGGCGGCAGTGAGGCCTTTTATCTGGAGTTCCCCTTCGATATCCGCCCGACCAGTGATGATCGCCCCTTTTTTTATTACATGTTCAAACCCATAGATTTCTTAAGGTTATTCACTTTTCCGCAGGAGAGTCAGTTCGAGGATCGTGCGGTTCTCACCCTGCGCAATCTGCTTTTGGTGGTGAGCGGCTTCGTCGCCCTCTTCCTGCTCCTCCCGCTCCTGGTATGGCGGCGCAGCCAGCTGCGGATGCCCGGGGCGTCGCGACGACTCTTCTATTTTGCCGCCCTCGGCCTCGGTTTCATGCTGGTGGAGATCGGGTTGATGCGGCGCTTTATTCTCTTCCTTGGCCCGCCGATTTATTCCCTGGCGGTAATCCTCTGCGCCCTCCTCTTTTTCTCGGGCATCGGCAGCCTGCTCGCCGACCGGGTAGTGCCGGGTCGTGAGCGCCGGGCGTTGAAGATAGTATTGTTGGCACTGGTTTTGCTGCTCAATATCTACATATTCGTTCTGCCGTCCCTTCTCGAGCCGCTGATGGGGCTCCCGGTCCTGGGGCGTTGCCTGCTCGCCGGGGTGCTTCTCATTCCCCTCGGCCTTTTGCTTGGCATGCCGCTCCCCCTCGGGATGCGGCACTTTCATCAGGATGGTTCAGCCGTCCCCTGGGCCTGGGGGGTGAACAGTGCCACCAGTGTTCTCGGAGCGCTGCTCGCGGTCGTGGCGGCCATGAACTTCGGCTTTACTCTGACCCTGCTTGGCGGAGAACTGATCTACCTGGCAGCGCTGGCGACGGTGCTGAGCGAGGGCAGGATCCGCCGAGGAATTTCTCGATGAAGCGATTCTGTTTTGCGGCCATCGGCCTGCTCCTGATTCTGTCTCTTAGCGGCTGCCCCAGGGGAGGCGAGAGCGGGCTGGAAGGGACCATCCTGTTCGGTGACCGGCCTCTGGCCGGTGCCCAGGTCGAGGTCTACCTCAAAGCGGAAAAAGATCGTGCCACTCTCCCCTTCAGCGTGGCCAGCACCGATGACGCAGGGCGTTATCGGCTCTCACTCCCCACCGGCCGCTACTTTGTGATCGCCAAGAAACGGGAGGAGGGGGGTGGGCACCCGCAGATGCTGATGGCCGAATGCCCGGCCAATCCCCTCGAGGTCGAAAACCAGATGCGCCAGGTGCCGGCTTTCAGCCTGCGCGAAATGGGCCGCGATGGTGCGCTGGTTGCTGATCCGGGGACCGTCCTGCGCGGCCGGGTTACGGCTGCCGGTTTGCCCCTCGCCCGCGCTTACGTCTATCTCTATACCGAATCTGCGGCGGGGCTGATGGGCCCCTCCTATGGTGAGGCGGTGCAGACGGAGGCCGATGGCCGGTTTCAGATCAAGGTACCGGCCGGCCGTTATTATCTGGCAGCGCGCAAGCGGGCCGACGGTTCCCGGCTCGGCGAGCCGAGTCCCGGCGATCTCAATGGCAGTTTCGCCGGCAATCCGGTCAGTGTGGCACACGGCCAGGAACTTGACCTCGGCGATTTCCCCCTCACCCCGGTCGATGCGGAACAGTTCCGGCAGCGTCACGCCGCCGGGAAATTCGCTGCCACTGCTACCGCTCTCAGCGGTCAAGCCGTTGACCAGGATGGCCATCCCCTTAAAGGGATCTATGTCTTCGCCTACCTCGACAGTCGCATGATCGGCAAACCGACCTATATCAGCGATCCGACCGGCAGCGACGGCCGCTTTAACCTCTACCTCGGCAGCGGTGGCAGTTATTTTGTCGGCGCCCGCAGCACTTTCGGCGGCCCCCTCGAGCCCGGGGAGTGGGTCGGGACCTTCGACGGTCGTCCCGACCACGGGGTCGACGTCGTTGCCGACCGGGAGCAGGATCTCGGTGCTCTGGTCCTGCGCGAGGTCTGGTGATGGGCCGGATTCTGTTGATTGCCCTGGCCTTGCTGATGCTTCCGACAGTCGGCCGTGCCGGCAGCCTCGTCGGCACGGTGCACTGGAGCGGTAGCGTGCAAATCGACGAAACGGTCCGGGTCGAGCCTGGTGCCGAACTGATCCTGGCCCCCGGCACCCGGGTGAATTTCCGTGGCGGACGGCTGGAAGTCGCCGGCCGGCTGGTTGCGGAGCAGGCCGTATTCGACGGGGACTGGGAGGGGGTCATGCTCAAGGGGTGCGACGGGACCACAATCCTGCGCAACTGCCGGATCAGTGGTGCCAGAACCGGGATCATGGCGATCGGTGGCAGTCCGCGCCTTGAAGAGCTGGAGCTGCGCGACAACGAGGTCGGCATGGAGCTGCGCCAGAAATGCGCGGCACGGGTGAGCGGCTGTCGCTTCGAGGGGAACCGCAAGGTCGGTCTTTTCATCAAGGACGAGGCGGTGCCGGAAGTCGAGGAGAACCTGTTTCGCAGCAACGGAAAATTCGGTGCCTATATCTTCCGCGCCAACCCTGCCGCCTTTCGCAAGAACCGTTTCGAGATGAATGCGACCGGCCTGATGGTGGCCAATTTCGGCAGCGATCCGCGGGTGGAAGGGAACCGCTTCGAGGGAAATACCATCGGGATCCTGGTGGACCGTGCCGCCCGGCCGCAGCTGGTCAGCAACGTCCTGACCGGCAACGATACCGGCATCCGCCTCTACCGGCGCTCCGACCCGGAGGTGGTCGGTAATCGACTGAAGGGGAACCGCATCGCGGTCTCTCTCGCTTATTCCTGCTATCCGCAGTTGCATGACAACGATTTTTCCGCCAATGCCACTGCCCTGCTTCTCGAATACCAATCGTCCCGCTGGGAGGCAGAAAAGGGGAGTGCAGCCCGGGCCGCCGAGGTGGCCGGGCGCGGCGCTTTCGGGCAGGCGCCGCGGGGAGAGGTGAGCGAGGAGCAGCGGCGCGCCCGGACTCTCGACGGCGTGGTCGATGCCAGGAACAACTGGTGGGGAGTGGCCGGAACCGCCGAACTGCAGCGGCTCGCTAGTGACGGCAATCCCACCTTCATTCAGGATGGCCGGGACACCCCGACCTTTACGGAAGGGGGGAAAGACTACCCCCTCGACCTGGTCCGCTTTGCCCCCTGGCGCAGCGCACCGGCGACGGAGCAACCATGATCCGGCTTTGGACACTACTGCTGCTGGTCGCCATTGTAACCCCGGTCTGGGCCGGATCCGGAATCCAGGGGCGGGTCGCCTGGCGCACCGAACTGGTCCCGGGGATCACGATTCGTGCCTACCGCAGCCTGAACGAGATGGCGGCCGACCGGCCGGTGGCGCAGGCGGCGGCAACGGCGCTCGACGGCACTTACCGCCTCGACCTCCCCCCCGGCAGTTACTTCCTTACTGCCCGGGATTTCACCGGCAAACCCCATCCCGGTGACCATTTCTGCTATTACAGCGGCAGCCCGGTACAGGTGCGCGCCGAGGGCTATACCAATGTCGGCTTCAACCTGATCAAAATCCCGAGGGAGGCACCGCCCAAAAACGCCCCCTATACCGGCATCGAGGGGGATATCAGCTACCAGGGGGAGCCTCTGGAGCGGGTCTATCTCTATGTCTACAAGGACCCCGAGGATGGCTTCAAGGGACCCGGCTACACCATCCTGCCTGTCGAAAAGGGACATTTCCGCCTGCGCCTCCCGCCCGGGGACTATTGGCTGCTGGCCCGCAAGCGTGCCAAAGGGGGGCGCTTCGGCCCGATTGAGACCGGCGACTTTTTCAACGCCTACTACGGCAACCCGGTGCGTGTCGAGGCCGGTCAGGTCCGCGACATCCAGCTCGAAACCATCACCCGCCTCTCCATGCTCGAAGAGGGGCCGAAACTCCCCTTTCGTGGAGCTCGCGGAATAATTCTCGGGCCGGACGGCAAGCCTGCTGCCGGACTGCATGTCTTTGCCTACACCACGCCGGAGATGACCGGAACCCCCGATTATTTTTCCTCCCCGAGCGGGCCGGACGGTCGGTTCGAGCTCGCGCTGCCGGGAACCGGTCCCTACTACCTGCTTGCCCGGGAAGCCTTCGGTGGACCGGCGAGCGACGGCGAACTTTATGGGAAATACCAACAGCGCCCTGACCATTCGTTGACTCTGGATGGAGAAAAGGGCGCAGAGGAGATCATCATTCATGTGGAAAATGCTCTGCCTCGCTAGCCTGGTCTTCCTGCTGGCCCTGCTGCCGGCAATCCCGGCGGATGCCGCGACCCAGGTGCTGACAGGCGTCGTTCGCTGGCACGGCGAGGTCACCCTCGACGACCCGGTACGGGTGGAGCCGGGGGCGACTCTGGTTATTGCCGCCGGGACCGTCGTCCGCCCCGCCAACCCCGCGATTTGGATTTCGGTGGCGGGACAGCTTCAGGTGGCCGGCACCCGGCAGCAACCGGTGGTCTTTGCCTCCCCTCCCGGATGGCAGGGGATCGATCTGGCTGAACCGACCGGGCCGAGCAGCTTCGACTATGCCGAGTTCAGCGGTGCCGAGGCCGCCATCAAGAGCATCGCCGCCCACTTTAGCGTACGCAATTGCACCTTCCGCAATTGTGAAACGGCGATCCAATTGGTACGTGAATCGGATCCGCTGATTGAAAACTGCACCTTCGAAGGGAACGGGCTGGCAGTTGCCAACGAAATGAAATCGAACGCCACTATCCGCGGCAATCTCTTCCGCGGCCAGACCAAGTCCGCGATCATGGCCTCCCACAACAGCCGGGGGACCATCCAGAACAACCGATTTGAGCGGAATGTTCAGGGGATTGCCCTGCTGCAGCGCTACAACGACAGCGTGCTGGACAATACCTTTACCGACAACAAGCTGGCCATTTACTGCAACCAGACCCAGAATTCCCCGCAAATTTCCGGCAATACCTTTGCCCGCAATGAAATCGCGCTGGTCGATTTTTCCTTTGCCTATCCGGCGGTGGAGAACAATCTCTTCACCGACAACAAAACGGCAATTCACAACGACCAGTTCGGATCCCCGCTGGTTTCACATAACCTGTTTCAGGGAAACGATACGGCGATCTACAACAATCGCAAGTCGAACCCGGTGATCCGCAATAATCGGATCGAGAAGAGCGAACTCGCCATCTTCTGCGACTATTCCTCCTACCCGGAAGTCCGGAACAATAATTTTCTCGGTAATCGGGTAGCCGTAAAGCTCGGGATTTACCAGAGTGCCGACTGGGAAAAACGCTCCGGCTCCAAGAGCCTGATGGCCAAGCAGTCCGCCCAGGCCAAGAGTCAGAATCCCCTGCTGGCGAAAGCTCCGACCACCTTCCCGGATACGGTGGATGTCAGCGAAAACTGGTGGGGGGAAGATACCGCCCGCATGGAGCGGGACGGGACGGAGGCCAACCTGAAGATCTTTTACGACCGCAACGACCTGCCGACCGTGACCTACGAAGATTTTGGACCGGAAAGCTACACCCTCGACATTATCCGCTATGCGCCCTGGCTCACGGCGCCGGTGGTCGGAGTCGGGCCAGTCGAGGCAGGGCGGTGAAATACCTCCTGTTGGGTATCTTCTTGCTCTGGCCCGGGCTCGGCTGGGGGACGGCGGTTGACGGCCGGGTGGTTCTGGACGATCAGCCCCTGGCCGGGATGACGGTTACGGCCTATCGGGATCTCGACCCGAGCCTCACCCCGCTGGCGGTGAGCCCGCCTACCGCTGACGACGGCCTTTTCCACCTGGAGCTTCCTCCCGGCGATTATGCCCTCTTTGCGCGCAGCAGCGCCGGGGACTACTTCGCCTTCTGCGGACGCAACCCGCTGGCCGTTGGTAGCGAGCCGGTGTGGGCGGGCCTGCAGGCGGTGGCGGTGAGCCCGCCCACGACTACCCCCTACGACGATCCGTACAGCGCCGCGATCGTCGGCCAGGTACTGTATCGGGGCGAACCACTGGCGGATGCCTATGTCTCACTCTACCTGGACCCTGCCGAAGATCTCAAGGGGCAGGGTTACCGGATGGCGCCGCCGACCGGGAAAGACGGCGGGTTCGCATTCGATGGCCTGCCGGAGAGCAGTTATTACCTGGTGGTGCGCAAGCGCGCCAGTGGCGGCCGGGTCGGGCCGATCCTTGAGGGGGATTTCCTCGGCGTTTTTGCGGGCAATCCGATCGAGGCCCGGGCCGGCCGGACGCTGCGGGTTGTACTGCCGGTGATCATGAAGGTCAAGGGGAACAGCGCCAATGAGACCTTCGGCCACAGCGGCGGACCGCTGCTGAGTGGCAGGGTCCTCGATCGGGAAGGCCGGCCGGTGGCTGGCGTCCACGTCTTTGCCTATACCGACCGGGTGATCGGGCACCAGCGGCCGGCGGCGGTTTCTCCTCCCACCGCGGCGGATGGCGCCTACGCGCTCCAACTCGCCGGCGCCGGCACCTATTATGTCGGAGCGCGCCAGGAATACGGCGACTCTCCCGCCCCCGGTGAGCTCTTCGGCATGTATGAAGGCCGTGCCGACCACGGGATCGAGGTCACAGCGGGGGAGACCCGCGAAGGGCTAAATATCCGGGTCGAACCGATTGCCCTGCAATAATCCAAGGAGGTTCCTGTGGCAGACAAAAAAGCAGCTGCGGTAAAACTGGAAATCCAGCTCGATGACGAGACGGCCCAGGGGGTCTACTCCAACCTGGCGCTGGTCAACCACACCGAAACCGAGTTCACCATCGATTTCATTTATGTCCAGCCGCAGCTGCCCAAAGCCAAGGTGCGCAGCCGGATTATTACCTCACCGCGCCACCTAAGGCGGCTGATCGGTGCGCTGCAGGAAAATCTGCGGCGCTATGAAGAGCAGCATGGACCGGTGGCAACCGAGGCGCCGCCGGCAGTCGATGATGCCCACTATCATTAGCCGACTCGGGATCCCCTTTCTCCTTCTGATGTTTTTGACAGGGTGTCTCGGGCCGCGCCCGGTCCTGGAATTGGGGGACGCCGTCATCAGCGGGACGGAGCGCTGGAGTGGTGAAGTTCGCATCCGTGGCGTGGTCACCGTCCGCAAGGAAGGCGCTCTGGAAATTACCCCGGGAACGCGAGTGGTATTCCTCCCCTACGATATGGACCAGGATGGGATCGGGGACAGCGAGCTGCGGGTCGAGGGGGCTCTCAGTGCGGTCGGCACCGCGCGGCACCCGATCCTCTTCACCAGCGGTGCGGCCCGGCCGGCGCCGGCCGACTGGAAATTCATCTATTGCGACTTTGCCCGCAGCGCCGAGCTGGAGCATATCATTTCGGAATATGCCTACAGCGGTGTTCAGGTCCATTTTTGCAAGGCCCGCATCGTAAACTCGGAGTTCCGTTACAATGTCGACGGCGTGCGTTTCTCCACGGTCAACATCGAAGTGGCCGGCAATGATATTCACCACAATACCTACGGGATTCGCTATGAAGAACGGCGTTCGACCGGCACGGTCCACCACAACCGGATCGATGCCAACGATGTCGGTATTTTTGCCGTCACCCGCTGTGCCAACGGGGTGCAGTTCCGTGACAACGACCTTGCCGGCAATCGCAGTTATCATGTTAAACTGGGCGCCGAGCAGCGCCAGGATCTGAGTTTCCCCCGCAACTGGTGGGGAGCAACCGACCCGGCGGCTATCGCCGCCCGCTTCTTCGATCGTCGTTACGATGCTACACTGGGCGCGGTGACGGCTCCCGACCCATTGGCCGCCCCGGCCGGTCTTTCCTGGTAAATTTCTGCAACAAGGAGTTATCCATGCCGCAAAAGATTCTTCGTTCCCTGCTTCTGTTTCTGACCCTCGCCCTGGCGGTCTCTTTGACGGTCCCGGTCCCGTCGGCCCAAGGCTGTGTCGGCAAGACCCTGGTGATCGCTTCAACGGGGACGGTTCAGCAGGACCTTCTCGCCGAAATCATCGCCCTGCTGATCGGCGAGCGGACCGGCACCACCGTCAAGGTGATCCGCGTCGCCTCCCCGCAGGCCGCGCACGAGGCCTTACTCAAGGCCGAACTCGACATCTCGGTCGAATATACCGGCGCTGGACAGCTGAACGTCCTCCACGGAGAGGCGATCGCCGATCCGAAAGCCTTGTTCGAGGTGGTCAAGACCCGTTACAACCAGGATCTCAACCTGATCTGGCTGCAGCCCTTCGGTTTTGACGAGCCGGGCGCCGTGACGACCGCCATCCCCGCCGAAGCGGCGCCGGTGGTGCGCAAGGATACCCTGAAAAAGTTTCCGGCCCTGACCCGACTGATCAACAAGCTGGGGGGGACCATTGACGGTGCCACCATGAAGCGGCTTGAGGCACAGGCCGCCTCCGGCAAGGTCCGCGAGGTGGCGCGCAGTTTCCTCAAGGATAATCGGCTGATCTGATGCACAGTCTCTCCAGCAACCGTCCTGTCGACCGGGACCGGCGGCGCTTCATTCGCGCCCTGCTGCAGACGACGGCCTGCGGCCTGGCCGCCGGCGCCGTGCCGATTCTGACCCTGCGCCCGGTCAACGCCCTGGCCGGCTCTCCGGCGCCTGAACTGGCGGTGCGGCGCGGCAGCGATATCCCGACCCTGGTGCGGGAAACGCTGGGGGCCCTTGGCGGAATCGGCCACTTTGTCAAGGCGGGGGAGACGGTGGTCCTCAAGCCGAATATCGGCTGGGATCGCACTGTCGAACTGGCTGCCAATACCCACCCCCTGGTGGTGAAGACCGTCGCCGAGCTTTGCCTGGAAGCCGGCGCCCGGCAGGTCACGGTGTTCGATCGCACCTGCAATGATCCACGTCGCTGCTATGTGGAGAGCGGCATCCAGACCGCCATCGAGAGCCTCGCTTCCGACCGGGTGCGGATCGAACATATCGATCGCCGCGCCTTTCAGGAGATCGACATCGAGAAGGGGGTACACCTCTCTCGCTGGTCCTTTTACCGACCAGCGCTGGAAGCTGATCGTCTCATCAACCTGCCGATTGCCAAGCACCATTCGATCTCCACCGTGACCCTGGGGATGAAGAACCTGATGGGGGTACTGGGCGGCAATCGCGGCCAATTGCATCGCGATATTGCCGAAGCCCTGGTCGACATCAACTGCGTGGTGCATGCCGATCTGACCCTGATCGATGCCACCCGGGTTCTGGTTGCCAATGGTCCCCAGGGGGGGCGGCTGGAGGATGTCAGGGTTCTTGACACCCTGGTCGCTTCGGCGGATATCGTCGCCGCCGACGCCTTTGGTGCCACTCTGCTCGGCCGGCGCCCGGAGGAGATTGCCACCATCGTCGCCGCAGCACAGCGGGGGCTCGGGGTGATGGACCTCAAACAGGTAAAGATGGTTTAGCCCCATCTCCCGGTCTCGACAGCGGCGCCGGACCCTCGCTGGTGCTGACGGGAGGAAACGCTGAAATTTTCCCGGTCAAGGGGGCGAAAGCCGAGTAGCGTGCCACGAAAAATTCCTCTCCATAAAATTCGCATCCTGGTGCAGATTCTCGCCCTGTGCGGCGTCCTCTGGCTCTTTGTCCAGACCGAGTACCGGGGCCAGGACCTGCTCCCCTATCCGGTCGGCCTTTTGTTTCGTCTCGATCCGCTGGCCGCGCTGGCGGTAGCCTTTGCCCCCGGCTCCTTCGTCTGGGGCCTGCTCTGGCCGGCCCTGCTGCTGGTCGCGCTGACCGTCCTGTTCGGCCGGTTTTTCTGCGGCTGGCTCTGCCCCCTGGGAACCTCCCTCGACGGTCTCGGCCGGCTGGTCGGTCGCGGCGGCGGACCGGTGCGCCCGGCCTGGCGGCGGGTCAAGTTCTACCTCCTGCTGCTGTTGCTGATGGCGGCCCTGGGCGGGCTCCAGGTGATCGGCCTGTTCGACCCGCTCGCCATCTTCCTGCGCACCCTGACCCTCGCCATCTATCCGGCCGTCAACCTGGTCGCCAACGCCCTTTTCGACTTTTTCTATTCCCATCGGGTCCCCCTGGTCTCCTCCGGTCTCGATGCAATCTATCCATTTTCACGGGACCATATCCTGGCGTTTCATCCCCCGGCCTTTCGCCTGGCCCTCTTCACCTGCCTGGTCTTTTTCGCCATTCTGCTGCTGGAGAAAGTGGAGCGGCGCTTCTGGTGCAAAAACCTCTGCCCCCTTGGCGCCCTGCTCGGAATCTGCAGCCGCTATGCGCTGCTGCAGCGTACTCCCTCCGGCCTCTGTCCCGACTGCCGCGTCTGCAGCAATGCCTGTCGTAGTGGGGCGGTCAGCGGAAAGGGTTGGCGTCAGGAGGAGTGTCTGGTCTGTTTCGATTGCGAGGATTACTGCCCGGAGACCCGGGTCAATTTCGGTTTTCGGCGGCCGCCTGAAGGGGGCGAGATCGACCTGAAGCGGCGCGGAATTCTGACCTCCCTGGCGGCCGGTGCGATCCTGGCTCCGGTCAGTAGGGTGGCCCCGGCGCTGGATCGGCAACATTCCTTCCTGCTACGCCCCCCCGGGGCCCGGGCCGAGCAGGAGTTTCTGCAACGCTGTATCCGCTGCGGCGAGTGCATGAAGGTCTGCATTGGCGGCGCCCTCCATCCGGCCCTGTTCGAGGCCGGCGGCGCGGGACTCTGGTCGCCGCTGGTGGTGCCGCGTATCGGCTACTGCGAATACAATTGCACCCTGTGCGGTCAGGTCTGTCCGACCGGGGCTATCGAATTCCTGCCGCTGGAGAAGAAGCGCAAGACGGTGATCGGTATCGCCGTCTTCGACAAGGACCGCTGCCTTCCCTTTGCCCGTGGCGAGGAATGTCTGGTCTGCGAGGAACACTGCCCAACCGGAGAAAAAGCGATTGTCTTCACGGAGCGGCAGGTGCTGGTCGGCAGTGAGCCGCGGCTTTTGAAGTTGCCGCGGGTAGTTAAGGAGCGCTGTATCGGCTGTGGCATCTGCGAAACTCGCTGCCCCCTTGACGGGCGCAGCGCCATCCGCGTTGTCAATGAAGCGGAGAGTCGCAAACCCCGGGATTTTCTGGCTTGAGGGGATGTGTGGGGAGAAGGATGCTGTTACTGACGCTCTGGTTCGGGCTGCTGTCCGGGAGTGTCGGCGCCGGCAGCGATGTCCGGTCCATCGACGATTTCGAGCACGGCCTCGCGCCGGGCTGGAGGCAGAAATCCTTCGCCGGCGAAACGAGCTACCGGGTGGTGGCCGACGGGGGCGGACATGTCCTCGCCGCCGACAGCCGCGCCGCCGCCTCGGGTCTGGTCTACAAGATCGAGTACGATCCCCAGAACTGGCCGGTCCTCGCCTGGCGCTGGAAGGTGGAGAAGGTGCTCGCTGCCGGCGACGCCCGCCACAAGGGCGGCGACGACTATCCGGCGCGGCTTTACGTCGTCTTCCCGAGCTGGTTCTTTCCGAAAACCAGGTCTCTCAACTACATCTGGGCCAACAAGCTTCCCAAGGAAGCCCTCCTGCCCAACCCCTTTACCGCCAATGCGATGATGATTGCCGTTGAGAGCGGACCGGAGCGCGTCGGCGAGTGGGTGGAAGAGCGGCGCAACGTCGTCGCCGACTACCGCCGCGCCTTCGGCAGCGATCCCCCGGCGGTCGGCGCGATTGCCCTGATGACCGATACCGACAACACCGGTGATGCGGTCCGGGCCTGGTACGACGATATCCGCCTCGCGCGGGAGTGAGGCGATGGCCGCTGCAACAGGAAAGGGGCGTCCCCGCCGGGACGCCCCTTTCCTGTCAGGTCAAAATTTGGCGACGCTTCAGCCGCCGCTCTTTTTGGCGCTCCAGCCGCGGCTGAGCAGCTCCGCCAGCAGCAGTTCGCGCTGGTCACCCTGGATCTCGATTACCCCATCCCTGACCGTCCCGCCGCACCCGCAGCGCTTTTTCAGTTCCGAGGCGAGCTTGTCCAATCCCGCCTCATCGAGGGGGAGTCCGGAGATGGTGGTCACCCCCTTCCCCTTGCGCCCCTTGGTTTCGCGACCGACCCGGACCGCGCCATTCCCCCGGGGGGGCTCCGGGGTGCGGGAGCAGCTGCAGGCCGCAGCGGGTTTTTCGCAGGCGGGGCAGATCCGTCCCTGCTCACTGCTGTAGACGAGCCTTGAATTGGTTTTGGATGATTTCATGACGTCTCTTCGCGGGACGACGTATCTCCCGGCAGATCCTCGAAGAAAAAATCGAGTCCCTTTCCGGCCGTTGACCACCCTTTGAAAAGGCCGAGCCGCTGGATGGAGTCGATCGCCAGCGTCGAGGGGTCCTGGCGCCCGTTGAGCAGGTCATTGACCAGCCGGGGATCGCGGACCAGGCTGCGCAGGGCGAGGACGCCGGCCTCCTCGGGGCTGTTGGCACGGACGATCCGGGTCGCCCGGAACCCCATCTTGCGCGGCTCGCCGTCGTAGGGGAGGAGATAGTTGTGGCCGGTGAGCTGGACGCAGAATTTTTTCATCGATCCGACCAGAGGGTTGTGGGGGGCATCCGGAACCAGTATCAGGGGGCGAAGGGGACGGGGAGGGAGTCGGTTCCGTTACCGGCAGCCTGCAGGCGATTGCGCCCGGAGTCTTTGGCCTGGTAGAGCGCATGATCGGCCACCCGGATCAGATCCTCGTCGCTGCCAATGCCGGGGGCCGGGAAGACCGCCGCCCCGAGGCTCACCGTCAGTTCCAGGTCGACGAGGGGGCCGGGAAAGGCCTGACCGGCTACCGCCAACCGAATCCGCTCTCCGACCCTGACCGCTTCGTCGAGACCGGTCTCGGGAAGGACCAGGCTGAATTCCTCGCCGCCAAAGCGGGCCGCGAGGTCGTAGGGGCGCAGGTGGCGGCGCAGGATTCCGGCCACCGTCGTCAGCACTGCGTCCCCCTGCTGGTGGCCGTAGCGGTCGTTGACCTGTTTGAAGTGGTCGATATCCACCATCAGCAGCGACAGGGGCGCGCCGTTGCGCTGGCTGCGGCGGAATTCCCGTTCCAGGGTACTCATCAGGGTGCGGCGATTGGCGAGCCCGGTCAGCGGGTCGGTGGCGGCCAGCTCCTTCAGGCGCAGGTTGCTTTCCCGCAGGCTGTCCTGGAGGGTCTTGATTTTGAGCTGGACCTTGACCCGGGCGAGGAGCTCACCCGGATTGAAGGGCTTGGTGACGTAGTCGCTGGCGCCCTGGCCCAGCAGGCGGACTTTTGCTTCCTGATCCTCGTGGCCGGTGAGCATGATGACCGGCAGGTTGGCCAGCTCCTGGCGTCCGGCGAGCAGCTGCAGGAACTTGCCGCCGTCCAGGCCCGGCATTTCGAGATCGCAGAGGATAATGTCCGCCGGCCGGTCGAGGAGTTGCTTGAATCCCTCCAGGCCATCGGCAGCCTCGCGGAACTCGCAAAAAAGCCCTGTCGGTTCGATGATCTCGCGCACCTGGAGCCGGGAGGTTCGGGAATCATCGATGATCAGGATCGAATGTCTCATGATTTTCGTTGGGCCGCTACTGGGTCAGAATGCTGCGGTGCGGGCGTCCGTCCCGGAAAGGCAAGCCGCGGTCGGGACAGGGCGGTTTCAGGCGGTTATAATAGACCAAACCCGAGGGGAAAAAAAGGAGGATTCGATGTCGCTGGTCAAAACCTGGTATGCCGCTGAGGATGCCGCGGCCAAGTTTGGGGTCAACACGAGTCAGGTGCTCAGTTGGGTCGATGCCGGGCTGGTCCGCTGTGAACGGGAAGGGGGGAAGGTGGCACGGGTGAATATCGACGATGTTCGCCTCGAGGTCGAGGTCCTGGTGCAAAACAGTGACAAAAAATAGCGTTCCGGCCGACGCCATCGCCGATGTCGTCGTGATTGGCGGCGGTATCCTCGGCTGCGCGACGGCGGCGGCTCTCCTGGAACGGGCGCCGGGCCTGAAGGTTCTGCTGCTCGAGAAGGAGCCGCAGCTGGCCGCCCACCAGACCGGCCATAACAGCGGAGTCATTCACTCCGGGCTCTATTACCGCCCGGGCTCGCTCAAAGCCACCAATTGCAGCTCCGGACGGGTTGCCCTCTACGCCTTTTGTGCCGCCGAGGGGATAGCCCACGAGCGCTGTGGCAAACTGGTGGTTGCCGGCAGCGAGGAAGAGCTTCCCCTCCTCGATGAACTGGAGCGGCGCGGCCGGGCCAATGGCCTGGAAGGAATCCTGCGTCTCGATGAGTCCGGTCTGCATGACCATGAACCGGAGGTCGCCGGGCTCGCCGGTCTTTTTGTCCCCCAGACCGGAATCGTCGACTATGTCGCGGTGACCGAAGCCCTGGCGCGCCGGGTGCAGCAGGGGGGCGGGGAGGTGCGCCTTTGCAGCGAGGTGCAGAGCATCCGCCGGGATGGGGATCATTTCCGTCTCGGGACTCCCGGCGGCAGCGTGCTGGCCCGCCAGATCGTCAACTGCGCCGGATTGCAGTGCGACCGGGTGGCGGTCCTCGCCGGTCTTCGCCCCGGCGTGCGCATTGTCCCCTTTCGCGGCGAATACTACCTGCTGCGGCCGGCGGCGAGATCGCTGGTACGCAACCTCATCTATCCGGTTCCCGACCCGGCGTTTCCCTTTCTCGGTGTCCATTTCACCCGCATGATCGACGGCCGGGTGGAAGCCGGGCCCAACGCGGTGCTCGCCTTTCGCCGCGAGGGGTACGACCGCCTCAGCTGGTCGCTGCGCGACAGCCTGGCGACCTTCACCTATCCGGGTTTCTGGCACCTGGCGGCGCGTTACTGGGACAAGGGGCTGGGAGAGTTCCAGCGTTCCTTCAGCAAGGGGCTCTTTGTGCGGGACCTGCAGCGGCTGATTCCGGCGCTGCGCGAAGAGGATGTGGAACGGGGCGGCGCAGGTGTCCGCGCCCAGGCGATTGCCGCCGATGGTTCCCTGCTCGACGACTTTCATATCCTGGAGGGGGAGGGGATGGTTCACCTGCTCAATGCGCCGTCCCCGGCCGCGACCGCGTCCCTGAGTATCGGGGCGACCGTTGCCGACACCACCCTTAAACAGCTGCAGGGCTGAAGGGGCAAGCGCGGGTCAGCAGCTCGACCCGCCGCAGTCGCAGGACGGTTCCTCGCCGGTCAGCCAGCTGTGGATGATCGCGCTGGCGCAGCCGACCCCGGCCTTGACCTGGAGCGCCGTCACCGGGCAGTTGCGGGCGCAGGCGCCGCATTCCATGCAGCGATCGAGGGCGGTGATTTCGGCCTTGCCGGCTTCGACCAGGAAGACGGCATGGGGGCAGACGACGGCGCAAAGACCACAGCCGATGCAGCGCTCGCGATCGAGTTTGAGGGTGCTGACCCCTTCCAGATAAACGAGTTTCTCCGCCATTTTCATCCCCCGACGAACCCCCCGTAAATCCACAACACGCCAGCGACGAGCACCGCCAGCCCCTGCAGGGGGATAGCGCGGCGCATCTCCTTTTCGACCCCGGAAGGGGAGGTGAAGGTGCTGGAACCGGTGAAATTCATGGCGCACCAGGAGGCGACGGCCGGCAGCGCCAGCAGCAGGGCGGCGCCGTTCCAGGGGCCGAGCCCTTCCCAGGAGCAGGCGAGGCCGAAAAGGGCCACCACGCCTCCGCTCATGGCCCCCTTGGCGGCGAAGGCCCGGGGGGGGAGCCAGGGGAGGAGTAGCGGCGTCAGCACCGCCCCGGTCACCACCCCGGCGAGGCCGGCGGCAATGGCGGCCAGTCCCCGGCCGAGGGCGGCCCCGGGATGGAGCAGTTGCGGCCCGGCGAGGCCGAGGAGGAGCAGCAGGAGAATTCCCCAGCCGAGCGGCCGCAGCATCGAGGTCAGCTCCACCGGGGTGAGCGCAAACCGCTCCGCGGTCGTGAAGCTGACCCGGCGCATGGCCGGGGTGGCCTGATTCCCGGTGGCGAGAAAGGCGGGCAGGTCGGCCGCGCGCACCGGCCCGTAGAGGACCGAAAAACCCGATTCGCGGCGCACCTGGTGGGCCGCGACCCCGGGCGCGCCGAGTTGGGGGAGGATCAGGGTGCGATGTGCGACGACCTGGTCGAGGCCGCTTGCGCGGAGACGGCGGATGACTTCGTCGGTGCCGAAGGTCCCCTTGCCGGCGGCGCACCAGACGTTGATGCCGAAGGTTTCCAGTACCAGGATCCAGGCGTCGAGGCCGGTCAGTTCCCGGCGCAGGCTGTCGAAGGTGAGTTTGTAGTTGGCAGTGACCAGGACCGGCGCTGCGCTGTCCGGGTTGCCGATGGCGTAGAGGCCGGGCGCGATCCGGTAGCGCATGCGCCCCAGGCCCCAGCGCATCTGCCAGCGGCCGAAGAGGTCATTAGGGCGCTGCCGCGTCTCGACCTGCGGCACCGGCCCGGCGGGGGTGTCGAGCCAGCCGCAGACAAAGGGCCAGAGCCGCAGGCCGGGGCGTTCGCCAGCCTGCGCGCCGCCGCCCGCCGGAGGCGGGCAGCAGGTCACCGCCGCCGGCACGGCGGGGGCTGCAGACTCCACTGTGGGCGCCGCTCCCGGCGGCGCTTTCGGCGGTCAGCAGGGGGTGGGTGTTGGTTTGTTTTCGAGGTTTTCGGTCATGGCTTGGTCCAGGTTATAGGTCCGATAGGTCCTATGGGACCCATAGGACCTGGAAATTGCTCTTTCAGAGCTGCCGGCCGCCGCACTTCTTCAGCACCGCGTGGGCGTGGCGCAGCATTCGCTCGGTGGTCTTCCAGTCGACGCACTTGTCGGTGACCGAGACGCCGTACTTGAGGTCGGCCAGGTTCTGTGGGATCGGCTGGTTGCCCGCCTTGAGGTTGCTCTCGATCATCACCGAGCAGATTGAGCGGTTGCCGGCGGCGACCTGTTCGAGGACGCTGCCGAGCACCTCCTCCTGCTTTTCGTGGTTCTTGCAGGAGTTGGCGTGGCTGCAGTCGACCATGATGCCGCGGTTGAGGCCGGCCTTGGCGAGCATCTGCTCGGTGCGGGCGATGTCCTCGGGATAGTAGTTGGGCTTGTCGTTGCCGCCGCGCAGGACGATGTGGACGTCCTCGTTGCCGGTGGTCTGGACGATGGAGTTGCGCCCCTCGTTGTTGATGCCGAGGAAGCTGTGCGAGTGGCGCGCCGCGCCCATGGCGTCGATGGCGATCTGCAGGTTGCCGTCGGTGCCGTTCTTGAAACCGACCGGGAAGGAGAGGCCGCTGGCCATCTCGCGGTGAGTCTGGGATTCGGTAGTGCGGGCGCCGATCGCGCCCCAGCTGACGAGGTCGGCGAGGTAGTGGGGGGTGACCGGGTCGAGCATCTCGCCGGCGACCGGCAGGCCGAGCTCAGTGATCGAACAGAGGAGGCCACGGGCGACGCCGAGCCCCTTGGAGATCTGGTAGGTACCGTTGAGGTCGGGGTCGTTGATAAGCCCCTTCCAGCCGATGGTGGTGCGTGGCTTTTCGAAGTAGACGCGCATCACCAGCAGCAGCTGGTCTCGCAGTTCGCGGCCGAGTTCGGCGAGGTGGCGGGCGTAGTCGCGGGCGGCCCGGGCGTCATGGATCGAGCAGGGACCGACCACCGCCATCAGGCGGCGGTCGCGGCCGGCGAGAATATCGATGACCTGTTGCCGGGCGCTGGTAACAAACTCCGCCCCTTCGACGGAAAGCGGAAAGACCTGTTTCAGGTCGGCCGGGGCGATAATCGGGGTCAGCCCCCGGATTCGCAGGTTGTTGGTCCGTTTCATGCTGGTTCCCCTTTGTCGAATCGATGTCATTTGCGGTGCGCGGTGTGCGGAACACCCGTTCCGGGGCGTCACTTTAGCGGTTTTCCGCGGGAAAGTCAAAGCCTTGGGTGGCCCCCGGCGGGGATTTGGTTTGACACCTCGAGCCAGCATCGGCTATAAAATGGGGCTCAGTGCGACCTCGCCATCCAGGCCGGATCGCCGGGAAGGAATCGACAATGAACGTGCTCCTATCGACCTTGGCCGAGGTGATCGGCCTGATCTTCCAGATATACACCTTCATCGTCATCGGGCGCGCCCTGGTCTCCTGGGTCAACCCCGACCCTTACAACCCGATCGTACGCTTCCTCTACCAGGTGACGGAACCGCCCCTCGCCTTCATCCGCCGCTACATCCCGTCCCAGTTCGGCGGTATCGACTTTTCGCCGATCATCCTTTTGCTCGGTATATCCCTGCTGCGCCGGCTGCTGCTCGAACTGCTCGCCCAGCTTGCCTACCGTTTCTGACGAGGCCTTCGCCATGCGCATCACCCCCATCGACATCCAGCAGTACCAGTTCAAAACCCGTCCCTTCGGCTACGACAAGGCCGGCGTTGATCATTTCCTCGAAATGATCGCCGACGAGCTGGAGAGCTTCATGCGTCAGCACCAGGAGACCAAGGAGGAGCTGGCGCGGACCCGGGCGAGCCTGGAGGAGATGCGCCAGCGCGAGGCGACGCTGAAGGAGACGCTGGTGACGACCCAGCGGGTGACCGACGAGCTCAAGGCCAACGCCCGCCGCGAGGCCGACATCATTACCGCCGATGCCCAGCTGCGCGCCGAGCGGATCATGCGCGATGCCGAAGACCGCCGCATCCAGCTGATCAATGAAATCCAGGACCTGAAGCGGCAGAAGATCTCCTTCGAAACCTCCCTGCGCACCCTGGTCGAGAGCCACATGCGCCTGCTCGACCTCGACGTCGTAGCGCTCACCGACCAGACCCGTGACGACCGCCTGCTCGAAGAACGCCTCCCCTTCGACGGACGCCCGGCGGCGACGGACGAAAAACCCTGATGCCCGTCTGGCTGAGCGCCGACCCGCGCGGCGCGGTGATCGCCCTGTTGGTCCAGCCGCGCGCCAGCCGCAACCAGATCGCCGGCGTCCAGGGGGAGGAACTGAAAGTCCGCCTCACCTCGCCCCCCGTCGACGGTGCCGCCAACAAGTGCTGCTGCGAATACTTCGCCAAGTTCTTCGGCGTCGCCAAGGGGGCGGTGGAACTGCTCGCCGGCGAGACCTCCCGGCACAAGCGGTTGCTGGTGCGGGGAGTGACGGTGGCGGAGGTGGAACGGGTGGTTGGTCCGCTGCTGGCGGGCTGAGGCAACAAACACAGGTGAGGGCCGGGCAGAGCGTGGAACCTGCCAAAATGATTGACAGCCTGCGGTCTTTGCAAGTATTTAGGAGAGGTCTATTCCCATGCAATAGCGGAGGGGTGCCGTGGCAAGGACCAGATCGAGACAATTTTTCAGAGCCGCCCGACCGGAGTAGAATCCGGCGGGCGGTTTGTCGTTTATGGAGGTGGGGGAGAGAAAATAAATCTGTCCCCATTTTCCCTTAATGGTCAAAGGATTGGCCTGCATCCTGGCGGTGTTGACCTGAATGAAAAGCCGGGTAACGATGTCAGTTGTGGAAGCCCCTTGAAGTGCGTTGACGATTCTTGCGTTTTGCAAAAAGCAAGAATGATTCCGCCTTCTTACCTTTTTGGTCTCTATGACTGTAGAGCCTGGGCTGAAACAATAATCACGGTGTGCCATAAGAAAAACTGTTGCGAGGGTAACTAAATGAATGCTACCCGCAACACCGCTATGTTGGTCTCAGTGACTATTATAGGTGCAATTATTGTTTTACTCACTCTTCTCTTTCTGAATCCTGAATCAGTGATGTAGCAGTTCGTACCTCTGGTTTTTGTCTCGCGAGGCCTTTTTCGCGAGCCTTATTGAGTGTCACACCGTCCGTCCGGATTGTTTTTTCAGGTTGACGGAGCTGTTCTTTGACAATTCAGCTGATTTTTACATGGTGCGGCCTCTCTGTGTCTGTTTCAGGGCGAGCGATGGCGACCCCAACCTGATGGTGGGGTTGTTCCGTGCCCTGATTGTCTCGGTTCCGGTCAGCCATAAGCGAACCGTCGGTAGGTTCTGCTGAAGGCGTCATACTGATCATGCGCATGCCGACTGAAGCGCAACGTCAGGGCGTGCGCGTGGCGGATGAAGCGCCCGGCGAAGTAGACCAGGTCCTGAATCACCGTCTTGAGCCGGCGGCGTTGTTTGGCCCGCCGACGCTGCTTGCCGGTCATCAGGCCGACCTGGCCCACAGCCCGCAGAATGTTGTAGGCCAGCCCGGCACAGTGCATGACCAGGGTGTTGGTGGCGAACTTGCCTGACGGCAGACGTTCCAGATCCATATCGCTTTTAAGCTCGGAGTGATACTGCTCGCACAGGGCGTGTCCCTTGTACAGTTCGATCACCTTGTCCTTGGCGCTTGAGAGGCTGGTCCACCAGCCCTCGATTTCAATGTCCGGGACCAGCAGCGGGGTGCCGTCTTTTTCGAAATAGCGTTCCGTGGCCCGCAGCACACGGCGGACCTTGAGAGTCTGGTACTTGTCATCCTCATCCTTGAAGGCGCGCTCGACCGTTTCCGTCATGATGGCGATGCGGCCGGTCTTATCCTGCTTGATCATCTTGCCGTGGGCAAAGACCTCGCTGGCTCTGGCCGGCACGTCGGTCCCTCGGGGATTCCACTTGACGATGAAGTCGACCTTCTCTTCCTTGAGAGCCACCAGAGTCGCAATGGCATCGTGGGCGCTGTCCAGTCGCACCAGCAGGGGAGCTTCGGTCAACTGCCGGCTTTTGTGAATCGCCCGCAGCAAAAAGGGGACAAAGCCCTCCTGGGCATGCTGGGACCCGGGACGGTGCTCGATCTCCAGACACCACCCCTCCAAGCCCAGCCAGGCGGCGATCGGGGCGAAGCCGTGGAACTTGCGGTAGGTCCAGGAGGCCCCCTCTTTCTTGGTGTTGGAGTTGTCCTGGGTGAAGACGTCCAAATCCAGCGGCATGTGCCCGGTCTCAAGCGTCGAGAACTCGGCCTTGGCTTTTTTGAGAAACTCAACCGTACAGAAGTCGACAATGCGCATCGTCGCCTCGGCGACGGCATCCATTCGCTGACGCAGGGTCTCCGGTGACGGGACCTTGTTGACGCCGAGGGCCGCAGCGAAAAACTCGTCATCCTCGAAAAAAGGCCGGATCGCCTCGAAGTCGCTCTTGCCCTGGCAGAGCAGGCCGAGATAGCAACGCAGCACATCGGCCGTGGCAACGCCCTTGCAGGGCGCCGCCTTGTTGACCCGCGAGTTTAACGACGTGAACCTGTTGACCGCCAGGCCGACCAGGGCCACGCCGGACTGGGAGGTGTAGAATTCGCTGTCGGACTGCTCGATGTTGAACCGCGGAAACGTCACGAAAAAATCTCCTTGGGTGAAGTTTGAGGCGGCTCTATAATAGCAGAAAAGATCAACAAAATCAGCTAATTGTCAAAGATAAAACAAGAAATTACGATTGTAAGCTCACTGATTCAGGAAGAAGCAACCGGCCAGCGACGCCTCACCGGCCCTCTACTTCAAGAAACAGATGCTGCGGCGCATGGACGCTATCAGTTATGACCATGACGCCTACGGCAAGGTGATTGATGACTACGTGCAGCGCAACCGGGGGGCCAGCATCGACGACTGGAAGCGGTTCTCGCAGCGCCATGGTAACGAGACCATCTTCAAATACTCGGTGACGCTGCTGGACAACATCGAATTCATCGTCGCCAGAAGCGACAACGAACGCCGGGAGATCATCCAGAGTTTCACCCGGCGCGGCATCAAGAAACTACCCGACGGGCGCAAGGTGGAGGACATCGTCCATACTCCTCAAAGCTGGAGCAAACGCAAACAATGACCATGAAAAACTTTATCGAACAAGAGAAACAGCGGCTGCAGGAAGCGCTGCACTGGTTCAACAACCGGGGCAGCCGCATGACCGTAAGGGAATCCGGGGATCTCTTTCTGGATACCCTGGTGGACAGCTTCACCGTCACCCGGATCGCACCCCATTTCGACACCGCTGGCAACCATCTGCGCACCGATTTCTGGCTGTTGTGGAAGGCGCTCGGTTACGACGAGGGTTTTCAGCACGCCCACACCATCAAAGTGGTCGATGTCCGGGTCGAAGACACCCTGATGGCCGAACATGACGGCAAGGAGGCCGAAGGCTGGCTGATTGTCGAGCTGACCGACGATCTGGGCCGGATTCACCATGTCGAAATGATCGAGCCGGTCTCGGAGCCAGAGCTCGCGGCGGACTGGCAACGCTGGACCGCCTACCGCCGGAAAAATGCCGAGAGATTCCGCCGGATCGACGACCAGCTTCTGGCCGAACATCTCCGGATCGCGGAGGACTGGTCATGAAACTGCGCTATATGATCGACTCGATACTCGCCGACCGGCAAGCCACCGTCCCGGAATACGTGTCCGTGGGCGTCTGGGTTCAGGGGCCGGGACCCGGCCTGGATGTGGAGATGTACTACCTCGACCGGGGACCGAACGGGCTTGCCGACCGCAAGGATGAGGCTGCCTGGGTGGTCAACCGTTTGGTTGAGGCCGGGGCCACTTCGCTTCCGGCGGATTTTCTCGAATACCACCGGCTGTCCCGCTCTCCCTACGACGGGGTCTTTTCCGAGATCACCGAGAGCGACGAATACCCCTCCATCGATGCCTGCGGCAAAGCCGTTCTGGCCCGGGTATAAAGATAAGCTACTGGATTGGGCCGACCGGACAGTTGTGCGGCCGCATTCGATTCCAAGTAGCAACCAAGGTGGCACGGTTATTAGAGTGCCACTTGTTGATGTTTCGGAAATACTGTTTCAGTCCGTTGCTTGGATAAAGAGGTGCCCCATCTTCGATGCTGAAGCTATTGTTTTCGCCGTTATACTCGACATGAAAATGGGGTGGGGGGTGTTCGTCGGCGCGTATGGTCACTCTCAACCCGCCGATGCGGCCGACTACCTCTTCATTGAGGCTGCGAAGCTCCTTCCCCTGATAAAAAACGATAGGTCCTTGATCCAGGCAGGATTGCAGCTCCGAAATACAATCATTGACAAACCCGATTTCGATCATTGCTGTTCATCCAGGCATGAAAGAATATCGTCAATTCTCGATTTCCAGCCATCCAAATCCGCCTGGGTCGTGAAGGTATCAAGAAGGGTTGGAGGTGCATTGATGTATTCCCTCTGAATGATGATGCGGCCACCAGCATTTACGATTTCTAACGCATGAGTAAACACTGCCTCAATGAATTGTCCGTTCTTGAGAGTTAGCGCGTCTTCAACATCAGTTATGTTTATTGTTAAAAACATGTCGCCACCTTGGTATAAATTATCGGATTAAAACCATAGCTGTGCCATTCTCTAATGCACTGCTGACCGAAACATCAGATAACGTTACAGTGAAAGATCCATTTCCTTTAGATGTTAGGTCGCCATAAACGTATGGCTGATTTTCAACATAGGCAGCAATTACTTTGAATGGAAATTCTTTTCCCGTATCGTTGTTTACTTTAATCAAAAGTTGGGTTCAATTCCCCGCAGCTTGCTGCGCGATTTTTACTAAGGGTGTAGGCTGTTGATACCCCGTAGCTTGCTGCGGGGTAGTTCATTATTTACCTTTAAATCAAATGCGCTAGTTCCGAAGCTATTATTTTTCACACGCTCCATGTTCGCCTTAATGTTCTGAGGAATGCCAACCATCAAGAGAGAATCTGCGTTAGAAATGATATTCAGGTGTGATTCTGATGCTAGTTTTCCGTCCTTGTCCTTGTCTAAAAACACCGGGATAGTAAAGCGCGCATAAGAGTTGCGGATTCCGATGAAAGTTGCCAGCCGTTCCAGCGCAAAGTTGCCACTCGTTCCAAGGCAAAGTTGCCAGTGATCGGAGCGTAGCGACGCTGGAGTTTTTGTCTTACGCCAAGTTGCCGATCGGGTCAAGCTGGGATCGCCGTTTGCGCATCGATTCTCCTTTCAAGGTGAGCCGGTAGGCGTTGTGGATGAGGCGGTCGAGGATGGCGTCGGCGACCGTCGGATCCCCGAGGTAGTCGTGCCAGGCTTCGACCGGAAGCTGGCTGGTGATCAGGGTCGAACGCAGATTGTGGCGGTCCTCGAGGATTTCGAGCAGATCGCGGCAACCGGCGGCGGTCATGGGGGCGAGCCCCCAATCGTCGAGGACGAGCAGTTGAGTCTTGGCGACTCTATCCATCATCTTGGGGTAGCGGCCGTCGGCCCGCGCGAGGGCCAGTTCCTCCAGGAAGCGGGGCAGGCGCAGGTAGAGGGTCTTGCAGCCGAGGCGGCAGGCCTTGTGAGCCAAGGCGCAGGCGAGGTAGCTCTTGCCGACGCCGGTGGGGCCGGTGATGAGAATGTTGTGGCCCTTGGCGAGGTAGCGACCGCCGGCCAGCGCCAGCACGAGGTCGCGGTCGAGTCCCCGGGGTGCCCTCCAGTCGAGGTCCTCGATGCAGGCGCTCTGACGCAGCCGGGCCGTGCGCAGGCGAGTGGTGAGCCGGCGGCTGTCGCGCTCGGTCTGCTCGCGGTCGACCAGCAGGCCGAGGCGCTCCTCGAAGCTCAAGGCATCGGCGGTCTCGCTAAGGCGCTGTTCCTGAAGGGCCTTGAGCATGCCGGTCAGCTTGAGGGCGCGCAGTTTGTCGTCGGTGGGGTGGCTGAGCATGGTGGTCTCCTTGGTCAGTGGTAGTAGCCGGCGCCGCGGATGTTGTCGTGACTCGGCAGCAATGAGAGTTGGGACTCGGTGGACTCGGGGAGCGACTGGCGGTCCAGTCCGGTTTTGAGGATCGAGGCGACGCTCTTGAGGCGACAGGCGTTTGTTGCCAGGGCCCGCTGGCAGGCCGCCTCCAGGCGCTCGGGCGTGTAGGTCTTGGCCAGCCGGATCAGCCCCAGGACGCTGCGGTAGCCCTGCTGGGGATGGGCCCGTGAGGCCAGGATCTTCTCTGCCAAGGCGGCGGTGTGCGGTCCGGTTTTGGCCGCCCAGGAAACCAGGCGCTGCGGCGTCCATTCGGCATACTCCCTGTGGCTTTTGGGCATGTGCTCGCCGAGAGTGGTGTGGCGACCGCGCTCAGAGGAGCGGACATGGGAGGCCACCCGTTGCCCTTTGTGCAGAAATTCGACGGTGGTCGCCGTCAGGCGCACGTCGAGCTGCTGCTTCACCAGCACATACGGGACCGAGTAGTAGTGGTGGTCGACTTCGGCATGGTAATCGATGTTGACCCGCGCATGGCGCCATTCGGCGAACGTATAGGGGGTCGCCGGCAGAGGATTCAGAGCCGGACGTTCCAGGGTGTCGAAGAGCTGCTGGCGGCAGCCGGGAAGCTTCTTGAAGGGGCGCCGGTTGAGGTGCTCCACCAGCTCCCGAATGGCGGCGTTGGCCTCGGCCAGACTGAAGAAGGTACGGTTGCGCAGCCGCGCCAGGATGAAGCGCTCGGCGACCAGAACCGCCGCCTCGACCTTGGCCTTGTCTTTGGGTTTGCGCACCCGCGCCGGAATCACCGCGCAGCCATAGTGAGCGGCCAGCTCCGCATAGGTGGGGTTGATGTCCGGTTCGTAGCGGCAGGGTTTGGAGACGGCGCTTTTCAGGTTGTCCGGAACAACGATCTCGGGCACTCCGCCGTAGAAGGAGAAGGCCCGGACATGCGAGCCGATCCAGTCCGGCAGCCCTTGGGTCCAGGTGGCTTCGGCAAACGTCTGGGAACTCGCCCCCAGGGCCGCGACGAACAGTTGCGCTTCGCGGATCTCGCCGGTGCGGCGGTCGACGATCGGCAGGGTCTGGCCGGTGTAGTCGACAAACAGCTTCTCGCCGGCTTTGTGCACCTGACGCATCGACAGACGCAGTTTGCCGGACCACTCACGGTACAGATCGCAGAAACGGCTGTAGCGATACCCCTCGGGATGGCTGTTCTGGTATTCCTCCCAGAGCAGCCCCAGGGTGACGCCCTTGCGCTTGAGTTCCTGATGGATGGTCGCCCAGTCGGGCATGGGGCGCTGGTCGGCGGGAATGACTGGCGCTGGCGGAAAGAGCAACTGTTCAAGTCGGGTTTCGTCCAGATTCTCTGGCAGCGGCCAAGACAACCCGGCGTGAGCGGCGCGTCTCAGAAATTCGCCCACCGTGGTGTGTGACGTGCCGACGGAGCGGGCGATGGCCCGCTGTGTCAGGCCGGCTTCGTAATGCAGACGCAGAACGTCCTTGATCTTGCGCATGGATAACCTCGTGTGTGCCAATGGGACCACCTCCTGGAAAAAGTCCAGAAGGTTGTACCCCGCGGTTACCCAGCGTCGCGAGAACTTTGATCAGTCTGACAGATTCACCGACCTCTTCCGCTCAAACTGGAAAGTTTGGATCGGAACGGGTGGAAACCTTGCGTCGGAATGACTGGCAAGTTTGGATCGGAATCAGTGGCAAGTTTGCATCGGAATCGGTGGAAAGTTTGGCTCGGAATCGGTGGAAAGTTTGGCTCGGAATACGCAAGAGTCAAACTCTTTCCTAAAACACTCAACATATTTTGCATCTGGGAATATGCTCGGAATGGTTTGTTGTACCTTCACAAGGGAGGATGATGGTTGTCTTGAATCTTTGTAGTCGTTGCAACCTGCAACCTCCACAAAAAGATCACCGGTAATAGTTTTCGTCTTTGATTCAAGAATGTCCTTCAAACTAACTTCTGTCTCTACCGTAGCCTTGCACCCAGAAAGTGCCAAAACAGTTATGATAATCAGTGATATCTTTTTCATGCTAATACCTCGCAAAAGTAAAAAGCCCTGAACAACATCGCGATGAGATGTAATTCAGGGCTAGTGGATATGATATTGATCTTTTATGCTTTTGGCCGGGTAAAGAGCACAAAAAGGCCAAGGATAATATCTCCAACCACCCAGATGCCGAGAATCAACATCGCACCGATGCCGGTTCCAATTGCGGCACCAGCTTGCTCAGCACCAGAAAGAGCCTGCATTCCTTCAGAAGCCGAGTTCATGCCGCCTATAAGCCATATTGCCATGAGGATATTGAAGCCGACAAAGCTCCATTTGACTAATTTTCCGAAAAAACCGCGCTTAGGTTTTCTCAATTGCACCCCACATTTAGGGCACTTTAATGCAGTATCGCTTACTTCTGTTGAGCATTCTGGGCAATTGATGAGTGGCATATCCCTCTCCTTTTAGTTAATCAAAAGTTGGGTTCAATTCCCCGCAGCTTGCTGCGCGATTTTTACTAAGGGTGTAGGCTGTTGATACCCCGTAGCTTGCTGCGGGGTAGTTCATTGTCAATAAAAAATTCTCATTTCGTCACCCTCCGACACATCGCCAACGCTTCCGGTAAGTAACCGCTGAACGCTCCCCGCAGATCGCGGAGAGCCCAGCAAACCAACCGGAGACGTTGATGGAACTGTTCGCCACAGACCTGGAAAGGCTGGCGTTTCTACTGGAGGCCGATGCGGCGCTGACTCTCGATCCCGACACGCTCGGGTCCGAGGCCGCCGAACAGTCCGCTCCTGAAGAGCTCCCTCCCGAGAAGCGCCCCAAGTACATCACCAACTACATCGGCAGTAAGCAAAAGCTCGTCGACTGGATCTGGAAGCATACCCCGGAAGGCACTGGCACGGTGCTGGATGCCTTTTCGGGGTCTGCGGTCGTGGCCTACATGTACAAGACCAAGGGCCTCCAGGTCATCGCCAACGACCGGCTCCGCTACTGCCACCATGCCGCCAAGGCGATCATCGAGAACAACTCGGTTCGCCTGAGCGAGGACGAGATCGAGGCACTCCTGGCCGACAACGCCAAGGCGGGCAGCTTCGTTCAGGACAACTTCAAGGGCATTTTCTTCGCCAAGGGCGTCCATGCGCTGATCGACACCATCCGCGCCAACTGCGACAAGCTCTCCGGCTTCAAGAAAGACATCGCCCTGTTCGGCCTCGGAAAAACCTGCATGAGCGGCAAGGGTGGCTTCGGCCACTTCTCGTCGTCCACCGATTATGGCCGCCGCCAGGACACCCCCGACGAGTTCAAGGATCGCTTGCGCAAGAACCTGCAGCGTATCAACGCCCTGGTTTTCGACAACGACAAGGAGAACAAGGCATACCGGCAGGACATCAACGAGCTGCTGCCGAAAGCCAAGGCGGATCTGGCCTACTTCGATCCGCCCTACGCCACCGAGTTTTCGACCACCAACTACGAGCGGGCCTACCACTTCGTGGAGGGGCTCATGACCTATTGGGAAGGGCTCGAAATCAAGGCCGACACCAAGGTCAAGTATTACGAGACCGACCACAAGACCGTCACCAAGGCCAACGCCAGCGAGTTCTTCCAGACCTTTCTCGGCAACGCCAAGCACATCCCGCACTGGCTGATCTCCTACCGCGATCACGCCTATCCCAACGAGCAGGAGATGAAGCGGATCATTGGCTCCTTCGGCAAACAGAGCCGGATGAAGTCCAAGGATCACCACTACGCCATCACCTCCAAGCACGGCGAGGCTTCCAACGCCAAGGAGCGTTTGTTCGTCTGCGCTCCCGGGGCCAAGGCCAGCGCCGAGCGGGAGGAGAAACCCGCTCCGATGGCCGCCGCCGCGAACTTCCACACCAGCATCCCCGTGGATATCCGGCTGGGCGAAGGCGAACGTCTCGCGACCGAGGCCATGGATGTCGGCTCGGCGGGCGACCCCCAGTTCAGCTTCGTGCTCTGCCGCACCGGGACCAACAAGAACGGCGACCACTTCACCGCCGAGGAGTTGTCCGGTCGGCACATGACGGCCGTGAACAAGAAGGTCGATCTGCAGCATTCGCAGGAGTTCAACGACATCGTGGGAGGCATCGTCGCCGCCGACTACCTGGAGGACGACAACGGCGGCCGCGTGGAATGCGTCGGCGAGCTGTATGTCCACGACACCCCGGCCGCCCGGCTGGCCTACAAGCTGATGAAGCGCGGGATCATCTCCCAGGTCTCCATGGAATGCGACTACCAGGAGGGTGAGTGCTCAATCTGCCACAAGCGCTTCCAGAACAAGGCCGACTACTGCACCCACCTGCGCAAATTCAAGGGCCGTGATTTCAACGGCCAACCCGTTTTCGAGATTCTGCACGGCGTCACTTTCACCGGACTGGGACTGCTCGACCGCAAAGGCGCGGACGAGAACGCCAGGATTCTGCAGGTGGCGTCCCTTCAGAGCCAGCCCGACCAATCCCAACCCGAAGGAGATTCCACGATGGAAGACAAAACCAAACCCACCGATGACCCGGCCGTCGAAGCGGCCAAGAAGAAACCGGCCCAGCAGGAAGGCGATCCCGCTCGCGTTTCCGACCTGGAAAAGGAAAACCGACAGCTCAAGGCCCAGGTCGCCGAGCTGCAGAAGCGCGTCCAGGAACTGGAAGCCGAACAAAAGGCGGCCGCTTGTCGCTCCCGCGCCAAGAAACTGCTCACCCGGCTGGAGAAACAGGGGCTCTCCTTTGCGTCCGAGGAGGACCGGGAAGCCGAGCTGAAACGCCTGGCCGAACTGTCCGACGAAGCCTTCGCCGCCACCGAGGCCGCTTACGAGCGCCTGCCCAAATCGGCAAAGGCGGACAAGGACAAGGAAGAAAAACCCGCCGACAGCGACCAGGGCGGCAAGCCCGCCGCCAAGGCATCGACGGAAACGCCGCTACGCAGCGACGCCGGTGTCCGGCCCCACGATGTGGACGACCGCAAGGTGTCGCTTGAGGACCGTCTGCGCGACGGGTTCATGGCCGCTTACCGCAACCGTGTCGGCGAGGACTCTCCCGAACACTCGCAAATCAACGCATAAGGAGGAAACACCATGTCATTCATCAATCCGTGTCACCGCAGCCTCGCCTATGGCGACGGCCACATCCAGGGGGACGGCCAACTCGGCCAGGTGGTCCGCGTGGTCGGCGACGACCTGTTCGCCGTCAACACCGATCCCACCAAGCGCTCCTTCGGCATCCTGATAAAGGATTACGCCGGTGGCGAAATGCCCGGCATCTATTGCGACGGCGGCGTTTACGAGACCGACGCCTTCGAAGGGACCGTCGTCGCCGGAGACGACTTGAAAGTTTCGGCGGGCGGTCGCCTGACCAACGGCGTCGCGGCCGGAGAGCACGTCGTCGCCCACGCCATTTCCGTACAGAGCGGCGTCCTCAAATTCCGCCTGCTCGTCTAACCCAAGGAGCCAACGCACATGAAAACCAATCAGTTGAAGATCCACCTGAATCAGTGAGGTGGCAGCTCGCACCTCTGATTTTTACCTCGCGAGGTCATTTTCGCGAGTGATTTTGAGTCTCACACCGTCCGTCCGGGTTGTTTTCCCGGATCGGCGGAGCTGTTCTTTGACAATTCAGCTGATTTTTACATGGTGCGGCCTCTCTGTGTCTGTTTCAGGGCGAGCGATGGCGACCCCAACCTGATGGTGGGGTTATTCCGTGCCCTGATTGTCTCGGTTCCGGTCAGCCATAAGCGAACCGTCGATAGGTTCTACTGAAAGCGTCATACTGATCATGCGCATGCCGACTGAAGCGCAACGTCAGGGCGTGTGCGTGGCAGATGAAGCGCCCGGCGAAGTAGACCAGGTCCTGAATCACCGTCTTGAGCCGGCGGCGTTGTTTGGCCCGCCGACGCTGCTTGCCGGTCATCAGGCCGACCTGGCCCACAGCCCGCAGAATGTTGTAGGCCAGCCCGGCACAGTGCATGACCAGGGTGTTGGTGGCGAACTTGCCTGACGGCAGACGTTCCAGATCCATATCGCTTTTAAGCTCGGAGTGATACTGCTCGCACAGGGCGTGTCCCTTGTACAGTTCGATCACCTTGTCCTTGGCGCTTGAGAGGCTGGTCCACCAGCCCTCGATTTCAATGTCCGGGACCAGCAGCGGGGTGCCGTCTTTTTCGAAATAGCGTTCCGTGGCCCGCAGCACACGGCGGACCTTGAGAGTCTGGTACTTGTCATCCTCATCCTTGAAGGCGCGCTCGACCGTTTCCGTCATGATGGCGATGCGGCCGGTCTTATCCTGCTTGATCATCTTGCCGTGGGCAAAGACCTCGCTGGCTCTGGCCGGCACGTCGGTCCCTCGGGGATTCCACTTGACGATGAAGTCGACCTTCTCTTCCTTGAGAGCCACCAGAGTCGCAATGGCATCGTGGGCGCTGTCCAGTCGCACCAGCAGGGGAGCTTCGGTCAACTGCCGGCTTTTGTGAATCGCCCGCAGCAAAAAGGGGACAAAGCCCTCCTGGGCATGCTGGGACCCGGGACGGTGCTCGATCTCCAGACACCACCCCTCCAAGCCCAGCCAGGCGGCGATCGGGGCGAAGCCGTGGAACTTGCGGTAGGTCCAGGAGGCCCCCTCTTTCTTGGTGTTGGAGTTGTCCTGGGTGAAGACGTCCAAATCCAGCGGCATGTGCCCGGTCTCAAGCGTCGAGAACTCGGCCTTGGCTTTTTTGAGAAACTCAACCGTACAGAAGTCGACAATGCGCATCGTCGCCTCGGCGACGGCATCCATTCGCTGACGCAGGGTCTCCGGTGACGGGACCTTGTTGACGCCGAGGGCCGCAGCGAAAAACTCGTCATCCTCGAAAAAAGGCCGGATCGCCTCGAAGTCGCTCTTGCCCTGGCAGAGCAGGCCGAGATAGCAACGCAGCACATCGGCCGTGGCAATGCCCTTGCAGGGGGCCGCCTTGGCGACCCGCGCGTTCAACGACGTGAACCTGTTGACCGCCAGGCCGACCAGGGCCACGCCGGACTGGGAGGTGTAGAATTCGCTGTCGGACTGCTCGATGTTGAACCGCGGAAACGTCACGAAAAAATCTCCTTGGGTGAAGTTTGAGGCGGCTCTATAATAGCAGAAAAGATCAACAAAATCAGCTAATTGTCAAAGATAAAACAAGAAATTACGATTGTAAGCTCACTGATTCAGGTAACAGTTAAAAATCACACAATTAAGAGAAGGGTTTGGGGGGAATTCCGGGGACAGTATATTTAATTGACGGGCTTTTCAAGGAAAGGGAAAACAGAAGGGTCGCGTCTACAGATTTCAAATTGAAATTTGTAGACAGCTAAATACTGTACAGAGATAGTATTCACCTGACACTACCGCCCTTGGCGGGGTGACGGGTCAAGCAGCTTCTTCGGTTGTGCTCTTGGCTTTCGTTTCGTTCTTTGGCAATCCGTCGAGGAATTCCGGGGACAGTATATTTAATTGACGGGCTTTTCAAGGCAAAGGGAAAGCAGAAGGGACGCGTCTTCAGATTTCATATTGACCCCATGCGCCTTCCTTGCTCGACCTATCGGCAGAATAATCGGCAAAAAAATTGGTTAAATATTGATCCGACTTGCATTTTCTTCAATAGAAATGTATCTTTGTGCACAGTAGGTATCGGCATATTAATCGGCAATATTAGGAATTCCGGGGACAGTATATTTAATTGACGGGCTTTTCAAGGCAAAGGGAAAGCAGAAGGGACGCGTCTACAGATTTCATATTGACCCCATGCGCCTTCCTTGCTCGACCTATCGGCAGAATAATCGGCAAAAAAATTGGTTAAATATTGATCCGACTTGCATTTTCTTCAATAGAAATGTATCTTTGTGCACAGTAGATACCGGCATATTAATCGGCAATATTGGATCTGCAATGCCCGACTCAATCAGCCAGATGACGCCACTGCTTCCGGAAGGGGCGGATGATCTTCAGGATCTGGCCCTGGAGGTCGTCCAGCGCTCGGCCTCTCTCGGCACCAGACAGCACCCTGTTACCTTGCATACCCTGCGTGAACTGTTGCGCATCATCAACAGCTACTACTCCAATCTCATCGAAGGGCATAACACCCATCCCTACGATATCGTCAGGGCCATGCGGCAGCAGTACGACGCCGAACCGGCCAAGCGCAACTTGCAGTTGGAAAGTATCGCTCACATTACGGTACAGCAGCAGATGGAGGAGTGGCTGCACGAGGCGGCGCCCCCCAATATCGCTGGGCAGAAATTCCTCTGCTCGTTGCATCAGGCTTTTTTTGTGCTGCTGCCGGAAGAATTCCTGGTCATGACAAACCCGGATAACGGCCGGGAATGTCGGGTGGTGCCGGGTGAATTGCGCACGCAAGCGGTCAAGGTCGGACAGCATCAGCCGCCAGGGCATGACTCGCTGGGTGCATTCATGGGACGTTTTGGCGAGGCCTATGCTCCCGAAAAGCATCACGGCGCTGCCAAACTGGTGGCGGCTGCCGCGGCCCATCACCGGCTGATGTGGATTCATCCATTTCTCGACGGCAATGGCCGAGTCGCCCGCCTCTTCACCGAGGCCTATCTGCACCGGATTCCTGTCCAGGGCTTCGGCCTCTGGTCGGTCAGCCGGGGGCTGGCACGAAGAAATGCCGATTACAAATCGGCACTCACCTGGGCCGATGCGCCACGCCGCAACGACCTGGACGGCCGGGGGAATCTGTCGAACGAGGGCCTGGTGAAGTTCTGCCGGTTTTTCTTGGAAGTCTGCCTCGATCAGGTGGATTACATGGGCACCCTGCTGCAACTGGACGGTCTGGTGGAACGGGTCAGGAACTATGTACAACTGCGCGGTACCGCCATCATCCCCAATCCCCCCGGCAAGGATGGCCTGCGGCCGGAGGCGGCAAGGATGCTGCAAGAGGTGCTTCTTTTGGGAGAGGCACCGCGGGGGGCGGTGGTGGAAGCATCCGGCCTGAAAGAACGGACCGGCAGAAACGTACTCGGCCAATTGATCTCGGAAGGGCTGCTGGTGTCCGACACGCCCAAGGGGAATGTCAGGATCGGTCTCCCGATCCATGCCGCCGGGTGGTTTTTCCCTGAGTTGTTCCCGGTGCTTTCGCGTTAGCGTCGGCAGGGGGCTGAGTAGTTATTGGTGTTTCATAGTTTCGGGGAACCAAAACCGATTAGGTTGCAGCCCAGAAGAAAACCAGCAACGGGAATGGGTTTCGTGCCCATTCCCGTTTTCTTTCCGCACCAGCAACCCGTCCGGGTTGCGGTTTCCCCCTGTTCCGCGTAAAATGCCGGCACTTTTCCCACGGAGCCAGACAATGGAAAAACGCATGGTCCTCATCACCATGACCGGCCAGGACCAGCCGGGAATTATTGCCGCAGTGACCGAGGAAGTCGCCGCCGCCGGCGCACGCATCCGCGATATCGAGCAGACCGTCACCCACACCCTTCTCTCCCTGTCGCTGCTGATCGACTTCTCCACCGGTGAGAGCGCCAGCAAGCCGCTGATCAAGGACCTCCTCTTCCTCGCCAAGGAACTCGGGCTCGACCTCGACTTCCAGGTCCTCTCCGAGGCCGAGTATCGCCGCAAGACGACGCGCCACGCTTACGTGGTAACGATCATGGGCGGCGAGGTTAACGCCCTGGCCCTGGCCCGGGTGTCGCGCATCCTCGCCGATCATGGCGTCAACATCGAACGGGTGAGCAAGCTGACCCAGGGGCAGCTGCGCTGCGTCGAGTTCCTCATTTCGACCCCGCCGGAACTGGACGTCAAGGCCCTGACCCGCAAGCTCCTCAACGCCGGCGCCAGCCTCGGGGTCGACATCGCGGTGCAGAAGGAGAGCCTCTACCGCCGCGCCAAGCGGCTGGTGGTGATGGACATGGACTCGACCCTGATCCAGATCGAGGTGATCGACGAGCTGGCGCGCATTGCCGGCGTCGGCCCCCAGGTGGCGGCAATCACCGAACGGGCGATGAACGGCGAACTCGACTTCGACGGTTCGCTGCGGGCGCGGGTGGCGCTGCTGAAGGGGATGCCGGCGGCGGCGCTGGAGGAGGTCTACCGCAACATCCCGCTGACGCCCGGGGCGCGCACCCTGGTGACGGTCCTCAAGCGCCTCGGTTTTCGCACCGCGGTCATCTCCGGCGGCTTCCGCTTCTTCACCGACCGGTTGCAGGCCGATCTCGGCCTCGACTACGCCTTCGCCAACCAGCTCGAAATCATCGACGGCGTCGTCACCGGCAACCTGGTCGGCCAGGTCGTCGACGGTGCCCGCAAGGCGCAGCTGCTTGAAGAGATCGCTGCGGGCGAGGGGATCACTCTCGATCAGACCATCGCCATCGGCGATGGCGCCAATGACCTGCCGATGCTCGGCAAGGCCGGCCTCGGCATCGCCTTCAACGCCAAGGCGCGGGTGCGCGAGCAGGCCGACACCCACATCAACCAGCAGAACCTCGACTCGATTCTCTACCTGCTCGGCCTTTCCGAACGGGAGACGGCGGAGATCGCCGGGTGAAACTCCCCACCCCCCTGATCGCAGGGCGGCTGCGGCGCCGCTACCAGCGCTTTCTCGCCGACGTCGAGCTGGAAGATGGCAGCCTCGTTACCGCCCACACCCCCAACACCGGCAGCATGCAGCAGTGCGCTGTCCCCGGCCACCGTGTCCTGATCTCGATGACGGACAACCCCGAGCGCAAGCTGCGCTACACCCTGGAGCTGATTTTCGTCAACGGCCACTGGGTCGATACCCACACCCACCGCACCAACCGGGTGGTGGAGGAGGGGCTGCGCGGCGGCTCCATCGTCGAGCTGGCCGGTTACCGCGTCACCACCGAGGTCAAGTTCGGCGCCAGCCGCCTCGACTTCGGGCTGGAGCGGGATGGGGAACGCTGCTTCGTCGAGGTCAAGAACGTCACCCTCTGCTGCCAGCCGACCGTCGCCTGCTTCCCCGACGCCGTCTCCGCGCGCGGCCAGAAGCACCTGCGCGAGCTGCTGGCGGCGCGCCAGCTCGGCCACCGGGCGGTGATCTTCTTCCTCGTCCAGCGCGGCGAAGCGACCTCCTTCACCGCTGCCGACGCCATCGACCCGGTCTACGGCCGCCTGCTGCGCGAGGTGACAGCAAAAGGGGTGGAGGTGTTCGCCTACAAGAGCGTCGTCACGCCGGCCGAAAATCGGGTCGGGTACCGGATTCCGGTCCTTCTGTAATTTGGGTTTTCCATGAAGTCAGTTGGCCTGATCACCGAGTACAACCCCTTCCACAACGGCCACCTCCATCACCTCGCGGAGAGCCGCCGCCAGGCGGAGGCGGAGGTGGCGGTGGCGGTGATGAGCGGGCACTTTCTGCAGCGCGGCGAGCCGGCCCTCTTCGACAAGTGGCTGCGTACCGAAATGGCCCTGGCCGCCGGGGTCGACCTGGTGGTGGAACTCCCCTTTCCCTTCGCCTGCAACAGCGCCCAGCACTTCGCCCGCGGAGCGGTGCAGGCGCTGGACGCCCTGGGGGTTGATGCCCTCTGCTTCGGCAGTGAAAGTGGCGATCTCGCTGCCTTGCAGAGAACGACGGAGTTGCTGCGGGCCGATGCGGCGGCGATCGCCGACGGCACGGCCGGGCTGCTGCGGCAAGGTCTGACCTATCCCGCAGCCCGGGCCCGGGTGGTTCGGGACCTGGCCGGAGAGGCAGCGGCAAGGATCCTTGCGACCCCCAACAATATTCTCGGCCTCGCCTACCTGCGTGCCCTGGCCGAGACCGGCAGCGCCATCCAGCCCCTGACCATCCCCCGTATCGGCGCCGGCTACCACGACACCGAAAACCGGGGCGATATCGCCAGCGCCACCGGAATTCGCCGTCAACTCGCCGGCGGCGAACCGGTCCTGCGGTTTCTGCCGGAAGCGGTCCAGCTCCCCTTTTTCCGTGCCCTCAACCGCAACGCCCACCTCGATGAAGGACATTTCCACCGCCTGCTCCTGGCCCGCATTCTGCGGGGGCCGAAAAGCCTGCTCGGGCTCTACCTGGTGGAGGAGGGGGTGGAAAACCGGATTTTCGAGGCGGCCCTTAGCAGCCGCAGCTATCCGGAGCTGGTCGACGGCATCAAGTCCCGGCACTTCACCCGCACCCGGGTTCAGCGCATCCTCGCCCATCTGCTCAACGAAAGTCAGGCCGGGGCCATGGCCGAAGTCCTGGCGGCCGGCCCCCTTTATCTGCACCTGCTTGGCAGCAGCGCCCTGGGGCGCCGTTTTTTGGCCGCCAGGCGCCAATCCATCTCCCTGCCCCTGATCGGGAATTATTCGCGCCTCTACGCCCAGCTGAAGCGTTGCTACGGGGTCGACAATCCGATCTACCGCCTGGCCATGGCGCAGCTCGAAGGGGAACTGAGGGCAACGCGGAACTATTCGCTGCTGATGAAAGAATGGCCGGGGGGGGAGCGCAACCGGGATTTTGCCGAAAGGGCGCGCTGGGAGAAGTAAAGCAGGTGGAGTGACCGTTTGCGACTGGAAAAAACCAGAGCCCGGCCGGATTCTGTGGCAAGGAATCTGGCCGGGCTCTGGTGCGGTTTCTCCCGCGGTTCGTTTACTGAAGAATCAGGTTGGGGAGTTCGTCCTGGTCGTCGGTCCGGCGCGGGAAGCGCTCCTGCAGCAGGTCGCCGCAGCGGCCGATGGCCGTGCAGAGGGCATCGCAGGTTTTGCCGGTGCGAATTCCGGTGGTGATGGTGGTGACGATGTCGTCCCATTCCTGCTGCGGGACGACCGCGCTGATACCGCTGTCGGCCAGCACCCGGACCCGGCGCTCGAAGAGGGAAATGAGGATCAGCACCCCGGTGGCGTCGCGGGTCTGGTGCAGACCATGCTCAAGGAAAGCGACCAGCGCCTTCTCTTCCACCTCGGTGGTGATTTCGAGCGGATGGATGAGCCGGCGCTTGAGCCCGGGCAGGGCCCGGATCAGCCAGCGGCAGGGGAGGTAGCCAATCAGGAAGAGCGGCAGAAAGACCCAGACCGAGCTGTGGCCGAAGGCCCAGGCTGCCAGGACCGCGAGGGCGAGAGCGAAGCAGCCGCCGCCGACGATTTCCGCCCGCGGGTAGTGATATGATTCGTCCACCACCAGCGGTACGATCTCACCACTGGTCCGGGATTCCGCTTCCTGCACCGCCGCCTCGATCCGGCTCTTTTCATCGGCGCTGAAGAAGGTCTGTGCGCTCAGTTTGGACATCATCCACCCTTTTCCTGAATACCTGCCAATTTACCAGCCGCCCGACGAGCCGCCGCCCCCGAAACCGCCGCCCCCGCCGGAGAAGCCACCGCCGCCACCGAAGCCGCCCCCCCCGCCGAAGGGAGGGCCGCCGATCCAGAAACCACGGCTGCGGTGGCCACGGCTGTGGACGCCGGGGCTCAGCACGCGGAGCAGGAAGGGGCCGAAGAAAAGGAGGGTGACCAGCAGGCCAAAGGGATTGCGGCGCTGCTTCTGCGTCGTGGGGCCGCTCCCCTGGTATTCGCCGCGCACCGCTTCCATCATCGCCGCGACCCCGGCGGTGACCCCGCCGTCAAAGTCGCCCTGCTTGAAACGCGGGGTGATTTCGTTAGCGATGATGCGCCCGGCGAGGAGGTCGGTCAGCCGTCCCTCCAGGCCGTAGCCGACCTCGATGCGCAGCTTGTGCTCGGCCTGGGCGATCAGCAGCAGGGCGCCGTTGTCCTTCCCCTGCTGGCCGATCCCCCAGGTTTCGGCGACCTTGAGGCTGTATTCCTCCAGCGATTCCCCCTGCAGGGTCGGAATCGTAAGGACGGCGATCTGGGTCGAATCGCTCTGTTCGAAGGCCTGCAGCGCCTGGTCGAGGCGCTGTACGGTGCTCCTTGCGAGGATCCCGGCGCTGTCGGTGACGTAACCGGCGTGGGCCGGGACGTCGAGGGCGGCTGCCGGGGTCGACAGCCCCAGCAGCAGGAAGAATAGTAGGGTCCAGCGGCGCAGCGGCATCCCTAGAACTGGACCTTGGGTGCCTGGGCAGCACCGGCTTCGGCCTTGAAGGGCTCCTTCGGTTCAAGATGGAGCAGGAACTTGTTGGTCAGGTTGTTGGGAAAGGTGCGAATCGAGGTATTGAAAATCCGTACCGCCTCGTTGAAGCGCTGGCGGGCGACGTTGATGCGGTTTTCCGTCCCCTCGAGCTGGTTCTGCAGGTCGCTGAAGTTTTGGCTCGCTTTGAGGTCGGGATAGCGCTCGGCCACCACCAGCAGCCGGGAGAGGGCGCCGGAGAGCTCCCCCTGGGCCGCCTGGAAGCGGGCGAGGGCGGCGGGGTCGTTGAGGTCCTTGGCGCTGACGTTCACCTGGCCGACCTTGGCCCGCGCCTCGGTGACGGCCTGGAAGGTTTCTTTTTCGTGGGAGGCATAGGCCTTGACCGTTTCGACCAGGTTGGGGATCAGGTCGGCGCGGCGCTGGTAGGTTGCCTCGACATCGGCCCAGGCCGCCGTCACCGTCTCCTCATTTTTCTGGATCTGGTTGTAGCCGCAGCCGGACAGGAGCAGCAGGGGGAGCAGCATCAGCAGGGTCAAGAGTCTTTTCGGCATCGAGTCGATTCCTCCAAAGGGGTTTCCAGTAAAAAGGGTTTCCAGCAATATAAGCAGCAGCAGGGGCGTTGTAAAGGTCAGGCGCTCTTGTCTTCGCCGGAAGGTGGGTCGGTCATCGCGCGTGGCACCTGGTCGATGAGGGCGGGCGCCTCGAGTTCTTTGTCGTCGGCGGCGCCGAGTTCGCGAAACTTGCGGGCACTGACCAGGACCCGACTCTCCAGGGAGCCGACCGCCTTGTTGTACGATTCGACCGCCCGCTCCAGCCCCCGGCCGAGCCCGGCGAAATGATTGGTCAGGGTCGCCAGTCGCTCGTACATCTCCCGGCCGAGATCACTGATTTTCTGGGCGTTTTCGGCGAGCTGCTCCTGGCGCCAGCCGTAAGCGACCGCCCGCAGCAGCGCGATCAGGGTCGTCGGCGTGGCGAGCAGCACCCGATTGTCGACGCCGAACTCGATCAGGCCGGGGTCCTGTTCCAGGGCCGCGGAGAAGAAGGTTTCGCCGGGGAGGAAGAGGACCACGAACTCGGGGGTCGGTTGGAACTGGGCCCAGTAGTTCTTGGCCGAGAGCTTCTGCAAGTGGCCGCGGATATGGCGGGCGTGGTCGCGCAGGTGGTTGCGCCGTTCGCTCTCGTCCTGGCTCTCCAGCGATTCGAGGTAGGCCTGCAGCGGCGCCTTGGAATCGACGACGATATTCTTGCCGTTGGGGAGCTTGACGACCATGTCCGGGCGCAGCCGTCCCTCTTCGGTGGTGGCCGACTCCTGTTCGACGAAGTCGCAGAAGTTGACCATGCCGGCCATTTCGACCACCCGCCGCAACTGGATCTCGCCCCAGCGCCCGCGCACCGTCGGCGTGCGCAGCGCCTTGACCAGGTTACCGGTCTCACTCTCGAGCCGGGCCTGGGTGGTCAGCAGCGACTTGATCTGCTCGTCGAGGCGGGCATAGGCGCCGGTGCGGGCCTGCTCCAGTCCCTGGATCTGGGCGTCGACCTTGCCGAGGGATTCCTGCAACGGTTTGACCAGCTGGTCGATCGCTTTCTGGCGCCCGTCGAGGTCGTTGCGTGCCCCTTCCTGGAAGCGCTCCAGGGTCGCTTTGGCCAGGTGCAGAAAGGCCTGGTTGTTGCTGGAGAGGGCTTCGGCGGAGAGGGATTTGAAGGCCTCTGCCAGGCGCTGGCGCGCCTCTTCGAGGAGGGCGAGTTTTTCGGCGGCGGCAGTGGCCTCAAGCTCGAGCCGGGTTTCGAGTTGCGCGGTCCTGCTCTGCAGACGGGTATTGGCCTCGCGCTGCTCCTGGAACTCAGCCCGGGCCCGCTGCAGTTCGGCCTGAAGTTCGGCCAATTGCCGGTCGCGGCCGGCCAGCCGTTCGGTCAACGTATTGATTTCAGCGGCACCGGCCCGCTCACCCGTCTCGCGGGCTCGCGCCACGCGACCAAGAAAGAACAGCGCGGCCAGGCCACTGCCCAGCAGGGCCCCGGCCCCCAAAGCTGCCAGTAACCAGAAAGAATCAGGGGTCATGCCGTCCTCGTCGGAGATGATTCAGCGGTACCATAGCAGGCCTGGCCGCCGGCATCAAACCAAAAGGGGGCGGTGCCGGACAGGTGGCTGCGCTATAATGGTTTCCACCACGGGACGGGAAAAGGGGGAAAAAATGACCGGAAGACATTTCTGGCTGTTGCTGGCGGCTATCCTCATTTTCATGGCCGGTCCGGCTTGGGCCTTGCGCTGTGGGGATGATCTGATTCTCCCCGGGGATCGCCGCATTCAGGTCCTGGCCTCCTGCGGTGAACCGGCGAGTCGGGAACGCTGGGAAGAGGTTCGGGCGGGCAGCGATTGGCGTTACGGCCGCTACTGGGGGACTCGGGTCAAGGTCGAAGTCGAGGAGTGGACCTACAATTTCGGTCCGAGTCGCTTTCTCAGCTTTGTGCGGTTGGAAAACGGCGTGGTGGTCCGGGTGGAGAACGGTGATTATGGCTTCTGATCGGGCTGGTGCTGCCGTCGCTTGCGCCGGATGCTGCGCAGGGCAAAGTACAGACCGCCAATCAGCAGCCCCCAGATGGTGCCAAACAGGATCGTCTCGGTTGCGGTCATGGTTCAGCCTCCGCCAGGATGGGACGCAGCAGGCAGGTGCGCTGCTGTCGTTGGCCTTATCCTGGCAGGGTCTGTTGGCGGAGGCCTTGACCCGGGTCAAGGAAGGCGGCGAATCAGGGACGGCAATAGTCCTGCAGGGCCTGCTGGAAATTCCTCAGGCCGAGGCTGGAGAGTTCGACCGGCGTCGCGCATTCCGGGCAGCGTGAGCGCTGGCTGGGGGAGAGGTCGGAGAGGTCGCGGTGGACGGCTTTTTTGCACTGGGGACATTCGAAATCGATCGACAGACCCATGACGGCTCCTCACTCACGAATAGGGGGAAGGTCCTTAGATAAGGTTAATACTCTGCCAAAACAATTTCCCCGTGACAAGGGAAAAAAGCGAGAAAGGAGCGGGACCGGTCGGCCCCGCTCCTTTCTCCTGGTGTCGGCATCGAATTATCAGGGCAGGACGAGTGGTTTCTGGCAGGATGGGCACTTCACCCGCTTGCCGGCGAGGGATTCCTTGTAGGCGAGCTTGTGACCGCAGCCCCCGCAACGGGCCAGGTTGGTGGCGGGACGTTGCGGATCCTGGGGGAGGCTGATGACGTCGGGGGGGGCGGGCGCCGGGGGTTCCGGCGCCGGCGGCGCTGGCACTTCCGGCAGCGGTTCAGGCGTGGCGGCAGCAGGGAACGGAGGTGTCGCAAAGGTGTCTGCCGCCGCCTCGTCCGGCACGGAGGCTTCGAACGCAGCGGCGGGGGCGGGGGGCTCCTCGGGCGCCGGGGGCGCGAAGTCCGCAGAGGGTGTGGGGGGCTCCGCCTCCGCTGGCGGCGGCCACTCCTCCTCCGCATCGGTGCCGGCGGCGAAGGGATCCTCTGCTGCAAAGGTTTCCTCTTGGTGGGTGCTGGCGGCAGGCTGGCCCTGCGCTATGTCTGCTTCGAAGTCGATGTCGGGAAAGTCATCCTGGTCCGTATCACGCATCGGTTCGGCGTCAAAACCGGCAAAGGATGGTTCTTCTTCCGCTTCGCTTGCTGCTGCCGATTCCTCTGCGGCGAATTCGGCCGCGGCCCGGTTTTCTTCCTGCCAGGAGGGGGCGGCCGCCGCGTTGTCGGAAAAAGCCGCACCGAAATCGTCCTCAAGGGGCTCTCCTTCGAGAATTTCATCGTCAGATTCGTAAGGTTCCGCCGGTGGGAAGAGTTCCTCGTCGATCGGGGCGGCGCCCGTAGGTTCCGCCGCGGGGGAAGTTGCTGCCGCGGGGTGTTGTTCGGCAACCGGCCCTGGTACGGCCGCGCCGGTTTCGAGGCGAGCGAGGATCTGCTCCAGGGCAACATTAAGCTGCTGCAGTTCCCGGTTGCTGCGCGCCGTCCAGACCCAGATGCGCCAGACGAAAACCGGGACCAGCAGGCTGAGCAGGGCGAGGAGCAGAAAGATCAGCAGTCCGGCGAGCCCGGAGGCCAAACCAAGAGGACCGGAGGCGGAGACGATATCCATGGGATTCAAACCTTTCTCCTGGGTTCAGTCGTTACGGCGGTTGCCGTAATCTCCAGCGCGTCGGCGACCGGTCGTCACCCGTTCCCCGGCAGGATCAGGGCAAGACCAGGGGTTTCTTGCAGGAGGGACAGTTGACCTTGCGCCCGGCGTGCTTTTTCTGGTAGGTCAGCTGGTGCTCGCAGGCCACGCAGACGGCAAGGGTCAGGGTCGGGCGCGCCGGATCATCCGGAAGCTTGACGACGGGCGGCGGGGTCGTTTTGACGACCCGGTCCTCGGCAGGGGGGGGGAGGCAGATAGTGCCGGTGCAGGTTGGACAAAGTACGATCTGGCCAATCGCAGACCCTTCATACTTGAGCAGGTTACCGCAGATGTGGCAGTTGGCTTCCGCCAGTTTGCTCAGGGGGGGGACTTCCAGCTGGCAGTGCAGGCACTTGAAGGCTTCCCGGCGGATACTGCCGCGACAATGGGGGCAATCGCGGTATTCATTGACTTCGAGGGTGGGGATACCGCTCCCGGCCGGTTCGGCAGCCGCGGCCGGTGACGATTGAGCCGCCGCGTCGTCAGCGACCGGTTGCTGGTTGACGTGGGGGACAAAGGATTTTCCCGCCGGTTGGCCGCACTTGGTGCATTCCCATTCAGATTCCCCTCCCTCGCTGGAGAAGATGGAGGTCATCTTGCGCAGCAACCCTCCAGAGTTTTTCTTGCGGATCGTAACGGCCCGGTTGCAGTGGCCGCAATAACCGGCAGACAACTCGCCAGACATGAGGCAGACCCCCTTTTGGGATACGGCCGGCAGCAAACCGGCCAGTGCCGTTCGCGTTTGCCCTACTGGGCCTGCCTGCTCCTGGGGAGCGCACAGTACGGCAAACATATTAAATGATCGAATCGCCAGTATTCTCCGAAAATTAGCATGCTTTGTCAATCATCCCGTCTCTCTTTTTAAGCCCGGTAATCGTCATGTCCACTTTTTGCTCCCTTGCGACAGCAGGTATAGCGTGGTTACACTGTAATTGCGCCGCTGCGTAATTCCCGGTTGTGGCGAACCCTGTCCTGGCCTGCCCGTGGCTGATGCGGACCGGGGGCGCGGCGCGCCGTGTAGAAGTCGCCGGGAAGTTATGCTAGGATGGCAGGCAATCAGGATGTATAACGGGAGGCAGGCAGTGGCGCGACCGGGGACGGGAAGCAGCACGCGAAAATTGGAGCAGACCCGGGAGCGCGCGGTCTCCCCGGCCCTGTTCAAGGTCCTGATGCTGAACGACGATTACACCACCATGGAGTTCGTAGTCGAGGTTCTCGAGGCGGTCTTTCACAAGTCGCCGACCGAGGCCAACCGGATCATGCTCAGCGTGCATCAGCGCGGCTCCGGCCTCTGCGGCATCTATCCCTGGGAAATTGCCGAAACCAAGGTGGCCCGGGTTCACGCCCGCGCCCGCGCCGCCGGGTTTCCCCTGAAATGCAGCATCGAGCAGGCCTGAAGGACGAAACATGTTTAACCATGACGTGCAGTTGACATTTTCTCTGGCGGTGCGCGAAGCGCAGCGGCGGCATCACGAGTACCTGACCTCGGAGCATGTCCTCTACGCCATGCTGTTTGACGATACGGCGCAGGAAATCCTGCGCAACTGTGGGGGGGAGATTAGCGTACTGGAGCGGCAGCTGGAGGACTTTTTCGGCCAGCACCTGGAAACCCTTCCCGGGGAGGAAGAGGCGGTTCCGGAGCAGACCGTCGGCCTGCAACGCATCCTGCAGCGGTCGGTCATGCACATGCAGGCGGCCGGAAAGGATGAGATCACCGTCGGCGATGTCCTCGCGGCCATCCTCGAGGAGCGCTCCTCCCACGCCGCCCAGATGCTCGAAGGTCAGGGGGTGACCCGCCTTGATGTCCTGAACTATATTTCCCACGGCGTCGCCAAGGTGCCGCCGCAGGAGCGTTCCGGCGGGGCCGCGCCCCAACCGGGCGAAGAGAGCGCGCCGGCCAAGGGGGGAGCGCCGCTGCGGGACCCCCTTGAGGCCTACACCGTCAACCTGCTGCAGCGGGCGCGCGACGGCAAGCTCGATCCGCTGATCGGCCGCAGCGCGGAGATGGAGCGGACGGTGCAGGTCCTCTGCCGGCGCCGCAAGAATAATCCCCTCTACGTCGGGGAACCGGGGGTCGGCAAGACCGCCCTCGCCGAAGGGCTGGCCTTAATGATCCATGGCGGCGCGGTGCCCGATTTGATCGCCGATGCGGAAATTTTTGCCCTCGATATGGGTGCGCTGCTGGCCGGGTCCAAGTTCCGCGGTGATTTCGAAGAGCGGCTCAAGGCGGTGGTGGCAGCGCTGCAGAAAAAACCGGGGGCGATTCTTTTCATCGATGAAATCCATACCGTCGTCGGGGCCGGCGCAACCAGCGGCGGTTCGCTCGATGCCGCCAATATCCTCAAGCCGCTGCTCGGCTCCGGCGAGCTGCGCTGCATCGGTTCGACGACCTTTGAAGAGTACCGCAACCTCTTCGACAAGGACCGGGCCCTCTCCCGGCGCTTCCAGAAGATCGATGTCCTCGAACCGACGGTGGCGGAGACCGTGGCGATTCTCCAGGGTCTGCGCAGCCATTACGAAGCCCATCACGGCGTCCGCTACAGTGAGGCCGCCTTGCGGGCGGCGGCAGAACTCTCCGCCAAGCACATCAACTATCGGCATCTGCCTGACAAGGCGATCGACGTCATCGACGAGGTCGGCGCATTCTGCCGTATCCATCCGCAAGCCAAACGCAGCATCGGGGTCGCCGAGGTTGAAGCGGTGGTCGCCGCGATTGCCCGTATTCCGGCACGCAGCATCTCCGGGTCAGATCGCCGGCGGCTGAAAAATCTGCAGCCGGCCTTGCAGCGCCAGGTCTTCGGCCAGGATGCAGCCATCGACCTGCTCTGCCGTTCGATCCTGCGCGCCCGGGCCGGTCTCGGGCACCCGGAAAAACCGACCGGGTCGTTCCTCTTCACCGGGCCGACCGGCGTCGGCAAGACCGAGGTCGCCCGCCAGCTCGCGACTGCGCTGGGGGTCGAATTCCTGCGTTTCGACATGAGCGAGTACATGGAGAAACACTCGGTGGCGCGTCTGATCGGCTCACCCCCGGGTTATGTCGGTTTCGAGCAGGGGGGGCTGCTCACCGATGCGGTGATCAAACATCCCTACGCGGTCCTGCTGCTGGACGAAATCGAAAAGGCGCATCCCGATCTCTTCAATATCCTGCTGCAGGTCATGGATCACGGCACCCTGACCGACAACAACGGGCGCCATGCCGATTTCCGCAACGTGATTCTGATTATGACCAGCAACGTCGGGGCCCGGGAGATGAATGCCACCCCGATCGGCTTTGGCGGCCAGCCGGTCACCTCCTCGCGGCAGGCAGTGGAACGGACCTTCTCGCCCGAGTTCCGCAATCGTCTCGATGCCGTCATCCCCTTCCAGCCCCTGGACGATGCCGTCATGGTGCGGGTGGTCGACAAGTTCCTTGACGAATTGCGGGTCCAGCTGGTCGACAAGAAGGTCCGCCTGCTGGTCTCGGCCGCGGCCCGGACCGAGCTCGCCCGTCGCGGCCACGATCCCCGGTTCGGCGCCCGTCCCCTCGGACGACTGCTGCAGAGTGAGGTCAGTGATGTCATCGCCGGCGAGATTCTTTTTGGCGCCCTGAAAAAGGGGGGCACCGTCCAGGTCGGTCTGCAAGGCGACCGCCTCACTTTCCGCTACCGTTGATGGCCGCCGGTCTTTCCGGGCGCGCTGCCGGTCACGCCGCTTCGACCTGAACCTGTCATGCCGGTCTATCGTCTTCCTGCGCAGCTCGTCTTCCCGCCCCCCTCTCTGGCCGAGCCCGGCGGTTTACTCGCCGTGGGGGGCGATCTCTCCCCGCCGCGCCTGCTGCTGGCCTACACGAGCGGAATCTTCCCCTGGTTCAACCCTGAAGACCCGATCCTCTGGTGGTCCCCCGATCCGCGCTGCATCCTCGAGCCGTCCGAAATCCATCGCTCCAGGAGCCTGCGCCGGACCTTGCGCCGCGGTCGTTTCCAGCTCAGCTGCAACCGCGCTTTCGACGACGTCGTCGCGGCCTGCGCCGATATCCGCCGGCAGCAGGGGGAAGGGACCTGGCTGAGCCCGGAGATGGCGGCCGCCTACGGGGAATTGCATCGCCTTGGTTATGCCCACTCGGTTGAATGCTGGGAAGCGGGGGAATTGGTCGGCGGTCTCTACGGGGTCTGTCTCGGGCGCTGTTTCTTCGGCGAATCGATGTTCCATCGGGTCGCCGATGCTTCCAAGGTAGCGCTGGGCTGGCTGGCCGGACGGCTGCAGGCGGCAGGTTTCGAGCTGATCGACTGCCAGCTGGCCAATCCCCACCTGGTCAGCCTCGGCGCCCGGGAAATCCCGCGCCCGGTTTTTCTGGAACGCTTGCGGCGCTCCGGGGTGACGCCGTCGACCATGCCGCCACCGGGGGATTTCCCCGGGGAGGGGGAATATCCGGTCGCTTGAAGGTAAAAGGCCTGCCACAGATTAGGGGCACCCATTAAAAGGCGCCGGTCAATAGGGTAAAAAACTCCCGCGCAAGATTTTTGATTTTCTCGCCTTTACTCGTGGCCTTCGGCCACGAAGGTTGTCTGCTTCTCGACGTATGCCGGTATTTCGTTCCGTTTCCGTGTCAGCTCTTGGCTGCAACAGTCACCCATCAGGTTTAAGGCTCGATCGGCAGATGTTCCGTTCGCCGATGGCCCCTGCCGCTTTTCGCGGTCCAGAAAATTTTCGGTTCCATGCCGTGTCCAATGGATGTTGACAGGTCTTTTGGTTGTGAACCAGCCCCGTTGTGGCTCGCGGCATGGGCAGTCAAGATGCGGATAACCTTATCTGTCTGGGTGGGGCGGTTGACCAATCAGGCCTTTTGGTTGGGCCAACCCCATAGCTGGTTCCCCGCCCCAGCCAGTTCTATCAGGGAAACAGTTTTTCCGGCATAAACGGCACTTGGTCGCGCATAACGAAGAACGCCGCCCGGGTCAGCTTGTGGGCCAGGGCGCCGTGGGCCACCATGACCGGACACTTTGCGAGCTTGCGTTGATAGAACGCCCGCGCTTTCGGATCAAAACGACGGGCGAGTTCGGCCGCTTCGGAAAAGGCCCAGGCCAGGTATTTATTGCCGTTCTTTTCGTTGCCCCGTCCTTTGGCCTTGCCGTTGCTGGTCCAGCGACTGGAGACCTTGCGGCAATACGAGGCGTAATTTCCGACCTTGGCAAAGCGTTCGATGCACCCGGTTTCCAGCCGGATGGTCAAGCCCAGAATCTTGCCGACGCCGGGAAGGGACAGAAGATAGCGATAGGGGCCGTCGAGATCGATTTTACCTTCGACAACCGCCTCGATCTGCCGAATCTGCCGGGTAAGAAAGTCGATACTCTCCTTGCTGACCGCTCCGGCCAGGGCCAAATCCTCGTTTTCGGCGAGCAGGGGACCGATACGGTCACCTCGGAATCGTTTGATCTCGTTCGCCTTGAGTCGAACGCCGCAATTGCGGGTGACGATGTTCTGCAAGCTGATGATCAGCGAAGTCCGAAGGCGTATCAGATGTCCGCGTTTTCGCAACAGGTCGCGTACCGGACGCATTTCCTTCGGATAGATGTAGCCTTCCGGCAGAATGTTCAAGCGCAGCATCTCGGCCAACCAAAAAGAATCGTGGACATCGTCGACATGCTTCAACCCCTTGTAGGTTTGAATGGCCGCAGGATTGGCCAAATGAACTCGATATCCTTCGTCCATCAACAGATCCACCAGCCAGTACCAGTTGTAGGTCGATTCAACAACGGCGCCCATCAAGTCGGGCCGAAACGGCTGGAGGGTTTGTAAAATCTGCTTCGGGTCGTTGTCCAGCTTCTTTTTGAAAATCCTCTTTCCGTTCTGGTCAATGATTCCAAGATAGTTGTTATTTGAGTGCAGGTCGAAACCAGAGTAGAGTTTCATAAGGCACCTCCTAAAATAGGGAGTTGTTTGTTGTTCCTAGCGTACCAGGATCGGCCTGGTAGCGTAGGAGGTGCCTTTTAGAGGATTATCAGGCCTTTTTGTCCGCAGGAAGGGATGGGCGGTCTGGTAATCAGGTTTCCTCCCCGCCTCCGGCGGCAATAAACTGTTCGATCCGCTTGCGATCGCTTTCCAGGATCTGGATAAACTGCATTCCAGCCTGGCAGCGGTTCTCCTCGCCCCCTTCGGCAAGCCAGGCGATTTCGCTGAGGGCACAGACCGGGGGCTTGCCGTCGGGAAGCTCCAAGAGCAGCAGGCAGAGATCGGCGACCGCCACCGGCAGCTTGATGGCAAAGCGGATGCCGCCGGCGCTCAGGTTGACCTTGCAGCGGGGGAAGTCGGGGAGCCTGGCCAGGTTGCCGCCGCTGTTGAGGATCCGGGTGTTCTTTTCCCACTGCTCGCGAAAGGTGCGTAGGGCCCCGCGCCCCTTGGTATAGCGCAGCCCGATAAGGGTGTCGCGGCGGCGAAAGGTCCGGCGCCGGATCAGCTGCAGGTCGTTGTTGTGGCTGAGGCGGATCTGGTTGACATCCCGGGCGCTTTGAAAATTCCCGGTCAGGCGGATGCCGAGTCCCATGGCATCGGAGAGGATTTCGAAGGCCATCCCCGGAGTAAAGGGGTAACCCTCCCCTTCCTGGAGCTGGTAGGGGAGGGTGAGGTCGAGATAGTTCGGCCCCTGACCCTTGAGAAAGACCGTGAGAGCCTCAAAGCGCTCGACAGACGTCTCCGGAGCCAAGGCCCGAAGCATGATCTTCTGGCCGGCTTTAAGGTATTTTGAATAGGGCATGGGGCGATTGGGCGGGACGGATCGGCCCGCGATTACATCTGGTGACAGGTGTCGCAATTCTCTTCAACGGTAAAGGCGGTACTGCCATCATGGCAGGCGCCGCACGATTCGCCACCGGCCATATCCTCCATGCTGGCGCGCTTGTTGCCGGCCCCGGGGATGAAGAGACCGGGGTGACATTCGCTGCAGCTGTACATTCCGGTGTGGACATCGTGGCTGAAGAGGACGTTGCCGGCGTCGGCGACGGTGAAGGTGATATCGCGGGTCGGGTGACAGCTTGCGCAGTCCTCCTTGACGCTGAAGGCCCGCTTGCCGTTGTGGCAGGCGCCGCACGATTTTCCCTGCTCCATGTCGGCCATGGTGGCGGCACGGTTTTTGGCCGGTTCGACGTTGAAAATGCCGTTATGGCAGGTCGGGCAGTTCTTGCCAACCGCCTCGAGGTGGTTGTAGTGGCTGAAGAGAATGGGCCCGGTGGCCTTGCTCTCGATGACGACCTGGTCGGTAATCCAGCGCGCCAGGGAGAGGGAAGGGATAACCAGCAGCAACAGGACCAGGGTGAACCAACGCAGTTTCATTAAGGACCTCCGGAAAAATCGTTCGGGAAACGCCCAACTATAATCGATTTGGTGCCGCCGCCAAAGAAAAAATCGGTCTTTGGCGCGATCACGACCCGGGCGCGGTTTTTTCGCTTGCGGCCAGGGCCAGGCGGCCGCGCAGATCATCGACGAACTGGCGGGCGACCCGGCCCGAGCGGGCTCCGCGTCCCAGCGCCCAGTGCAGCGCCTCCCGCGCCAATTCGCCGGTGTCAACCGCTAGGCCCGCGCGGGCGGCAAGGTGGCGCGCGACGGCCAGGTAGGTCTCCTGGGACATCGGATAGAAAGCAAGGGTAATGCCGAAGCGATCGGAGAGCGAGAGTTTTTCCGCAATCCTCTCTTCGGGATGAATCTCCTCGGCATCGCTGTTGTCGACGATGCGTTCCGGCAGCAGGTGCCGGCGGTTGCTGGTGGCATAGACGAGGACATTCTGCGGCCGTCTCTCCAGCCCCCCCTCAAGCAGGGCCTTGAGCTCCCGGTAGGCGCTGTCCGATTCATCGAAGGAAAGGTCGTCGCAATAGAGGATAAAGCGCCAGGGGAGATCGCGCAGCAGGCTGCAGATCGCCGGCAGCTGCTGCAGGTCCTCCTTGTAGACTTCGACCAGGCGCAGTCCGGCATCGGCGTGGGCCCGCAGCAGTCCCTTGACGGCCGAGGACTTGCCGCAGCCCCGTTCGCCCCAGAGGAGGACGTTGTTGGCCGGGTGCCCGGCCAGGAACTGGCGGGTGTTCTGTTCCAGCCGTTGCAGGACGCGGTCGATGCCGAGCAGATCGCCGTGGTCGGGGAGGTCGGGGTGGCTGATCGGCTGCAACCAGCCGCCGCGCCCCTCGCGGACCCAGCGAAAGGCGACCTGGGTCGCCATCTCCGGGGTCTCTTCGGGGTCGGGCCCGATCTTCAGCAGCAGGGCTTCTTCACTGAGGTCGAGCAGTCGTTCAAGGCGCTCCAGCAGGTAGTCCCAGTCGAGGTCGAGTTCAGCCATGACGGCGCTCCTCCGCGTTGATGGGTTGTCGCTCGGGTGAGGGAGTGTAGCAGAAATCGCGCTTCGATGCTATGCTGGCGACCCCGGGAGGAATGATGAAAAAAGACCGTGAACGGCCCCTCTTTGCCATTACCGCGCCAGGCCTCGAGACCCTCTGCGCCGGCGAACTGACCACCCTGGGCCTGGCCAATCGACCGGTCCCCGGTGGGGTCGAGTTTCGCGGCGGCCTGCGCGAGGTCTACCTGGCCAACCTCTGGCTGCGCACCGCGACGCGGGTAGTGGTGCGGTTGGAGAGCTTCCGCTGCCGCGCTTTTCCGGAACTCTTCCAGCGTGCCCGGCGGCTCCCCTGGGGTCAGTTTCTGCGACCGCAGACCCGGGTCGAAGTCAGCGCCAGCAGCCGCGGCTCGCGGCTTTTTCATACCGACCGGATTGCCGACACCGTTCGCGAGGCGATCACGCAGGCCCTCGGGGAGGCTGCCGGCAGCGCTCCCGCGCCAGAGCAGCGGCTGCTGGTCCGCTTCGAGGACGACATCTGCCAGCTCTCGGTCGACAGTTCCGGAGAACTGCTCCATCGTCGCGGCTACCGGCAGGATGCGGCGCCGGCGCCGTTGCGGGAAACCCTGGCGGCGGCGATGCTCCTTTGCGCCGGCTGGGACGGTCGGGAGCGGCTGATCGATCCCCTCTGCGGTTCCGGGACCCTTCCCATCGAGGCGGCGCTGCTGGCCGGCCACCGCCCCCCGGGAGCAAACCGAAGCTTTGCTTTCATGGCCTGGCCGGGGTACCGCGCCGGCCTCTGGCAGGCGTTGCAGGTCGAGGCAATGCGGCACCGCGCAGATCCGGGGCCGCTAATCACCGGCAGCGATCACGACCCGGTGGTCCTTGGCGCGGCACAGCGCAATGCCGAGCGCGCCGGGGTGGATGAGTTGCTGCAGTTGCGCTGTGCGCCTCTGGAAACCCTTCAACTGCCGCCGGGTCCGGGGCTGCTGATTGCCAACCCCCCCTATGGCGCCCGGCTCGGTCGGGACCAGGACCTGGAACGGCTTTTTGCCGCCCTGGGGACGGTCTGCCGGCGTGGCGGTGCGGGCTGGCGCTGCCTCTTTCTCACTCCCGATGCCGGACTGGCCCGGGCAACCGGCCTCGATGCCAGGCCCCTCGCGCAGTTCAGCAACGGGGGGATCGAGGTGGTCCTGTTTCAGGCCGCCATGTGGTGATATGGCGAAAAAATCCTTGCAATCGGGCGGGAAGTGGAATATTCTCCCTGCTTGTCTCTGCGGCCAGGGCTTTTATGGCGCAGCGATAAAGATGTCGGAAAGCGAGGTGATCAGTTCGTGGAAATCCAGGTCGTGGACAACAACGTCGAAAAGGCGATCCGTGTCCTCAAGCGCAAGCTCCAGCAGGAGGGGCTGTTCCGTGAAATGAAGCAACGGAAATTTTACGAAAAGCCCAGCGTCAAGCGCAAGCGCAAGGAGAAGGAAGCCCAACGCCGTCTCCGCAAGAAGATGCGCTTGATGCGCACCGACTGATCCCTTTTATATCGCTTAAACGTAACAACAGAACGGCCGGTCCCTTGGGACCGGCCGTTCTGTTGTTGGTATGGCAGGCTTACTGTCAGTTGGGGAAACAGGGGAGTTCGAGCCCGGCCATCTTCGCCACCATCCGCACCACCTGGGCGCTGTAGCCGAATTCGTTGTCGTACCAGACATAGAGGACGCAGCGATTCCCCTCGACAATGGTCGCCACCGAATCGACGACCCCGGCGTGGCGCGAGCCGACGAAATCGCTGGAGACGACTTCCGGCGAGTTGGTGAAGTCGATCTGGTTCTGCAGCGGCGAATCGAGGGAGATGTCACGCAGGTAGGCGTTCAGCTCGGCGACACTGGTCTCCCGGCCGAGGGTCAGGTTGAGAATCGCCAGGGAGACGTTGGGGGTCGGCACGCGGATGGCGTTGCCGGTCAGCTTGCCGGCCAGTTCCGGCAGCGCCTTGGCGACCGCCTTGGCGGCGCCGGTCTCGGTGATGACCATGTTCAGCGGGGCGCTGCGGCCGCGGCGCTCCTTCTTGTGGTAGTTGTCGATCAGGTTCTGGTCGTTGGTGTAGCTGTGGCAGGTCTCGACGTGGCCATTTTCGATGCCGAACTTGTCGTTGACCGCCTTGAGGACCGGGACGATGGCGTTGGTGGTGCAGCTGGCCGCGGAAAAGATCGTTTCCTCGGGGGTGATCAGCTCGTTGTTGACGCCGAAGACGATGTTGGGGACATCCCCCTTGCCCGGGGCGGTCAGCACCACCTGGGCGATTCCCTTGGCCTTCAGGTGCCGGCCGAGGCCTTCGCGGTCGCGCCACTTGCCGGTATTGTCGATGAGGATCGCATCGTGGATGCCGTATTGGCCGTAATCGACGTTTTCGGGGGCGTCGGCATAGATGATGCGGATCATGTTGCCGTTGGCGATGATCGCGTTATGCTCTTCATCCACGGTGATCGTCCCCTGGTAGGGGCCGTGGACCGAGTCGCGACGCAGCAGGCTGGCCCGCTTGGCGAGGTCGTCCGGGCTCCCCTTGCGCACCACCGCCGCCCGCAGGCGCAGCTTGTCGCCACCGCCGGCTTTTTCGATAAGGATCCGGGCCAGCAGGCGACCGATGCGGCCAAAACCGTACAGGACGACATCCTTGGGCTCCTGCAGCAGGGAGCCTTTGCCGGTGTTGACGGGCGCCAGCTCCTGGCGGACAAAACCCGCCAGGTCGGTGCCGCCGGCCTGGGCCAGGTAGCGCACCGTCAGCTTGCCGATGTCGACCCTGGCCGGCGCCAGCTGCATCGCTGCCATCGCCTGCAGGATCGGGGCGGTCTCCCGCACCGAGAGCTCATTCTCGAGGATCTGGCGGGCGAAGCGATGCGCCTTGAGGATGTCGATGGTCGAGCCGCCGACCAGCGAGCGGCCGTATACCATCGTTACCACGCCGTGGTCGCGGTAGAGGCGGCCAATCAGGGGGAGCATCGACTCGGCGATCTCCTCGCGGTTCTTCCAGTCGTGGAAATAGGCTTCCTGGGCTTCCATGGTCATGACGAATTCCTTCCGGCAGGCAAAGGCACCCGCAGGCGCCGGCAGCGATAAAAGCGGCGGTATCCTAAACTGAATCGGCCCGCCAATGCAACCCCTTTTCCCCTGCGATTCGCGACTTTTGGCTGGACTTGGCGGTGGTGAATTGCTATTAATGACCGAGCCCTGCGCGGGCGAAACCAGCACTTACTGATTAAAATGACAAGGAGGACAATTGCTATGGGCGATGCAGTGCACTTCACCGAGCTCGGGCTGGTCAACACTCGTGAGATGTTCCGCCGGGCCGTGGGCGGCGGTTATGCCATCCCGGCCTACAACTTCAACAACCTCGAACAGCTGCAGGCGATCATCACCGCCTGTGCCGAAACCGCCTCGCCGGTCATCGTTCAGGTCAGCAAGGGCGCCCGCGACTACGCCAATCAGACGATGCTGCGCTTCATGGCAATGGGAGCGGTGCAGATGGCCCGGGAGCAGGGCTCCCATATCCCCATTGCCCTCCATCTCGATCATGGCGATACCTTTGAGGTTTGCAAGTCTTGCGTCGATTCGGGATTCTCCTCGGTGATGATCGACGGTTCCCACCTCCCCTTCGCGGAGAATGTCGCCCTGACCCGCCAGGTCGTCGAGTATGCCCATCGCTTCGATGTCACCGTCGAAGGGGAGCTCGGCGTGCTCGCCGGCATCGAGGATGAGGTCTCCGCCGAGCATTCGACCTATACCAAGCCGGAGGAGGTCGAGGAGTTCGTCAAGCAGACCGGCGTCGACTCCCTCGCCATCTCCATCGGCACCAGCCACGGCGCCTACAAGTTCAAGCTCAAGGAGGGGGAGGAAGTCCCGCCGCTGCGCTTCGATATCCTCGCCGAGTGTGAAAAGCGTCTCCCCGGCTTCCCGATCGTCCTCCATGGCGCCTCCAGCGTGGTCCAGGAGTATGTCGAGCTGATCAACGCCTTTGGCGGCAGGATGGACGGCGCCGTCGGCGTCCCCGAGGAGCAGCTGCGCCGCGCCGCGGCGAGCGCCGTCTGCAAGATCAACATCGATTCCGATGGCCGTCTGGCCGTCACCGCCCGGGTGCGCGAATACCTCGCCAAGAACCCCGGCGAGTTTGACCCCCGCAAGTATCTCGGCGCCGCCCGCAAGGAGCTGGTCAAGTTGATCAAGCACAAGAACGAGGCCGTCCTCGGCAGCGCCGGCAAGGCCTGAGTCGACCCCGGCACAAAAAAAGCCGCCCGGCATCCAGGCGGCTTTTTTTGTGCTCGCTGCTACCTGGCCGGGTGACCGGTTGGAGTCGCCGCAAACTCGACCTCGACCTGCAGCCTTTCTCCCCCCCGTTCAACCTGCAACTCTCCCCGCTCTCCGGCCTGCTTCTGCTGGACCGCGTAGACCAGGTCGAAATTATCCCCGAGCGCTTCACCGTCGATGGCCAGGAGCCGGTCGTCCTTGCGGATGCCGGCCTTCTCCGCGTTCGATCCGGGCTGGACCAGGGTCACCAGCAGTCCCTTCCCGTCCGGCGCCGGTTCGATCATCACGCCGAGCCGGACCCCCTGCTGCGGCAGGCTCTCGTAGGCGAAAAAGGCGAGAAAATCGTAGGGGACCATCGGAAAGGTCGGCAGCTCCACATCCATCAGGCGATCCTTCTTCTCCTCCGGTATCACGATCTCCCGGCCGCCGATCAGGGTATAGGAGGATGGCAGTCGGCGGAAGACCCGGCGCGGGATGCCGAAGCCGTAACGGATGTGATTCCCCCCGGCGCAGACCAGCATATGGCGGTTCTCCCCGGCCGGGCTGTTCAGGTAGCGGGCCACCGATTCGGCCATCGTCTCGTCCCACAGGGTCTGGGCGCGGACGAAGCCGTCGGCGGAGAGCTTGCCGTGGCTGTGATCGCCGAGGATGGCCAGGGTCTGGGCGCGCTGGTAGGGGTCGCCATAGTCGAATTCCGGCAGCTGCGCCCGCTCCTCGGGGGTGAGCTCTTCCAGGCTCTTGCCGCGGATCGCCCGCACCAGGCTCTTTTCCGCGTTGAGGGCGATCACGGGAATCTGCCGCTCCCGGGCCAGGTTGAGGAGCTCCCGGTAGTAGCTGAAGTCAAAACGCCACTCCTCGAACCAGCGTGACTCTTTCAGGAACTCCTTCTCGCTCAGCTCACCGGCGACCCAGCGGTCGAGGACCGGTTGCTGGCTGCGACTGAACATCTCCAGGCCAAGAGCCATTTTACCTGGGTGACGCTTGTCCAGTCCCGCGAGGAGCATCGTTTCGAGGCGGTGCGAGGCGGGGTTGTCATGGGTTTCGCCGAAATAGACGATGCGGGCGTCACCGGCGATGGCGAGCAGTTGCTCGCTGCTGACGGCAAGCCCGGTCGGCAGGTGGACGAACTCCCCGACCTTGGGAGGGGCGGTCAGCGGATACGGATTCTGCGGGTCGCCCAGCGGCCGCGGACCGGCGGGGGCGCAGGCGCCGAGCAGGAGAGAGCAGGCAGAGAGAATGAGGAGTTGGCGAAGAGTCTGGCGCATGATGGCTCCTGGAGGTGGGATACAAAAGGGCGGACGGTTTCCAGCGCCCGATTAGAGCATGAAACGGACTGCCGACTCAAGGGGGTAAGCCCTGTTTTCAGCGGCGCAGGAACTGCGGTGCTATTCAAATTACTTACCCTTGCTAAACTTTGATATTGACAAGGCGAAGAAACAGGATAGACTCCCTTGCCTGACTTTTGGCTTAGCAGGACTAAACAGGGAGACCGCTGTGAAAATCGGTGAACGGCTGAAGCGGTTCAGGATGGTCAACGCTCTCACCCAGGAAGAGCTTGCCAGCCGCGCGGGCCTGACCAAGGGGTACATCTCGCAGCTGGAGAAAGACACGACCTGCCCTTCCATTGCCACCCTCAAGGATATCGTCGATGTCCTTGGCATCTCGATGCAGGAATTCTTCGCCGAATCGGCGCCGGCTGCCGAGGTGGTCTTCGGCGCCGCGGCGCGGGTAAAGTCGACCGACGCCGAGGGTATCAAGGTCGAACTCCTGGTGCCCGGCGCCCAGAACCGCGACATGGATCCGGCGCTGTTGACGCTGCAGCCCGGCGCCGAGATGGAACTGCAGGACTATCACGAGGGGGAGGAGTTCGGCTACCTGCTGCAGGGGAAGATCCAGTTGCGTCTCGACGACCAGAGCTACAAGGTGAACAAGGACGAGTGTTTCTATTTCGCCTCGGACAAGAAGCACGCGGTGAAGAATATCGGCAAGACCGAGGCGAAGATATTGTGGGTCGTCACCCCGCCGACCTTTGATTACTAGGAAGCGGTCCTTTTCCGCCCTGGCGGCGTAAGTCTTCACAACCACTTGTGCGGCGTAGCGCTGCTACGCCTCCGCGCGATTGCTCGACAGCCTTGCCAGGACGAAAAAATCCTCGCTTCTGGTACCATCGAGAATTTTGAGCATTAAAAGAAGGAGTATTGCCATGAGCAAAGTGCTGATCATCGGCGCCGGCGGCGTCGGCCAGGTTGTCGCCCACAAGTGCGCCCAGCGCCGTGACATCTTTTCCGATATCACCCTCGCCTCGCGCACCAAAAGCAAGTGCGACGCCATCGCCGCCCAGCTCGGCGGCGCGATCAAAACTGCGCAGGTCGATGCCGACAACGTTCCGGAACTGGTCGCCCTGATCAAACAGGTGCAGCCGAAGCTGGTGATCAACGTCGCGCTGCCGTATCAGGATCTGCACATCATGGACGCCTGCCTGGCGACCGGGGTCGATTACCTCGACACCGCCAACTACGAGCCGGTCGACACCGCCAGGTTCGAGTACTCCTGGCAGTGGGCCTACCAGGAGAAGTTCCAGCAGGCCGGTCTGATGGCGCTTTTGGGGAGCGGCTTCGACCCCGGCGTGACCAACGTCTACACCGCCCTGGCGGCGAAGAAGTACCTCGATGTGATCGAAGAGCTCGACATCATCGACGCCAACGCCGGCAGCCACGGCCAGCCCTTCGCCACCAACTTCAATCCCGAGATCAACATCCGTGAAGTGACCGCCACCTGCCGTCACTGGGAGAACGGGCAGTTCGTCGAGTCGCCGCCGCTCTCCACCAGGCGGGTCTTCGACTTCCCGGAAGGGATCGGGCCGATGAACATCTACCGCCTCTACCACGAGGAGATGGAGTCGATCGTCAAGCACATCCCGACCATCAAGAAGGCCCAGTTCTGGATGACCTTCTCCGACAACTACCTCAAGCACCTCGAGGTGCTGCAGAACGTCGGCATGACCCGCATCGACGAGGTCGAGTTCCAGGGGCAGAAGATCGTGCCGATCCAGTTTCTGAAGGCGCTGTTGCCCGACCCCGGGTCTTTGGGGCCGCTGACCAAGGGGAAGACCTGCATCGGCGTTATCGCCCGCGGCCTGAAAGACGGCAAGCGCAAGCAGGTCTACATCTACAACATCTGCGACCACGAGGCCTGTTACCAAGAGGTCCAGTCCCAGGCGATCAGCTACACCACCGGTGTGCCGGCGGTGGTCGGCGCGATCATGATGCTGACCGGCAAGTGGCACGCGCCCGGCGTCTGGAACATGGAGCAGTTCGACCCGGAACTCTTCCTGGCAGAGCTGGGGCCCATGGGGCTGCCGGAGGTCGTCGTAGAAGGTGAATGGCCCGCGCTTTAGCGGGAGCTTTGGATTGATCCCCTTTTTGCCCCTAACGGAGCCGTTATGAAACGCTTGCTCGCTCTTTGTCTCACCGGTCTTCTCTTCCTGGCGGGGTCGGCCTGCGCCGGCGGCCTGGAGGATTTCCTTGGCCGGGTCAACGTCCAGGCCCGGGCTGACCTGCCCGGCTTTTCGGCCAAAATCAGTACCCGCTTCGGGGTGCCGCTGCCCCGGGTCGATGAGGTCCTTCGGGTGGTGGCCGATCCGGCCGACGCCTTCATGGTCTTTCGGCTCGGCCAGATGGCCAATGTCCCTCCCGAACGGGTCCTGAAGGTCTATTCGGGCCATAAGCAGAAGGGGTGGGGGGCGATGGCCCAGGAACTGGGGATCAAGCCGGGTTCGGCCGAGTTCAAGGCTTTGAAGCGCGGCGAGCTCTCCTGGGACGAGGGGCACGGTGAGCGCTCGCATCACCAGGAGCAGGAGAAGGAGCACGGCCACGGCAAGGAGAAGGGACACCACTAAGGGTTTGTCCGAAGCGAGGCAGCGCAAGTGACCGGTATCGACATCGAAAAAATCCTCCAGCTCGCCCCATCGCCGGCCTACGTCGTCGATCTGGGGCGGCTGCGCCATAACCTTGCCATCCTCGACGAGGTGCAGCGGCGCAGCGGCGCGAAGATTCTCATGGCGCTGAAGGCCTTCGCCATGTGGAGCACCTTCCCCCTGATCCGCCAGACCCTGCAGGGGGTCTGCGCCAGCTCCCCCTGGGAGGCGCGCCTCGGCCGGGAAGAGTTCGGTGGCGAGGTCCACTCCTTTGCCGCGGCCTTCAAGGAGAGCGATATCCGGGCCCTGCTGCCGATCTCCAATCACCTCGTCTTCAACTCCTTCGCCCAGCTCGAGCGCTTCCGCCCGCTCTGGGAGCAGAGCGGCGTTTCCATTGGCCTGCGCGTCAACCCCGAGCACTCGGAAGGGGCGGTTCCCATCTACGACCCCTGTGCGCCGAAATCACGCCTCGGCATCCCACGTGCCGCCTTCGAAGGCCAGTCGCTGGCCGGGGTCGAAGGATTGCATTTTCACACCCTCTGCGAGCAGCTCTTCGAACCTTTGCAGCGCACCGCCCTCGCCTTCGAGGAAAAGTTCGGCGGGTTCCTGCCGCAGATGAAATGGCTCAATCTCGGCGGCGGGCACCACATCACCCGCGCCGGGTACGACATCGACGGCCTGGTGGAACTGGTGAAATATTTCCGCGAGAAATACGCGCTGGAGGTCTACCTCGAGCCCGGCGAGGCGATTGCCATCGGCACCGGGGTGCTGGTCGGCGAGGTGCTCGACGTGGTACACAACCAGCTCGATATCGCCATCCTCGACGTCTCCGCCACCTGCCACATGCCCGACGTGCTGGAGATGCCCTACCGCCCGGAGATCACCGGCGGCTTCGAGCCGGGGGAGAGGCCCCATACCTATCGGCTGGCCGGGCCGTCCTGCCTGGCCGGCGACGTCATCGGCGACTGGTCGTTTGACCGCCCCCTGAAGGCCGGCGACCGTCTCGCCTTCGAGGACATGGCCCACTACACCATGGTCAAGACCACCACCTTCAACGGCATCCAGCACCCGGCGCTCTGCACCTTCGAGCCGCAGACCGGCGAGCTGAGGGTGGTGCGCCGTTTTGGCTACGAGGATTTCAAAAACCGGCTGTCGTAAAGGTTGCAATCAAAATCTGGAAGCAGGAGCAGCGTCAGCTTCTCGCGAAGAGGGGGCTGCAGGCAGGAGAAATGATGGAACGATGGAGTGTTGCCAACTCGGCGAAGATCTACAACCTCCCCGGCTGGGGATCCGATCTCTTTTCGATCAACAAAAAGGGGAATATCTGCGTCCACCCGACGCCGACCTCCAAGCACTCCATTGACCTGCGGGCGCTGGTCGACGACCTGATCAAGCGCAAGATCAAGCCGCCGATCCTGATCCGCTTCATGGATATCCTGCAGGGGCGCATCGCCGCCATCAACCGCGCCTTTAAAAATGCCATTGCCGAGAACGACTACCCGGCCGGCTACCAGACCTTCTATCCGATCAAGGTCAACCAGCAGCGCCAGGTGGTCGAGGCGATCGCCAACTTCGGCAAGAAGCACAACATCGGCCTCGAGGTCGGCTCCAAGCCGGAGCTGGTGGCGGCCATCTCCTTCGCCGCCGGCGAGCAGCTGCCGATCCTCTGCAACGGCTACAAGGACAACGAGTTCATCGAGATGGTCCTCTACGCCACCCGCATCGGCTTCGATATCACCATCATCGTCGAGAAGCTCTTCGAGCTGGAGAAGATCATCGCGCTCGCCCAGAAGACCAGCATCACGCCAAAACTCGGCATCCGCGTCAAGCTCTCCTCCAAGGGGACCGGCAAGTGGGCGACCTCCGGTGGCGACGACGCCAAATTCGGCCTGAAAATCTCCGAGCTGCTGGCCGCGGTGGAGATCCTGCGCGAGCAGGAGATGCTCGACACGGTGAAGCTGCTGCACTTCCACATCGGCAGCCAGATCACCAAGATCGACAAGATCAAGAACGCCCTGATCGAAGGGAGCCGCATCTACGCCGAAATGGTCAAGATGGGGGTCGGTCTGCAGTACATGGACATCGGCGGCGGCCTGGGGGTCGACTACGACGGCTCCAAGTCGAGCTACTTCTCGAGCGTCAACTATACGGTCGAAGAATACGCCAACGATGTCATTTACCAGGTGAAAAACATCTGCGACGATGCCGGCGTTCCCTGTCCCAATATCATTTCCGAGTCGGGGCGCGCCACGGTTGCCCACTACTCGGTTTTGATCACCAATATCCTCAACACCAACACCCAGAATGCCCTGCCGGACTACGATGCCATCCTGGAAGGGGCGGAAAAGCTCTCGCCGACGGTGAAGAAGCTAGTCGACATCTACCAGAGCCTCGACCGCCACTCCCTGCGCGAGGACTACCACGACACCATCCAGCTGATCCAGGAGGCGGTCAGCCTCTTCAATCTCGGCTACCTCAATCTCCACGACCGCGCCCTTGCCGAGTGGCTCTGCAGCAAGATCTTCATCAAGATCAACGGCATCGTCGAGCGCATCAAGCCGGTTCCCGACGAACTGCAGAACTTTCAGCTTTCGCTGCGCCAGACCTACTTTGCCAACTTCTCCCTCTTCCAGTCGGTTCCCGACTCCTGGGCCATCGACCAGCTCTTCCCGATCGTGCCGATCCAGCGCCTCAACCAGAAGCCGGACGTGATGGCCAGTATCGCCGACATCACCTGCGACTCGGACGGTGAGATCACCAGCTTTGTCGGCGAGCAGGGGCGCACCAAGTTTTTGCCGATCCACAAGATCCGCGCCGACGAGGATTATTACATCGGCTTTTTCCTCATCGGCGCCTACCAGGAGATCCTCGGTGACATGCACAACCTTTTTGGCGACACCAACGCCGTGCATGTCACCTTCAACAAGAAGACCAGCTACAAGATCGATACCGTGATCAGCGGTGACGCCACCTGGGAGAGTCTCAAGTACGTGCAGTACAAGGGGCCGGAGATTCTCAAGCACGTGCGCGACACCCTGGAGAAGAACGTCGCCTCGCGCAAGGTCTCCTTCGAGGAGACCAGCCACTTCCTCGAACTGCTCGACAAGGCGCTGGTCTCCTACACCTACCTCGGGGAGTAACTGGCGGTTTCCTGGCGGGAAGGGATTGCATCGGCGCCCGATTCAGGTATACATCTGGTAACGTCGAAGCCGGGAGCGTGGGGCTTCCCGGCCGAGCCGACGCGAGGTCAAAGGCCGCGAGCGTAAAGGCCTGAACAAGGGGGTTGCTATGGCAGGCAGAATCGGAAGGCAGTTGGTCTGGCTGGGGATGGCACTGATGCTGGTCGCTTTGCAGGCCGGGCCGTCCCGGGCCGAGGAGATGGCGGTTACCGGCGTGATCCTGGAAAGCGGTTTTTCCGGGGTGGTCCTGCGGGCGCAAGGGAAGGGTGAGGGGGTCAAGTACAATACCGGCCGGGAGACCCGCTATTCTCCGGCGGATTACAACCCGGTCGCCGGGGATACCGTCAAGCTCACCTACTACAAAAAGATGCTCAAGAATGGTGAGGACGTCCTCGCGGTATCGACCCTGACCCTGGTCAAGATGGACCCCAATCGCAAGGAATTGACTTCTCCCGCCGTCGGCACGGTGGTCGAGATCGGCCGCAAAAGCATCCGTTTCGACTTCCCCGCTTCTGGTGAGCGACTGTCGATGGAGCGGAAGCGCGGCATGGAGATGGTGCCCGCTGGTTATGACCCCACTGTCGGGGACAAGGTCAAGGTTTCGTATGAAAAAGTCCGTTCCAAGTTCGGTGGCGGCATTGTTTACGTCATGGAGCGGATAGAGAAGGTGAAGTGACGCGCCCTATTTTCTGAGGGGGCGAATCCAATATAAACTACGAGCCCGGCAGGGGATTCCTGCCGGGCTCGTTGCATCTTTCGGTGAGGACCTCCGGCGATCAGTGGGCCGCGGAAATTTTCCCCTGCCGTTCGTTCATCACCTTGTAGGCACAGAATTCGCCGCACATGGTACAGGCGCCGTGCTCCTCGTCGACTCCCGACTCGGCGCGCAGCCGCCGCGCCTTGGCCGGATCGAGGGCGAGGGCGAACTGCCCCTCCCAGTCGAGGTTCTTGCGGCACCTGGCCATGGCGATGTCCTTTTCCAGCGCTCCTTTCACTCCCTTGACGATGTCGCCGGCATGGGCGGCGATGCGGCTCGCCATCACCCCCTCGTGGACATCCTCCACCGTCGGCAGGCGCAGGTGCTCGCTGGCGGTGACGTAGCAGAGGAAATCGGCGCCGGCCGCCGCAGCGACGGTGCCGCCGATAGCGCAGGTGATGTGGTCGTAGCCGGGGGCGATATCGGTGACCAGCGGGCCGAGGACGTAGAAGGGGGCGCCGTGGCAGAGGCGTTTCTGCAACTGGATGTTGGTTGCGATCTGGTCGAGGGGAACGTGGCCGGGGCCCTCGATCATCACCTGGACGCCGGCCGCCCAGGCACGCTGGGTCAGCTCGCCGAGGACGATCAGTTCGTGGATCTGGGCGCGGTCGGTGGCGTCGGCCAGGCACCCCGGGCGGAACCCGTCGCCGAGGGAGAGGACCGCATCGTAGGGCTTGACCAGCTCCAGCAGGCGGTCGTAGTGCTCATAGAGGGGGTTTTCGGCGTCGTTGTGGGTCATCCACTCGATGGTGAAGGAGCCGCCGCGGGAGACCACCTCCATGATCCGTCCCTCGCGATCCATGCGCTCGACGGTGGCGCGGGTCACCCCGCAGTGGACGGTGATGAAGTCGACGCCGTCGTCGAGGTGCTTCTTCACTCCGGCGAAGATCTCGTCGACGGTCATGTCGACCATCGCCTTCTTTTTGCGGACCACGGTATCGACCGCCGCCTGGTAGAGGGGCACGCTGCCGATGCAGACCTCGGTCTGCCCGATGATCGCCGCACGGATCTCGTCGATGGGGCCGCCGGTGGAGAGGTCCATGATCGCATCGGCGCCCGCCGCCACCGCCACCCGGGCCTTTTCCAGCTCCTTGTCGATACTGGTGTCGTCCTTGCTGGTGCCGATGTTGGCGTTGATCTTGGTGCGCAGCCCCTTGCCGACCGCCAGCGGAATGCCGTTCTTGCGGCTCCGGTTGTGACAGATAATGGCGGTCCCTTCGGCGATGCGGCTGCGCAGCAGTTCGGCGTCGATCCCTTCAACGGTCGCAGCCTGGCGCATCAGGTCGGTGATCATGCCCTGACGGGCCGCTTCGAGTGTCGTCATGTCTTATTTCCTCGGTGGTGTTTATGGGTCCCAGGGGTGCAACAGGTCCCATGGGACGTATAGGACTTAGGAAAGGTTCTTCGCTGCCTGCCAGTGGTTGACCGGGCCGTGGCCGCTCCCCAGGGATGTGCTCGTGCGGATCGCTTCATTGATGAAGAGCTTGGCACGGCCCACGGCCGCCACCAGCGGAAGACCCTGGGCGAGGAAGGTGGCGATGGCGGCCGAGTAGGTGCAGCCGGTGCCATGGGTGTTGCGGGTCGCGATGCGCGCGGCGGGGAAGCGGTGAAGGGTGTCGCCGGCGAGGAGCAGGTCGACGGCTTCGCCATCGAGATGCCCCCCCTTGAGCAGGACGTTGCGAGGGCCCATCTCCCGCAGTTTGAAAAGGGCCCGTTCCATGTCGGCTTCGCTTTCCACCGAGACGCCGGAGAGGGCCTCCGCCTCCGGAAGATTCGGGGTCAGCAGGTAGGTCTGGGGGAGCAGCACCTGGCGCAGTACCTCGACCGCATCCTGCTGCAGCAGGGGGGCGCCCCCTTTGGCGATCATCACCGGGTCGACGACGGCCAGCAGCGTATGGCGCTCGATCGCTTCGGCGACGAGGGCGACGATGTCGGCAGAAAAGAGCATGCCGGTCTTGATGGTATCGGCGCCGATATCGGACAGGACCATTTCGATCTGGTCGGCGACAAAAGCATGGGGGCAGGGGTGGACGCCGCGCACCCCCCGGGTGTTCTGGGCGGTCAGCGCGGTCAGGGCGCTCATGCCGTAAGCGCCGAGCAGGGTGATCGTCTTGAGGTCGGCCTGGATGCCGGCGCCGCCCCCCGAGTCGGAGCCGGCGATGGTCAGCACCCGGCCGCGGGGGAGGGGGGCGTTGGCGTTGAACTGCAGGGCAATCTCCCGTGCCGCGAGCCCCGGTCGGGGGTCGCCCATGACGGCGGAGATCACCGCGACGCCGTCGGCTCCGGCGGCGATCACCTCGGCGCAGTTGCTGGCCGCGATGCCGCCGATGGCGATCAGCGGAATCTTCACCGCCATGCGGATCTTTTTGAGGACCGCCAGGCCGGCCGGGTGGGCGTCGTCCTTGCTTTGCGTCGGGAAGATGGTGCCGACGCCGAGATAGTCGGCCCCCTGCATTTCCGCTTTCAGCGCCTGCTCGACGGTGTGGGCGGAAACGCCGAGCAGCTTCCCGGGGCCAAGCAGGCGGCGCGCTTCGACCGCCGGTTGGTCCCCCTGGCCGAGGTGAACGCCGTCGGCATCACAGGCCAGCGCCAGTTCCACCGAATCATTGACCAGGAAGGGGACCTTGAAGTCGCGGCAGGCGGCGGCTATGGCCCGCGCCGCCTCGAGGTCGGCATTGCCGGCCTTGCAGCGATACTGGACCATGGCAGTGCCCCCCTTGAGGGCCGCGAAGACCCGCTCCAGGAGACGCCCGTCGTGGTTTTCATCTGTGACCAGGTAGAGTCCGCCGATCATCGCGGGCCTTTCGTGTCGGAATTCTATGTGTATTTGCCGGCGCTGCTCCCAATAGAAAACGCCGCAGCCTCTGTTACGGCGTGCGGCGTCGGATTTGAATCCTGGCAACGCGCCGCTTCCCTACGCCGGAATGACCCGGATCAGGTTCAAAGGGTCGTTCCGCGATGGTCGGCGGAACTCTCAGTAGCAACTACTCCCCTAGCGGTCTGGCTATGTGGTCCTGCGGCCTATTTCAGGCAAGAACGATGCGCCGGTTGAGCAGATCGATCTCCTCGATGGTCCCCGCGATTTCCCGCATCTTGCCGTAAACATCGACCAGGCGCAGATTGCCGGTGCCGGGGAGCAGGGTGGCGACATGCTCCAGGGGGGTCTCTTTGTCACCCTGAACAAGCAAAAAACTACCGTGATCCAGGCACATGGCACACTCCTCAAATAAAGTTTGCCAAGACTAGCGGATTCGCCAAAGGCTGTCAACCCCAAGCGCCCGTCCGCGCCCGGTTTCTCTTTACAGCCGTCCTGACCCCATGTTAAAAATCCTCTTTCCCCTCTGTAAAGGCCGCGCCCGATGCCCCTACGACCTACCTTCGCCGAAATCGATCTTGACGCCCTGCGCCATAACTTCCGCCTGCTTCGTCGCCAGGCCGGGGCCGGCCGCCAGCTGCTGGCGGTGGTCAAGGCCGACGCCTACGGCCATGGCGCCCTGCCGGTCGCCCGGACCTTGCAGGCCTGCGGCGCCGACTATTTTGGCGTCGCGATGGTGGCGGAGGGGACCGCCCTGCGCCAGGGGGGGATTCAGCGGCCGATCCTGGTGCTGGGGGGCGCCGCGCCGGGTGAAGAAGCGCTGCTGTTGGACCAGAATCTCACCCCGGTGATTTTCGATCTGCCCGCGGCCCGGCGCCTGAGCGCGGCCGCCATGGCCGCCGGGCGTAGCTGCCGCTATCACCTCAAGGTCGATTCGGGGATGGGGCGCCTCGGTTTCGTCCCCGCCGACCTCCCCGCAGTCCTCCCCCGGCTCGCCGACCTCCCCGGGTTGGAGATGGCGGGGCTGATCTCCCATTTCGCCCTCGCCGACCAGGCCGATCACCCTATTACCCAGACCCAGGCGGAACGGTTCCGCGCGATGCTGGGGACGGTTCGCGCCGCCGGTTTCGCTCCCGCTCTCGTCCATCTCAGCAACAGCGCCGGACTCTATGGCCCGGCTTTGCCCGACTGCAACCTGGTGCGCCCGGGGATTGCCCTTTATGGCGGCCTGCCGGCCGACTACCTGGCGGGAGAGATCGACCTGCGCCCGGTAATGCGCCTTTACACCACCATTGCGCAGCTCACGGCGGTCCCCCCGGGCGCGGGGGTCTCCTATGGCCACCGCTTTGTGGCGAGTCGGCCGACCCTGATCGCCGCCCTGCCGGTCGGCTACGCCGACGGCTATGCCCGGCGCTTGTCCGGCTGCGGCGAGGTCCTGGTCCGGGGGCACCGGGCGCCGGTGGCCGGTACCGTCTGCATGGACTGGACGATGGTCGATGTCACCGATGTTCCCGCCGTAGCGGTCGGCGACCGGGTGACGCTCCTCGGTCGGGACGGCTCCGAAGAGGTCACCGCCGAGGAATGGGCCGGGCGCATCGGCACCATCAGCTACGAAGTCTTCTGCCTGATCAGTCAGCGGGTGCCGCGCGTCTATCTCAACCCGGAACCGGGCCCGGCCTGATCTCCGCGCCCCGGAATCCACGGCTATGAACATATCCGATCTCCGCATCGCCTTTGACCTTGGTACCACGACCCTCGGTGCCCGTCTGCTCGATGGCGCGGGGCGGATCTGTGCCGAAACGCGGGCGCCCAACCCCCAGGTCGCGCAGGGGCGGGATGTGATCCGCCGCCTCGCCGCCGCCCGGGGCGGAGCCGCGCTCCCCCTGCAGCAGACCCTGGTCGCCGCCATCAACGGGCTGACCACCCTCCTCTGCCGCCAGGCCGGCTGTTCGCCCGGCGCGATCGCCGCGGCGGCGGCCGCCGCCAATCCGGCCGTCAGTCTCCTGCTCCAGCGCCTGCCGGTCGATGCAGTCCTGTTTCCTCCCTACCGTCCCCCCCAGCGCAGCGGGGTGCAGCTTGACGCCGCCGCCCTGGGCCTGGCGCTGCCGGTGCCGCTCTACCTCTTCCCCCTCGTCTCCGGCTATGTCGGCGGCGACCTGGTTGCCTTTCTTTACGGCCAGGACGCGGCGCCCGGCCGCCTCTTGCTCGACATCGGCACCAACGGGGAAATCGCCTGGTTCGATGGTAACAACTGCTGGGTCACCTCGGTGGCGGCCGGTCCGGCCTTCGAGGGGGGCGAAATCAGCTGCGGGATCGACTATGGTCCCGGTGCGGTGACCGCGGTCCGGGTGCAGGGGGAGAGGCTGGAACTGACCGTCGCCGGTGGCGCTCCGCCCCGCGGTCTCTGCGGCAGCGGGCTGGTTTCGGCGATTGCCGCCGCCCGCGGCGCCGGGCTCATCGACCAAGCCGGCACCCTGGTCGATCCGCTGACGGTTGGCAGCAACCTCGCCCGCTACCTGGTCGAAGGGCCGGAGGGGCGTCGCCTGCACCTTTACCGCGACGCCCGCTGCGAGCTGTTTTTGACCCAGCAGGATATCCGCAGTTTCCAGCTCGCCAAGGGGGCCCTGCATGCGGGGGTTGCGGCGCTGCTGCAACGGGCGGGGGCAGCCGGCGACCAGGTCCGGGAGGTGGTCGTGACCGGCGCTTTCGGCCTCTCGCTTGCCCCGGAAGACCTGAAAAAGGTTGCCTTGTTGCCGCCGGACGTGGTAGATAAGGTACGCTTTGTCCCCGCCGGAGCCTTGGCCGGAGTGGGCCGGATGCTGCTGGCAACCGATGGCGTGGACCGGGTCGAGGCGCTGGCCGCAAATCTGACCCCGAACCCCCTCTCCGGGACGCCGGCGTTTCAACAGGGGTTTCTGAAAGCTCTCGATTTTTGAAAAACCGCCCTGCGACGGTTTTTTTCTGTTTCTGGCGTCACTGTAAACGCCATTCGCCCGCGAAAGGATTCTCCCCATGGCCGTCATCAAGCGTGCTCTGATCAGTGTTTCGGACAAGACCGGCGTCGCCGCCCTGGCGCGGGAACTGGCCGGTTTCGGCGTCGAGCTTCTCTCTACCGGCGGCACCGCCAAGCTGCTGCGCGAGGAGGGGCTCACCGTCAAGGATGTCTCCGAATTTACCGGCTTCCCCGAAATGCTCGACGGCCGGGTCAAGACCCTCCACCCCAAGGTTCACGGCGGCCTGCTCGGTATGCGCGACAACCCGGCCCATGTCGCCAAGATGGCCGAGCACGGCATCGAGCCGATCGACATGGTCGTTGTCAATCTCTATCCCTTCGAAGCGACGGTGGCCAAGGCGGATTGTTCCCTGGAGGACGCCATCGAGAATATCGACATCGGCGGGCCGACCATGCTGCGCAGTGCGGCGAAGAACAACCGCGACGTCACCGTGCTGGTCGACCATGCCGACTATGCACCGGTACTGGAGGAGATGAAAAACGCCGGCGGCGCGGTCTCCCGCACGACCAACTTCCGTCTCGCCGTCAAGGTCTACCAGCACACCGCCGCCTACGACGGCGCCATCTCCAACTGGCTCGGCCGCCAGCTCGGGGAAGAGGATGCCACCTTCCCGCCGACCTACACCCTGCAGGTGCACAAGGCCCAGGGAATGCGCTATGGCGAGAACCCCCACCAGGGGGCGGCCTTTTATGTCGAGAAGAGGGCCAAGGAAGCGTCGATCGCCACCGCCCGCCAGCTGCAGGGGAAAGAGCTCTCCTACAACAACATCGCCGATACCGACGCCGCCCTTGAGTGCGTCAAGCAGTTCAGTGAGCTGCCGGCCTGCGTCATCGTCAAGCACGCCAACCCCTGCGGCGTCGCATTCGGCAAGGATCTGCTCGAGGCCTACCAGCGCGCCTTCTCCACCGATACCGAGTCGGCCTTCGGCGGCATCATCGCCGTCAACCGCGAACTCGATGGTGCCACCGCCAAGGCGATCTGCGATCAGCAGTTCGTCGAGGTGATCATCGCCCCCAAGGTGACCGCCGAGGCGATCGCCGTGGTCGCCGCCAAGAAGAACGTGCGCCTGCTCGAATGTGGCTTCTGGCCGGCCAAGCCGGCGCCGCGCCTCGACCTGAAACGGGTCAATGGCGGGCTGCTGGTGCAGGACGCCGACCTCGCCCTGCTGAGCGAAACCCGGGTGGTGACCAAGCGCCAGCCGACGGCGAAGGAGATGGAGGACCTTCTCTTCACCTGGCAGGTCGCCAAGTTCGTCAAGAGCAACGCCATCGTCTACGGCAGGGACGGCATGACCATCGGCGTTGGCGCCGGCCAGATGAGCCGCGTCAACTCGGCGCGTATCGCCGCGATCAAGGCCGAGCACGCCGGTCTCGCCGTCCAGGGCTCGGTGATGGCCTCCGATGCCTTCTTCCCCTTCCGCGACGGCATCGACAACGCCGCCGCCGCCGGCATCGTCGCGGTGATCCAGCCGGGCGGCTCGATCCGCGACGAAGAGGTGATTGCCGCCGCCGACGAACACGGCATGGCGATGGTCTTTACCGGGATGCGGCATTTTAGGCACTAGGAAGCGAGCACTTCACGCCGATCTCGGCGTTGCCCAGCGTGCGGACCTCGTCGACGTACGGTGTACGCCTCCTCGGGCCGCCCTTGGGCGCCTTGAGCTCGACGCAAATTGCTCGCTTCTTCATCAGGCTGCGGGGTCCGCAAATCCACTAATGGATTGGGGAGGGAATCAGTTTGGCGTCGGTTTTTGATTTAAACCAAGGAGTTTGCTGATGAAGATTCTGGTGGTCGGCGGCGGTGGCCGCGAGCACGCCCTGGTCTGGAAGATTGCTCAGTCGCCACTGGTCGACAAGATCTACTGTGCACCGGGCAACCCGGGCATCACGGAAATGGCCGAATGCGTCGACATCCCGGCCGACAAGATCACCGCCCTCTGTGATTTCGCCCTCGACCAGGCGATCGACCTCACCGTGGTCGGGCCGGAGGTGCCGCTGACTCTGGGTATCGTCGACCTCTTCCAGGCGGCCGGGCTTGCCATCTTCGGCCCCAGCAAGGCGGCGGCCCAGCTGGAGGGGAGCAAGAGCTTCTCCAAGGACCTGATGGCCAAGTACGGCATCCCGACCGCCGCCTACCGGACCTTCACCGAGCGGGAAGCGGCGGCGGCCTACATCCGCGAGCAGGGCGCGCCGATTGTCGTCAAGGCCGACGGCCTTGCTGCCGGCAAGGGGGTGATCGTCGCCACCAGCGTCGAGCAGGCCCTCGCCGCCATTGACGAGATCATGCTCGACAAGGTCTTCGGCGCCGCCGGGGCGAGCGTCGTGGTCGAAGAGTTCATGGCCGGCGAAGAGGCCTCCTTCTTTGCCTTTACCGACGGCAAAAATATCCTGCCGCTGGCTTCGGCCCAGGATCACAAGCGGATCTTCGACAACGACGAGGGCCCCAACACCGGTGGCATGGGGGCCTACTCCCCGGCGCCGGTGGTCACCCCGGAGCTGTCCGAAGAGATCGTCACCACCATCGTCCGGCCGACCATCGACGGCATGGCCGCCGAAGGGACGCCCTATTGCGGCATCCTCTACGTCGGCTTGATGATCGAGGCGGGGCGGCCGCGGGTGGTCGAGTACAATGCCCGCTTCGGCGATCCCGAGGCCCAGCCGCTGCTGGTGCGAATGAAGTCGGATGTCGTTCCGGTGCTCCTCGCCTGCGCCCGCGGCGAACTGACCCAGGCTGCCCTCGAGTGGCATGACAAGGCCGCCGTCTGCGTCGTGATGGCGAGTGGCGGTTATCCCGGAAAATTCGTCCAGGGCTACCCGATTCGCGGCATCGGCGCCGCCGAGAACCTGGACGATCTGGTCGTGTTTCACTCCGGCACCGCCCGGCGCGATGAGGTGCTGGTCAACGCCGGCGGCCGGGTGCTGGGGGTTACCGGGCTGGGGAGCGATGTCGCCGCGGCGATTGCCAGGGCCTATGCCGGTGTCGAAAAGATCAGCTGGCAGGACGTCCACTTCCGGCGCGACATCGGCCGCAAGGCCCTGCAGAGAACCTAAGTCACGGAACGAAACCCTTTCGGAGCGCGTGTCATGAGCGAAAACAAACCCCTGGTTGGCATCCTGATGGGGAGCGACAACGATTACGAGGTGATGGTCGAGGCCGCCAAGGCCCTCAAGGAGCTCGGCATCGGCTTCGAGATGACCGTCTCCAGCGCCCACCGCACCCCGGAGCGGACCGGCCACTACGTGCGCAGCGCCCGGGAGCGGGGGCTGAAGGTGCTGATCGCCGGCGCCGGCGCCGCGGCTCACCTCGCCGGGGTGATGGCGGCCGAGACCACCCTGCCGGTGGTGGCGGTGCCGATCGATTCCTCGGCCCTCGACGGGCTCGACGCCCTGCTGGCGACGGTGCAGATGCCGGCCGGGATCCCGGTGGCGAGCATGGCGATCGGCAAGGCCGGGGCGCGCAACGCCGGCATCTTTGCCGCGCAGATCCTTGCCACCAGCGATACGGCCCTGGCCGGTCGCCTGGCCGACCTGAAAAAGTCGATGGCGGCCGGCGTCGAGGCCAAGGCCCAGGCACTGCAGCGGCGCCTCGCCGAAGACAAGCTGATCTGAAGGTCGTACTCCCGGGAGGGGATTGACAGGCCTGCGGCACGATCCCTGCAGCCCTTCGCCGGTCACCGATCACCGCCAACCTCAGGAGACCTATTGTGAGTTCCCGGGACCAGAAATTCCTCACCGCTTTCTGGGATTTTTTCTGTTCCCTGAAGCTGACTATCGCCACCCTGATCCTGCTCGCCATCACCTCGATCATCGGCACCGTGGTGCAGCAGGGGAGATCGCCGCAGGAGTATCTGCAGGAGTACAGCGAGACGACCTACCGGGTGCTGACCGCGCTCAACTTCACCGACATGTACCACTCCTGGTGGTTCCTCGGCCTGCTCGAGATTTTCGCCCTCAACCTCATCGCCTGCTCGATCAAGCGCTTCCCCAAGGTCTGGAAGACGGTCCATGAACCGGTCCTGGCCCCCGCCGAGAGCTTTTACCGCACCCTGCCCAACAGCGAAGAGGTGGTGGTCAAGGGAGAGGGGATCGAGGCGCTGCGCGAGCGCGTCGCCGCCCTGCTCGGCAAGGCTTTCGCCACACCGGTGGTCACCGCCGGCGAGGAGGGAGCGGTTCACCTCTTTGCGCAAAAAATGCCCTGGGCCCGTTTCGGGGTCTACGTCACCCACCTCTCGATCATCATCATCTTTGTCGGCGCCATCATCGGCTCGCTCTGGGGCTACAAGGCGTTTGTCAATATCGTCGAAGGGACCGCCACCGACAAGGTCTGGGCGCGGGGGGCGAGCGAACCGATCGACCTCGGCTTCCAGGTGCGCTGCGACGACTTTTCGGTCTCCTTCTACGGTGGCGGCGGAGGCGGCCGGCCCAAGGAGTTCAAGAGCGTGCTGACGGTCATCGACGGCGGCAAAACCGTGGTCGACCAGCGACCGATCATCGTCAACGACCCGCTCACCTACAAGGGGATCACCTTCTACCAGTCGAGCTACGGGCCGACCGGCGAGCCGACCATCAAGCTGCGGGTCAAGGTTCGCGCCAGCGGCGAGGTGCAGGAGCTCGCCGGGCGCCAGGGGCAGCGTCTGATGTTGCCCGGCGGCGGCAGCGTGCGGGTCGTCGACTCGACCGAAGCGTTCCAGGATTTTGGTGCGGCGGCGCGCATCGAAGTGGTCCCGCCCGAGGGGGAGGCCCGCTCCTTCGTCGTCCTCAAGGCGTTTCCCGAGTTCGACGCCCAGCGCGGCGGCGACTACATCTTCAGCCTGCTCGACATGGAGCAGCGCTACTACACCGGGCTGCAGGTCGCCAAGGACCCGGGGGTGTGGGTAGTCTGGCTCGGCTGCGCGATGCTGGTGCTCGGCTCGATGACCGCCTTCTTCCTCTCCCACCGGCGCATCTGGGTCACCCTGCTCCCCCTCGCCGGCGGCAAGGTCGGGGTCAAGATCGGCGGCAGCGCCCATCGCAACCAGCCGGCCTTCGAGATCTTCTTCGACGACCTCAAGAAACAGCTCCGCGACGAACTCAAGTAGTTTCCGTCCGGAAACGGCTCTTTTCCGCCGTGGCGGCGTCAATCTTCGGCCTTGCTTGTGCGGCGTACCGGTGTACGCCTCCGCGCAAGTCCTCGATTTCCTTGCCACAACGAAAAATGCCTCGTTTCCGATTCGGAAACCACGCCGTGCCCATCTGGAGTTACTAGGCAGGATTTAAACGTCCTTAAGGAGGACCTAGCGCTATGACCAGCACAACGCTCTTCAATCTTGTCACCATCGGCTACTTCTCGGCGATGATTCTGTTCCTGCTCTACCTCGTCACCCACAGCAAGACCATCTCTCTGCTCGGCAACATCCTCGCCTACCTTGGCTTTGCGGCGCAGACCGCGGCGATCGGGCTACGCTGGTACGAGTCCTACGCCCTGCTCGGCGACGCCGGCCGGGCGCCGTTGTCGAACCTCTACGAGTCGGTGGTCTTCTTCACCTGGACCATTCTGCTGATCTACATCCTCGTCGACCTGAAGTACAAGCAGCGGGCGATCGGCGCCTTTGTTGTCCCCTTCGCCTTTCTCGGCATGACCTGGGCCCAACTCGGCCTCAACGACGCCATCGATCCGCTGGTGCCGGCACTGCAGAGCAACTGGCTGACCTACCACGTCATTACCTGCTTTCTCGGCTACGCCGCCTTTGCGGTCGCCTGCGGGGTGTCGATCATGTACCTGATCAAGGTCGGCAAGGAGGGGGGGAGCGGCGACGCCCCGGCCGGCGGCATCCTCGCCCTCTTCCCGAGCGCCAAGGTCCTCGACGACATCAACTACAAGGCGATCATGATCGGCTTTCCGCTCCTGTCGCTGGGGATCATCACCGGCGCGGCCTGGGCCAACTACGCCTGGGGGACCTATTGGAGCTGGGACCCGAAGGAGACCTGGAGCCTGATCGTCTGGTTCATCTACGCCGCCTTTTTGCACGCCCGCTTCACCCGCGGCTGGGTCGGCAAGCGCGCCGCCTGGCTCTCTATCATCGGCTTTGCCGCCACCATCTTCTGCTACCTCGGCGTCAACCTCGTCCTCTCTGGCCTCCACTCCTACGGCGGCGGCTGAACGGGCCGCTCCGCTCCTGTGGCGTGGAATTTGCACATTTTGCTCTCCCCATACCTGGTTTGCCCTGGCTGCTTCCGACATCCGGAAGGAGGCGCCGGGGTCTGCCTGTCTGCTGCAGCGGTCCCGGCCTTGGGCATAGCGCTTATGCTACCCCGTGGAATCGCTGGTCATGGTTTGTGATTGTTCCCGGGAGGAGAGGTCTGTTATGAAACGGATGGCCCTGTTGCCGACGGTCGCGGCACTGCTACTGCTGATGGCGGTGCCGGGTTGGGCGGCGGATAGTTGTGTGACTGCGAACTGCCATGCGGTGATGGGAAAGGCGCGCTTTGTTCACGGCCCGGTCGCCGCGGCCGAGTGTGACCTCTGCCACGAAGCGACCGGCAAGGCCCACCCCGGCGGCAAGGGGGCGTTCAAGCTGGCGGCAGCCGGGAGCGCGCTCTGCTATCAGTGCCATGACAACAAAAGCGACGGCATGAGCAGCGTCCACCCGGCGCTGGTCGATGGTTGCACCGGTTGCCATAGCCCCCACCAGAGCAGCTACCCCAATTTCCTCTACCAGGAGGGGACGGCCCTCTGTCTGAGGTGCCACGAGGATAAAACGGCCGGCATGGCCGACGTCCACCCGGCTCTCGAATCGGGGTGCACGAGCTGCCATGACCCCCACGCCGGTAAGGCGAAGGGGATGCTCCCTGAAGCCGGCGCCGCGCTCTGCCTGAGCTGCCACGACGATCCGCGCCAGGGGAAGGCGGCGTTGCACCCACCGGTCGCGGAAGGGGACTGCACCGCCTGCCACAACCCCCATGCCGGCAAGGCGAAGGGGATGCTGCCGGCGTCCGGGCCTGCCTTCTGCGAAGAGTGCCACGACAGCAAGACCGCCGGAATGGCGGATATCCACCCGATCATCGAGAGTGATGGCTGCACCGGCTGTCATGACCCCCATGGCGGCAAGGTGAAGGGGATGCTCCCGGCGAGTGGGGCCAAGCTCTGCTACAGCTGCCACGAGAGCAAGACCAAGGGGTTAAAGGTCCTGCATCCACCGGTGGCCGACGGCGACTGCACCGCCTGCCACAGCCCCCACGCCGGCAAGGCGAAGGGGATGCTGCCGGCCGCCGGCTCCGGGCTGTGCAACGAGTGCCACGAGAGCAAGACCGCTGGCAAGGCGCACGTCCATACCCCGGTGGCGGATGGCGAGTGCACCTCCTGCCACGGTCCCCATGGCGGCAAGACCAAATTCATGCTGCCGGCGACGGGCGCCAGGCTGTGCAATGAGTGCCATGACGACAAGGCCGCGGGCAAGGTGGTGCACAGCCCGGTCAAGGACGGGGACTGCACCTCCTGCCATGATGTCCATGCCAGCGCTGCGGAGAACCAGCTCGCCGCGCCCGGCAACGAGCTCTGCTTCATGTGCCACGACGACAAGGCGCAGCTGGGAACGATGGCCGATGTTCACCCGATCGTCGCTGACGGCTGTACCAACTGCCACAATCCGCACAGCGCCGGGCAGAAGTACCTGCTGCCGGCCCAGGGGGATGCCCTCTGTTTTTCCTGCCACGACCAGATCGAAGCCGAGACCAGAGGCTCTTCCCGGCATGGCGCCTTGACCGATGGCGGCTGCAGTGCCTGCCACGACCCCCACGGCACCGGCTATCCGAAGATGTTCTCGGGGCCGGCCGCCTCGATGTGCTATGGCTGCCACGAAGAGATGGAGCTCAGGATCAAGGCGCAGAAGTACGGGCATGAGCCGGTGGCGGCAGGCGAATGCTGGGCCTGTCACGCCCCCCACGGCTCGGATTATCCCCCTCTGCTCAAAGCGGCCTACCCGCAGGAGTTCTATGCCAGCTACAGCGCTGAGCGCTATGCCCTTTGCCTGACCTGCCATGATCGCACCGCCTTTGAGTACGCCCGTACTTCGGAGGCGACCAATTTCCGCAACGGCGACCGCAACCTGCACCGGGTGCATGTCAACAAGCCCGACAAGGGGCGGGTCTGCAAGGTCTGCCACGGTGTCCATGGCGCCGATCAGCCGAAAATGATCCTGAGCAAGGTGCCCGACTTCGGCCAGTGGGAGATTCCGATCAACTTTGTGCCAAACAAGGCCGGCGGCACCTGTTTCGTCGGCTGCCATAAGCCGAAGAGCTACAACCGCTACAAGGCGGTGGAGAACCCGTAAGGCGAGATTGGGGCTTGCGCTCCCGGCCCGGGCTGCTTATCCTTGGCGAGTTCGCAAGACCTTGAATCCAGAGTCAAGACCTGGTCGCCGCAGCAATTGCCGATGAATGTCGATAAGGCGGGGGCTTTTGGGTCTCCTGGTTTGGCCCTGGCCTGCGAAAATGTGTGTAAGGTTTTGGAAAGATAGGAGTTTCCCCGGCTCAGTACCGCAATTTCCGGGGCAAACGCAAGCAGTTTCTCCCCGCTGGTTGTTCGAATAGGGCGGGATGGAGCAGGAGAAGACAGTGACGATGGAACTTTCCGCTTCCAGGGTACTTCGTTTTGGCCTGATCCTCGGGGTCCTGCTGCTGGTTGGCGCCTGCGCTCCGCCGCCGGCCAAGGAGACCCAGCGCTTCTTCTGGCCGCTGCCCCCCAACCAGCCGCGGATCGAGTACATCGGCTTCATCCAAAGCGACCAGGACGTCAGGGAGGGCGGCGAAAATGCCTTGAAAACCGCAATTTTAGGGCGAGAGAGACCCCAGCCACTTTTCGAAAAACCAATGGCGGTGCTCGGGCGCAAGGATTCGGTCCTGGTCACCGACGCCGGGCTCGGCAAGGTCCTTTTTCTCGATTTTTCCGGGCACCAGATTCGCTACCTGCAGAACAAGGATGGCAAGGATATTCCCTTTCGCCTCCCCGTCGATCTCGCCGAGGATGACCAGGGACGGATTTACGTAGCCGACTCCCTGCAGAAGGCGATCTTCGTCTTTTCTCCGGAGGGCAAGGAGCTCTATTCCTTTAAAAGCGGGGAGCTGAACCGGCCGGTCGGCCTCGCCGTCGATTCTGCCCGCCAGCGGCTGCTGCTGGTCGATGCCGAACGCCAGGCCGTGCTGCTATTTGGCCTGGAAGGGGACTTCCGGGGAAGTTTCGGTAAACGTGGAAGTGGTGAGGGGGAATTCAACTTCCCGCTCGACCTCGATCTCGATCCGCAGGGGAACATCTACGTGCTCGATTCCCTCAATGCCCGGGTCCAGATCTTCGACCCCGAGGGGCACTTTCTGCGGACCTTTGGCAGCCGGGGTACCAATCCCGGGTCGTTTCAGCTGGCCAAGTCCATTGCCGTCAGTCGCTTCGGCCAGATCTACGTCACCGATTCGCTCGCTCACAACTTCGTGATCTTCGACCTCCAGGGCCGCTACCTGCAGACTATCGGCGGCAAACACTGGAGCGGCAGCGGCAAGGTCGTGCCGGGCGGGTTTTACATGCCCGAAGGGGTCGACGTCGATGCCGAAGGGAGCATCTGGATCGTCGATGGCCTGAATCGCATGCTCCACCACTACCAGTACCTGACCGAGGCCTACCTGCAGGCGCACCCCATCGAGCCGGGGCAGGCCTACCTTCCGCCAGCGCTGAAGAATATGGATAGGGTGCAGTGACGGCCGGGACCTTGCAATGCCGATCAAAATGATGCTGGCCACAGATGAACGCAGATAATGGCCGGTTCTTGAAACCCTGATCGGGTTTTGGATTTCCATCTGCTAAAAATCAGCGTGTATCTGCGCACGAATAGGGTTTCGGATCTGCCTCGTTTGTCGCCGCCAGCGCCATGGACGCGTTCGATTGCAGTGAGCAGAAATTTTCGCCAGCCTTGGCATGCGTGTCGCAGAAAATGTCGAAAGGACCCCGGATATTCGCGAAAACGCGAACCTGCCGGACTGAATCCCGTTAACAAGCAAGGGCGACTCATGAAAAAACTGACCAGGATTTTGCTGTACGTCTGGGCGCTCGGTCTGCTCGGCGCGCTGCCGGCCCGGGCGCTCCAGCTCGTCTACCCGGCCGACCAGACCTCCGTCCACCGCTCCGATTTTCTGATCATCAAGGGGAGCGAGCAACCGCCGCTGGAGGGGATGTCGGTCGAGATCAACGGCGCCAAGAGCGACGTCATCGACATCTCCGGCGCCGATTACCGGGCCGCTTTCCAGGACTTCCTGATCCTGCAGCCCTCCTTCGACCCGGGGCGCAACGTCGTCAAGGTTGCCGGCTATCGCGGTGGCCAGGTGGTGGCGAACCAGACCGCGACCGTTTACTACCTGCCCGGACCCTACGATCTGCCACCGACGGACTTTCCGACTTTCGTCATGCACCGCCCGGAAAAGGAGGCCCTCTGCGCCGGCTGCCACAATATGAACCCGACTCCCGAACAGCTGGCCCAGACCACGCCGGACACCAACCCCTGCGCTGCCTGCCACCGGCGCATGTTGCAGGACAAGTACGTCCATGGCCCGGCCGGGGCCTTTCGCTGCGCCTACTGCCACCAGCCCGACAGCCAGCCCAACCGCTACCAGTCGCCGGATGGTGACGCCGGTCTCTGCAACCAGTGCCACCAGGAGAAGGTTGACGAGTTCAAAAAAAACAAGTTCGTTCACGGCCCGGTGGCGGTCGGCCTCTGCAGCGTCTGCCACGATGCCCATGCCAGCAACAACCCTGCCCAGGTGGTGCTGCCCATCAATGATCTGTGCCTGAGCTGTCATGCCAAGGTCTCAGGGGCCCCCCACGTAGTGCGCGGCATCCGGGGCGAGGCCCATCCCCTCAGGGGGGTCCAGGACCCCTCCCAGCCAGGTCGGGAGCTGTCCTGCGTAAGCTGCCACAATCCCCACGGCGGGAAGACGGAGTATTTCTTCGTTCGCAACATAAATGGGCGTTTCAGTCTCTGCGAACTTTGTCACCAAAAGTAGTTCGTTAATGGAACCAATTACTTTCAAGGATTACTGATGATGAAAAGAGAACTCTGCCGGACCCTTGTCGTTTTCGCTGGGCTGCTGATCTTTGCCGGCTGTGCCAAGCCTCCAGCCCCCATGAAGGTTTACTGGCCTGCACCACCCGATACCCCGAAGATGGAATGGATCATGACCTACTACTCCGAGGACAGCTTCCCCAAGACCGAGGGTGAGAAATTCGCGGAGAACATCGTCGGCAAGAAAGAGCTGCATTTCTTTCAAAAGCCCATGGGGGTCGCCTCCGACGGGCACGGCAAGATGTACGTAGCCGATATGGACCTGCACAACCTGCGGGTGGTCGACTTCAATGCCCGGACGATGGAGTTCTTTTCCAAGTCGCCGATCTTCGGGTTGCCAGTCGGCGTGGCCCTCGACGGCAGCGGGCGGATTTTCGTGTGCGACGCACAAGCCCAGCAGGTTTTTGTCTTCGCACCGGACCGTTCCCCGCTTTTCGTGTTCGGCAAGGGAACCTTGCAAAAACCTGGATTCCTGGCGTTCAACGAGAAACTCAAGCGCATCTATGTCACCGACGTAGTCGGCAGCAAAATCGAGGTTTTTGACTATGAAGGAGAGCATCTCTTTTCCTTCGGCGGCGGGGGAGAGAAGGGTGGCCAGATATTCACCCCCTACGGTATCGCCGTCGATTCCAAGGGTCGGGTCTTCGTCTCGGCTCAGCTCGAATCCCGCATTCTGGTCTACGACGCTGATGGAAGATATCTCTATGGTTTTGGTCAGCGTGGGGACGAGGCCTTCCAATTCGAGGGACCCCGCGGACTCGCCTTTGACAGTGAAGATCACCTCTACGTGGCTGAGTCCCGCAAGGCGGCGCTGCTGGTCTTCGATACCGAGGGCAACCCCCTGACCCGCATTGGTGGCGAACGTAGTGCTAGTCCGCTGGCGTTTTCCTTGCCGACAGCAGTTTCTGTCGATCAGAACGATCGTATTTTTATCACCGATGCCTTCAATCGTTCGGTGACCATCTGGCAGTTTCTGACGCCCAGATATCTGAAAGAACACCCCCTCGACCCGGAGATGCTAAAACGCATTGAGGAACGGGTCGAGCGTCGCCAAAAAGAACTCCAAGAAAAGGAGGGCAGCAAACCTCGGTGATTTGGCCAGCCACTTTGGGTCAATCAACTGATTCCAAGGCAATATCCAAAAAAGAACTGCCTTTTCTCTGAGTTTTCAGTATTGGCATTCAGATTGCAAACCGTATCGCTGGACTCATTGAGAGGCAGGCCGGAGTCCCGGACCCGGCCGATGGTTTAAATCGAGGGGAGCCAGAGCTCACCCAAAACACCAAGGAGGTAGGAAATGAAGAAGGTAATTGTTTTGGCGACGGCCATCGCGCTGCTCGCCACCCCGGCATTCGCCGCCATCCGTAACTCGAAGCACGACCTGTCCAGCAGCAGCGCGGCCACCGTCAAGTCGACCAACATTGACGAGTCCTGCGTCTTCTGCCACACCCCGCATGGTGGCACCACAGGGTTCCAAGCTCCCCTGTGGAACCGCAGCGGTACTTCGGCCAGCACCTGGTCTGCCACCGACCTTTACAACAGCTCCACCCTGGACAGCGCTTCCAGCCCGACGACTGTTCTTTCCAAAGTCAACGCTTCCGACGCCCCGCTCTGCTACTCCTGTCATGACGGCACCTCCCTCGCCGGTGGCCTGAATAATCCTCCGGCCAGTGCCAGCAACGCCCAGCCGACCTTCACCGCTCCCAATGACGTGGTCGGCGCCCAGGCCAACCTGAATGACGGTAGCTCGGCCCTGAAAAACGACCACCCGATCGGTATGGATTACGGCACTGTTCAGACTAACGCGGGTGCCAATGAGTTCGTGGTCGAGACCACCCCGAACCAGTTTGTTGACGTCCTGCCGCTGTTTACCAGCACCGGCGTGATGTGGTGCTCCTCCTGCCACGACGTCCACAATCAGGGTGCTGGTCAGCCACTCCTGGTTAAATCAAACGCTGGTTCGGCTCTCTGTACTACCTGCCACGTCAAGTAAGTTTCTTCCTGCGGGAAGTTGAAGGGCGGGAGAGGCAACTCTCCCGCCCTTTTTTTGGGTGCGCCAGGCATGGCGCACGGTGTGTAAACGCCGTCGGGCTGGTTATGGTGTCCTTCCGGCAACCGAGAGGGGAATGTGTGCGCCCAGGAATAGGGTTTGTCAGCGTTCTATTCGGTTTCATCCGCGGGGTGATTTGGGACTTGCCGTTGATTCGGGAATGGCTCCTGGTGTTCCCCCTGTTCGTAGTTTGCGAAGCCAGGCACCAACGGAGCCCGGTCCTGACGGGCTCCGCAGTTTTTTACCTGCTCCAGCGGCCTGGTGAGAAGACGGCAAAGGGCTTGCGATAGCGCGGGAATTCCCCACGGAGGTTCTCCTTTCAGGCCGGTTTAAGGGGTGTTGGCCCGGAGGTTCGGGCTGTTTCTTTGCCTCCATTAGGCGGTCGTGGAAGGAATGGAAATTGCACGCCTGCCTTGAAGAGTTTCATGCGCACATTCAACTAGGACTGGCAAATAGGGCCCAATGCGTCTTTTTTTCTTTATATATGCTGCGTTATTCCTCCTGATTTCGGTTGCCGATCCGGCCAGGGCCGACGTCGGAGGGACGGCGGAATTAAGTTACGCCACCTACCGGCGCATGGAAGACGACCAAAAGACCGTCGATGCCCACCATTTCACCCAGCAGTATTCCCTGCTCTGGTCCAAGAAGGGCCTGATCAACGGTGGACGCGGTGGCAAGTACGACCTGGCCCTGGGGGGGGAGCTCAACTATCTGGACTCTGCAATCAACGGTCAGGACATTTCCCTCGACAGCCTCAAAGTCCTCTACAATGGCGACCTGCTCCTCGCTCCCGGGGGCCTGCCCTTCCGCATGCACCTCTTTTCCAATGATCTGCATCAGTCGCAGTTTCTCAACGACGCCGTCGCACCGCTGAACAACCGTTTTCTGTTGCAGCCCGCTATCGCCACCGATCTTCTCAACGGCCAGCACTACGTCAGCGGCGCCAGTCTGCTGCTTGGTATCCGCAACGGTTCCTACCTTGGACGATACCGGGATACCCTTTCCCAGCTTCCCCGGATTCTGCTCGACTACAGGGAGAGCTACGTCAGGGACACCAACGCTCTCACCCCCAGCCATTACCGCGATCGGCAGCTCGCCTTCGTCTCGCTGAACAAGAAGGATAACTGGTTCCACTACCGTTTCAAAGATTTTGTTGACTACGAGGACCATGAAAACGACTATCAGACCAAGACCTGGATTCTGGGGACGGTCGACGAAACCATGCGGCGGCGCTGGATCAACATGGTCAACTGGATTAAGATTTCCGCCGATGGCTCCTATGAGGTCAATTCACAAAATCGCCGCACCCAGTACAACGATAAGCGTTACGATCTTAATCTTTTTACCGTTGCCAACCGCTCTGCCTGGAGCGTTTCAAACTTCACCACCTTCCATCGTATCAGCAACGGAAGCCGGGTCGAACGGGTTCTCGATGTTCCGGTCTTCGCCAATGGACGGCTCGCCCGGGATGCGAACTGGCGCCTAAAGTTGATCGGCCACAAAAAACAACAGGATTTATTCGACTCAACAAGCCGCGGGTTGCAGGACGACGACCTCTATCTCGATGCGCAACTTGAAGCTTACCGGTCCCGGCCCTACATCCTTACCCCGCGCCTGGAAGTGGAGACCCGGGACCAGGACTTCACTTCGGGCCAGGCGGCCCGCGCAACTCTCGAGGTCGCCAGCAATAGCAAGTATTCACCCAAGGTCGCCTGGTTCGGCTCCCTGTCCACGGCCTACTTCGCCGGGCAGGACAACTCCGCTCTGGCGGCCAAGGAGGAATTGTCCGCCTGGGAACAGGTTGCCGTGGGGGAGGTGGATGTCAAGGTCAGCCGGAAGCTTCGGACCTCGTTATTGCAAAAGTTCATCTATTTCACCGGCGATGCCGGGGCCAACATGACGAACCAGGTGGTTCCTCAGGCGTCGGGCAATCTGGTGGGAACCAACGACAGTAGGACCGATGTGAGCGGAACGACCTATCGCTCGACCAGCACGGCGCGCATGGATTACATCGGTGGCCGGCTGCGAAATGCCCTGGAAGCGACCTACGATTTCCTCCATCGCAACGACCAGGACCTGGATCAGTGGCTTTTCCGGCATGACCTCTCCTACAGCGGCCGGAATTTCCGGGCGCGGATGACCAACACTCTGACCCTCGGTGTGGAGCTGGCACAGCAGGGCGCCGCCAGCGTTGACTCGAATTTTGCCTTCCAGGGAAATGCCGACCGGGCCTGGCAGCACTCAACCGACCTCCAGTACTCGCCGGGAAGGAGCTGGGAGACGACCCTGCGCGCCGACTATTACTGGCGGGATCTTCCGCAAGGAGCGTCCCAGAGCTTGAGTCTGCGCCAGACGGCTCTCTACAATTGGTACACGGTCAACGGTCTGGTGCGCAAGATCGCCGAGTTGGAAGAGCGCATCGAGTCCGACTGGATTGATGTCCCCTTGCAAGGCAGTAGTCGCCGAAATGAATACGGCTTGCGTTTTAACTATTATCCGATTCATCGCATTCTGTTGGGGGCCCGGGCCCGGTATATCGATTACGATCTAAATTATTCTGGTGCCTTGATCAGCGGTCTGGTCGCTCAGTTCAATTATCCCAAGCTGCAGGTAGCCCTTTCCTACGATTACGGGACCTCCGGTAATGTCGACGAACAGCGCTGGGAGGTCAAGGTCCGCAAGATTTTCTAGGTCGATGGCACTTCGCTGCGTTGTCCTGTGATTTTCCTGCAGCTGGAAGAAGGCAAAAGCAGCGAATCAGGCATTAGCAGCAGGCTACCCAGATAACATGAAAGCCAAGGCCGCAAGAAGGCCGGTTGTCAGCCTCTGCCAAAATCTGCGTTCATCTGCGGCTACACATTTTCCTGCCGGCTATCTGTTATTGATTTTCTGCGGATCAGGTAGATAACTCAAGGTTTTCTTGCTCATTGATGCGCCTTCCCGGTAGGATGTCCCCTGTAAAGCAGGGCCGGCGACAGCGGCCTCCCCAACTTGGAATGGCACCCTTATGAAGCTCTCCCTGGTCGTCCCCGTATTCAACGAAGTCGAGAACCTGGCCGCCCTTCATGCTGAGGTCGTCGCCGCCATGGACCAGGCCGCCCTCGACTTCGAGCTGATCCTGGTCGACGACGGCAGCCACGACGGCTCGGTGCCGCTGATGCTCAAGTTGGCGCAGCAGGATCCGCGGGTCAAGGTGATCCTGCTGCGCCGCAATTTCGGCCAGACCGCCGCCATGGCCGCCGGTTTCGCCGCGGCCGGGGGGGAGGTGGTCATCCCAATGGACGGCGACCTGCAGAACGACCCGGCGGATATTGCGGCGCTGGTTGCCAAGCTGGATGAGGGGTACGACGTTGTCTCCGGATGGCGGGCCCGGCGTCAGGACCGCTTCTTCAGCCGCCGGCTCCCCTCGATCCTGGCCAACGGCCTGATCTCGCGCATGACCGGCGTGCATCTCCACGACTACGGCTGCACCCTCAAGGCCTACCGGCGCGAGGTGCTGGCCGAGGTCAACCTCTACGGCGAGCTGCATCGCTTTGTGCCGGCCCTGGCCAGCCAGATCGGCTGCCGGGTAACGGAAATCCCGGTCAACCATCGGGCGCGTCAGGCCGGCACCAGTAAATACGGCATCGACCGGACGTTGCGGGTGATCCTTGACCTGGTTACCGTCAAGTTCCTCCTCAAATACGCCACCCGCCCGATGCAACTGTTCGGGAAATGGGGAGTGCTGACCCTCCTGTTGGCCGGCCTGTCGGGAGCGACTACCCTGTGGATGAAGTTTTTCGACGGCCTGTCGATGAACCGCAATCCCCTGACCATCCTCACTGCCTTTCTGCTCTTCACCGGTGTGCAGTTTATCGTCATGGGCCTGCTCGGCGAGCTGGTGACCCGTACCTACCACGAGGTGCAGGACAAGCCGATCTACACCATCCGCGAGACCCGCAACCTGGACAGGAAAAATTCCCAACCCAAGGCAGGTTAGCCGGAGATGTCGCAGTTGGACGCAGATAAGGCAGATCGACGGCTTTGCTCTGAATGCTGTGGTTTGATCGGCGAGAATCTGCGTAAATCTGCCGATGAATTAGACTTTGTCAGCAACCTGGGTCCGATCTATGCTTCGCCTGAATAAAAGCCTGGTCTTTCTGGCCCTGTTCGCCCTGTTCGGGCTGGCCGCATCCCACATTCACGCCTTCGACATCTTCTGGCAGCTGCAGTCGGGCAAATACATGGTCGAGACCGGTTCGATCATTCGCACCGACCTTTTCACCCTCGCCAGCGATGCCCCCCGTTATGAACACTGCTGGCTGCATGACCTGGTGACCTACGCTGCCTACCGGCTCGGAGGATATCCGGCACTCAGCCTGCTCAAGGGCCTGCTCCTCGGCGCCATGGCGCTGTTCCTGGTTCTGGCGGCTCGCACCCGCAGCAGCTCCTGGCTGGCCATTCTGCTGGTATTGCCGATTCTGTTTGCGGGCATGGGGGGATGGTTGGCCCGCCCCCAGCTCTGGACCTTCTGCTTTTTTGCATTGTTCGTCTGGGTGTTGGAACGCCACCGGCGCAACGGGGGGCGCCGGATACTCTGGCTGATTCCGGTTGTGCTTCTGTGGGCCAACCTGCATGCCGGGGTGGTGTTGGCTGCCGCCCTGTGGCTCGCTTACGCTGCTGGAGGGTTCGCCAATCGGGTGGTGTTCGGAAAAGAGGAAAAGATAAACCTCAAACGGCTATTCTGGCTTGCCCCCGGCCTGATGGTAGCCGCGGCATTGACTCCCTATCCAGATTACCTCTGGTCGACACTGCGGGGGATTGCTCGGCTAGGCGCTCATAATTCAGCTGGGGGCCAGTTGGTCGGTCCCATGACCGCCATTTTCAACATGGACTGGCGGCCGACCACTTTTGCCGGGGAGCCGCAGTTCTTCTATGCCCTGATCGCGACGGCCCTGATCCTGCTGGTCGGCTGGCGGCGAAACCGGTTTACCGACCTCTTCCTGCTTGGCGGTCTGGCGCTGATGGGCTGGCGCCTGAGCCGGCACACGACCTTTCTTTATCTTGGAATGGTTGCCATCTTGCCGGCCTATCTTGATGTTGCCGTTCGTCCCCTCGCCGACCGGGTCTCCAAGCGCACCGCGACGGTCCTGGTGCTCTGCCTGACCCTGACGGGGGCCGCTTCTTTTGCCTGGTTCGCCAAGCCCCCGCTGGAAAAGTACGGCTGGTTCCGGCTGGGGTTGCGTCCCTTTCAGTATCCGGTCGCGGCGGTCGATTTCCTGAAAAAAGAATCGCTGCCGAAAAACCTCTACAACACCTACGACTGGGGCGGCTACCTCGCCTGGCAGCTCTTTCCGGAGTATCTTGTTTTCTGGGATGGTCGCCAGAACTCTGCAGAAATGTTCCGTTACGGCTGGGAGATCATGGCCGGCAAGCCGGGCTGGGAGGACCACCTCGATCGTTTCGCCGTCAACACCATCGTGACCCGCACCTGTACCATGGATACTGGCCAGCGCTTTCCGCTGCTGGACCGATTGCGGACGAGTCCGGACTGGGTCCTGGTCTTTCAGGATCCTGCCGCCCTGGTCTTCGTGCGTCGCAACGCGCTTCCCACCGCCTGGGTCATGGAACACGAGCTCCCCCCGGATAGGATCGACGATACCATTCTGGCCACCGGCCGGCGGCTGGTCGCGGACAACCCCAACCGTTATATTGCCTGGTGGGAGATCGCCCGGATCGAACTGGCACGGCGGAATTATGCCGAGGCTTTTACGTCGCTGGGAGAATACCTGCGGCGGACCCCGGTGCCCGATCCGACCGCTGAATATTACTACCGGATGCTTTATCCGACGCAGCAGGGAAGGTAGCCGAAATGTCCAGTTGGTGGCCCCACCACGGGGAAAAACTGTTGCTGCTCGGCCTGATGCTGGTCGTCTTCGCCGCCCGCCTGTGGCAGCTGCCCGCCTACCCCTTTCACGAGGACGAGATCGGCAGCATCGGCGTGATGCGCTCGATCGTCGAGACCGGCCTCCCCCTGACCGGAGGATCGCTCTACTGGCGGGCGCCGTTGGCCCACTACCTGATGGCCCTGCCGCTCCTGTTCGGCGACGTTTCGCCGGTCACCGCCCGGTTAACGAACGTGGTTCTGAGCCTGTTTCTGCTCCCGGTCGGTTACGGCGTCGGCCGCCAGCTCCAGGGGCGCACCGCCGGCTGGCTGGCAGCGTTGCTCCTCGGGTTTTCCGCCTACCAGAACCTGCTGGCCGCCTTCACCCGTTGGTACCAGCCCCTGCAACTCTTCTTCCTCCTTTCGATCTATCTGGCGGCTCGCTACTGGCTGGAAGGGAAGCGGAAGGGGTTGGCCTGGCCCCTCGGCCTGGCGGTGGTCGCCACCCTCCTCTGCGACAAGCCCGGGCTCTTCATCCTGCCGGCGGTGGCCTGGGCCTGGCTGCTGGCCGGGGACTGGGGACTGGTGCGCCGCTGGCGGTTCCTGCTGGCCGTCTTGGTGGTGCTGATGGTCGCCTGGCTGGCCGATGTCTGGACGCCGGCCGGCACCTATCGCAACACATTTGCCCTTAACCTGGCGCTCGGCGGGCTCAAAGACAAGTGGGCCTTCGCCCGCTGGTTCCGGGACCTGCTCCCCCTCGGCTGGACCCTGCTGCTGCTGGCCGTCGCCCCACTGGTAATGGAGGGCCGCCGCTGGTGGTATTACGGGGGCATTTTCGTTCTGGGGCTTGTCGGCACCTCGCTGCTCGCCCCGGGCGACAATCCGCGCTACATGGCCCACATCTTCCCCGTCGGGCTGATTCTGGCCGCCAGTGCCGCGGCCTGGTGGCTGCAGGCGGTCCGCTCTCTGCTCCTCCGGCACGCCCTGCCCGGGCGCGGCAGGCTGGCGGCGACCGGCGCGCTGCTGCTGGCTTCTGTGGTCTTCTTTGTCGGGGTCGACAAACACGATGTCTCTGCCGCCGTCGGCTACTACTTCAAGTTCGTCGACCAGAAGCCGGCCCATGATTACCTGGCCAGCCGTCTGCAACCACAGGACCGGGTGATCTCGGTCGACCCGGGGATCACCGACTTCTATCTCGGTTGTCCCGTCAATTACTTCCTGCGCCAAAAATTCGACCCGGTCAGCAACCGCTGGAGCCCCTACCCGGCAGGGGTCCGCTCCGACTACAATATCGACAGCCCGGAACGGCTCCGGGAGGTTCTCGATCAGGCGCCAGGGCGGGTCTGGCTGTATGCCAACTGGAAGATGGCATGGGCCGTCGACCCGGAGCTCGACCGGCTGGTGCGGGAGTGGTTCCGGCCGGTCTTCGCCCAAGGGGAGACCTGGGTGCTGGTCAGCAACCCCGGCGCCCTGCGACGCCTGGGGCGACCCGTTTCCCCCTGATCCAGCTTTGCGGCGCTCTGCCCGGGACGTACGACTATGCGGATTCTCATGCTCGCCCCCACCCCCTACTTTTCGGATCGTGGCTGCCATGTTCGCATCTATGAGGAAGCACGGGTCCTGCGCCGCCTTGGTCATGAGGTGCGCATCGTCACCTATCACCTGGGCCGCAACCTGGACGACATCCCCACCGAACGGATTCCGGCCGTCCCCTGGTACCGGAAGCTCTCCGCCGGCCCCTCCTGGCACAAGCCGTACCTCGACATCCTCTTGCTCTTCAAGGCCTGGCAGGTGGCCCGGCGCTTCCGGCCTGATCTCCTGCATGCCCATCTCCATGAGGGCGCTTTTGTTGCCGCCCTGCTCAAACCCGTACTGCGGTTGCCGATCGTCTTCGATTGCCAGGGGAGTCTGACCGGCGAACTGGTCGATCATCGCTTCGTCCGCAAGGGGTCGCTCCTCTACCGGGTTTTTTATCTGCTCGAAGCCTGGATCTGTCGCCGCGCCGATGCGATTGTCACCAGCGCGACGCCGACCGCCGAACTGCTGAAAGCCGATTTCGCAGTACCGGAAGCACGAATTACGGCAGTGGTCGATGGCGTCGACGCCGGGGACTTCCATCATCACCCGGGCCAGCATGATCTGAAACGGGAGTTGGGCTTGCCGCCCGCCAAACAAGTTGTCGTCTTTCTCGGCGCCATGAACGAATACCAGGGGATCGATTTGCTCCTCGATGTCATCAAGACGCTCTCTGCCCGCCGCCAGGACTGCCACTTTCTTCTCATGGGCTACCCGGAGAGGGCCTACCGGGAACGGGCGGCGACATTGGGCATTGCCGGATTGGTTACCTTCACCGGCAAGATCCCTTACGACCAGGCGGCTCGCTACCTCTCCCTTGGTCAGATCGCAATCTCTCCCAAGCTTTCCCGCACCGAGGCCAACGGCAAGCTCTTCAACTACATGGCTTGCGGGTTGCCGGCCGTGGTTTTTGATACCCGCATCAACCGGGAGATTCTGGGGGATGCGGGGCTCTATGCCGAATTCGGTGATGCCGAGGCGCTGACCAATGGGTTGGCAGCGCTTCTGGACGATCCGGAGCGGGGCCGGAATTTGGGAAGAGTGGCGTGGCAGAAGGCGCTGGCCGAACACTCCTGGGCTAACCGGGCGACCCTGCTGGAACACGTCTACCACAGGCTCCTTGGAGTCGGTGACAGTGATGTTCAGATTATGAACAGTAAGCGATAAAACTGTTGAATTTCATTTAATTGTCGTGATAGTGTTCGCCTCATGAACACTGAGCGCGAAAACGGACAAGAGAATTACCGGGCATTTTTGCTCCTTGCCGAAATCGAGAAGGCGGAGAACCTTTCGCAACGCGATCTGTCACGACGGCTTGGGATCGCGCTGGGGTTGGTGAATTCTTACCTCAAGAACCTGGTGGCCAAGGGTTTTGTTCGTGTTAAGTCCTATCCACGCAATCGCTATGCTTACCTCCTTACCCCCAAGGGGCTGACCGAGAAAAGCCGTCTAGCCTATCAGCACCTGAGCTACTTCACCGGTTTGTATACCACCACCCGGCAAGATTACCTGGGACTCTTTCGGCGGATGCAGCAGAAGGGTGCTAGGGAAATAGTTTTCTGCGGCATCGACGAAGTGGCGGAAATCGCATTCATGTCGTTACAGGAGACTAACTTGAGTCTGGTGTCGGCCATGGATGACAAGCGGGTTGGAGAATTGTTTCTTGGTCGCGTTATCCAGCCCCTTGCGGCGGTGTTTACCTATAGGGGACTCCCAATTGTGGTGACATCCCTCAAAAAAGGCCCTTTATTGCGCGACAGCTTGCTTGCATTAGGGGTTCGTCCTGCAAATATCTTGGGTGCCGAGGGCCAGGCGAATTGTTTTAGGCAGGGTGGCCAGGGTTCAGGCGGGCTCGCCAAATGAGCAGTTTCTGGTTACAATTCCTGCCGCGCCATTTTCGAGAAAGGCTCTTCGGGCGTGACGAGTTGCGAAAAGCAATTGACAATACTGGATGGTTGTTTGCCGACAAACTGGTCAGGATGGGCCTCGGGCTTGTGGTTGGCATCTGGGTTGCCAGATATCTCGGCCCGACTCAATTCGGGCTGTTGAGTTTCGTAGGGTCATTCGTTGCAATATTTTCATCGCTTTCACTGTTGGGACTTGACGGTATCGTTGTTAGGGACCTCGTAAAAGCCCCGGAGCATGCAGCAGAGATCCTGGGCGTGACATTTTTTCTGCGTTTAAGCGCCGGGGCAATAGCCTACCTGGCAATGCTTGGAGCGATATTGTTATTCAGGCCCGACGACCGTTTGGCACAGGTATTTGCGGCCATCATGGGGGCGGGGCTGCTATTTCAGGCGCTCGACACGATCGATTTGTGGTTCCAATCAAAAGTTCGCTCCGTCTATGTTGTGTATGCCAAGTGCTCTGCTTTTATCGTAAGTTCCGTTGCCAAGATCGCGCTGGTCATGGTGCGGGCTCCCCTGATTGATTTCGTCATTGTCGGTGTCGTCGAGTTGTTGCTGGCGGCTACGGGTCTGCTGGTTGCCTATCGCTACCAAGGACAACGGATATCGGCCTGGAGAGTGAACCTTGCGCACGCTCGCAGGTTGCTTTCGGATTGCTGGCCGCTCCTCCTTTCCGGGGTGGTGTTCATGGTATATATGCGGATCGACCAGGTCATGCTCGGGCAGATGATCGACGACCATGAGGTCGGGGTTTATTCTGCGGCAGTTCGCTTGGCAGAGGTCTGGTATTTCATTCCGACTGCCGTCGTATCGTCTGTGTTTCCCAATATCGTTCGTGCACGGGAAGTCGACGCAGTCGAATTCTACAACCGGCTGCAGAGGCTTTATAACCTACTGGCGTTTATGGGATATGCCGTTGCCGTACCAGTGACCTTTGTTTCGGGGGTGGTCGTCAGCCGGCTGTTCGGTCAGGACTATGCGGCGGCGGGCCCCATGCTGGCGCTGCTAATCTGGGCCGGACTGTTCGCCAATCTTGCCGTGGCCCGGAATGCTTATCTTCTGGCCATGAACTGGTCTCGGGTTTTATTCGGCATGGTGCTGGCTGGTGCGTTGGTCAATGTTCTCCTGAACCTGGTGTTGATCCCCCGCTATGGAGGCATGGGGGCGGTGATTGCCTCCTGCGTTGCCTACTGGGTCGCAGCTCACGGCGGTGGATTGTTGTATGCGCCATTGCGAAAATCCACTCAGATGCTGACCCGCGCATTGCTTTGTCCGAAATTCTGGTAATTCACGGGTGACCTATTGTGAGAAGTGATCTGACGGGAAAGTCGCATTGGGATCAGGTTTACGCGCATGCGGTTTGCGGTGAGAGGGGAGGTTGGCAACCTACGACCTATACGGAAAAATCTATCGAGTTTTTTCTGATGCAGGCGGTCCAGGCAGTCCGGCCGCGAAATATTCTTGAGGTGGGGTGTGGCAATTCCGTGTGGCTGCCCTATCTGGGCCAAAAAACCGGGGCAAAGGTCTTCGGTATCGATTATTCGGAGGAGGGATGTCGACTTGCCAAAGATAACCTTGTCAGGGAAGGTGTGACAGGTGAAATCATCTGTGGCGATATCTTTGAACTTGCTGCTGCCGATATCGGAACTTTCGACTTGGTTTATTCTCTCGGTCTGGTTGAACATTTCACGTCATTGACGGATATCCTAGGACGGCTCGCGCAATTTGCCGGGCCGTGTGGGACCGTTCTGACTGAAGTACCAAATCTGTATTCAGTGCATGGATGTTTGGCCGGTCTCTATCAGCCAGCCCTGTTGTCCAAGCACCGAACCATCAGAAGGTCAGAACTTGTCAAGGCCTACCGGGACTGTGGGCTTGACGTTTCCGATCACGGGTATGCTGGACTGTTCTCGTTCGGCATAGTTGCTTGGGGGCTGGACCAACGCTTTCCCAGGTTAGATGCGCTGATTCTCCCGGTCGTAAGGACGCTGTCGAAAATGACAGAGAAACTTTTGGCAAAAACTGCTTATCAAAAAGGCTGCTCATTACTTTCACCCTTTTTGTATGTCTATGGTAGCAAGCCTTCTCCCCGTGCTCGGGGAACCAGCGATTAGCAGGCCGGCATCGTTAGGCATGAAGATGCAAATCCGTGGCGGGATAGTTTTCTTGAACTGGTCGGCAACTGCTGGCCGCACAACTGTTGGGGTCAGGGTACGATGTATAGCGGCACCAGTTTTCTTGGACACTGATTTGGGATAGAATCCCGATGTCCAAGGAGATTAATAATGACAACAAACAACAAGAACGAAACAGTCACTGGGCCTTTGGCCGAAGGGCAACGTTGGAGCGCTGCCCGCAAGCGTGAAGTGGTTCTGCGCTTGCTGCGGGGCGAATCGGTTGATGCTCTGTCCCGCGAGTTGAGCATCGAAATCTACCGCCTGGAGCAGTGGCGAGAGAAAGCGCTGACCGGAATCGATGAGTCGTTGAAACAACGTCAGAACGATCCGACTCAAGCGGAACTCAACCAGGCCATGCGCCGGATCGGCGAATTGACCATGGAAAACGAACTACTTTGGGAACGGGTTAAAAAACCCGGCCCTTTAGCCAAACGGAGGTCGTCGAAATGAGCCAAACGATCTCCCCAGGCGCTGAAAAGGCCTACGGCGTCCAGCGGGTTTGCAATGTTTGGGAGCAGGCTCGCTCCTCGTTCTACCATGCCTCGCGCCAGATTCCGCAATCAACTCCCAAGCGTCGTGGCCCACGTCCGTCAATCAGTGATGAGGATCTTCTCGCCATGATCCGTCACGATCTGGCCACGTCCCCGTTCACCGGCGAAGGACACCGCAAGGTCTGGGCCAGGCTGCGGATTTGTGACGGCGTGCGCATCGCACGCAAGCGGGTTCTGCGGTTGATGCGCGAGAATCATCTGTTGTCACCTCACCGGGGTTGGCCCAAAGCAGCCAAGGCGCATGATGGTAAAATCATCACCATGGCTCCGAATCTAATGTGGGGCACCGATGGCACCCGCGTATTCACTCTCGACGAAGGCTGGGTCTGGATCTTTAGCGCCGTCGAGCACTGGAACGCCGAATGTGTCGGCTGGCATGTTTGCAAGACCGGCGACCGTTATGCTGCTCTTCAACCACTTTCCATGGCGTTAGACAACATCTATGGGGGCGTAGAGAAAGATATTGCCCGAGGGTTGTCTCTGCGTATGGATCACGGCACCCAGTACCTCTCAGACCATTTTCTGAACCAGATCAAGTTCTGGGGAATCACCCCCAGCTTTGCCTTCGTTGCCGAACCACAGACCAACGGAGTTGCTGAACGATTCAACCGCACCTTGAAAGAGCAAGCCATCTATGGCCGAATATTCCGTACCATCGATGATGTTCGCGAGGCCGTGAAAACCTTCGTCGAACTCTACAACAGCGAATGGCGAGTCGAGAAAAATGGCTTCCGGTCGCCCGACGAAATCCGTCAGGCGGCATAATCTAAACTTGTGTCCAAGGAACCGGTTCCGCTACAGTCAGGGTACGATGGTGACTGAACATCATACGGAAAACAAAGTTGGGGTCTCTGTTCGGATGAGTGGGTCTCCCGCCTACCCGGATGTTCAGGAATTGTCGGGCCTGATTCGGGACGCCCTATACGCTGCGGGGGTTGGCCACAACAACCGCCAGGCTCCTTTTTCTGAGATCATTGATGAGGGGGCGACTGTCCTTCTCAAGCCCAACTGGGTATTGCATGAAAACTATGGCGGTCATGGCATGGACTGCTTGGTGACCCATCCAAATTTCATCCTTGCCGTGTTGGGGGAGGTGCTCAAGGCCAAGCCTGGTCGAGTGGTCATAGGTGACGCGCCGATTCAGGAGTGTCACTTCGAGACTCTGGTGCCCCCTGAGTGGCGTGAAATGATCGTGGCCAAGTCTGATTGCCCGGTGGACATTCTCGATTTGCGACGGACCATTCTTCGCGACGGAGACCTGAGTCTCGGTCAGGATCAGGACGTTCGCAGCCTGGAACGCTATGTCCTTTTCGATCTGGGAAAAGCGAGTCTTCTAGAGCCAGTGTCAGATCCGGAGAGCCGATTCAGAATTACCTGCTATGATCCCGACCGACTTGCCGAAAAACATGGCCCCGGGTGTCACCAATACCTGCTCGCCAAAGAGCCTTTCGAGGCGGATGTCATCATCAACCTTCCCAAGCTCAAAACCCATAAAAAAGGGGGTATCACCGCCGCCCTGAAAAATCTTGTCGGTCTGAATGGGAACAAGGAGTATCTGCCGCATCACCGATTGGGGGGGAGCAAGGAGGGCGGTGATTGTTACCCCGGGACGTCCCAGGTAAAGAAGATGGCAGAGTATTGCCTGGACGAGGCCAATCGACGTATCGGTACGGCCGGCTGTCAGAAATGGCTGAAAAGTGCCAGATACCTGCTTAAAGCCCAAAATTTACTTGGTAATCCTGAAATTGAAGGCGGCTGGCACGGTAACGATACCGTCTGGCGGATGGCGCTGGACCTGAACCGGATACTTCTCTACGGTACAATAGACGGCGCAATATCAGACATGCAGCAACGGACCATTTTCTCCCTAACCGATGCGGTGATCGCGGGAGAGGGGAATGGTCCGCTCGCCCCCATGCCCGTACCCCTTGGCGCAGTCACATTTTCCAGCAACTCGGCTTTTGCCGATTGGGTTCACGCGTCCCTAATGGGCTTTGATCCTCTCAAGATTCCAATGATCCGAGAGGCCTTTCAGGGATTCCCGTATCGGCTCACCACTCTGGCGCCTGGGGACTGCCAAATCATCTGCAATGGGCGAAGTCTGGCCATAGACGAACTCAGAGATAAATTCGGTCGAGAATTTGTCCCCGCCTCCGGATGGCAGGGTCACATCGAGTGGCGAGGGTAGCGCATGCGCATCGGCATACATCCCGACAATATGTGGGGAACGAGTTATTCTGACCGGTGGGCAGAGTTTTTCAGGGTGCGTGGCGTGGAGGTGAAGTTCCTCGACCTGTTGGCCCCCGATTTTCTGGAACAGGCAAGGGGATGTGACGGAATTATGTGGCGGTGGTTCCACATCCAGGAACACAAGCAGTCTGCCAAGAACATCCTTTATCTGCTGGAAACCCAGTTGAAGAAGCCGGTTTTCCCGAATACCGACACCGCGTGGCACTTCGACGAGAAAATATTCCAATTCCACCTGCTCAAAACCCTGGAGGCCCCGGTCCCGGAGAGTTGGGTGTTCTGGGACTTCGCGGCGGCGTCGGATTGGGCCCGTCAGGCCGCCTACCCATTGGTTTTTAAGCTGACGGTGGGAGCGGGAGCGTCCAATGTGTTGAAATTGGACAATGCAAGTGAAGCGCTCCGGTTGTGTCGGAAAATGTTCAAGCAGGGGGTTTTCCCCGGAACGATGAACGAATTCCGCAGCCGTATCATCCCGCGAAAAGTGAGGGAACTCAAAGGCTGTTTAACCCGGCCAATGTCTGCTCTCGCCTATCTGGTCGCAGGCAAATACCCGCCATTGCCTGCGCCGTGGTGGAAGCCAGAATTTTCCTACAGCTATTTTCAGGAGTTCCTGCCGGGCAACAGTTTCGATACCAGGGTTTCAGTCATCGGGAACCGGGCGTTTGCCTTTCGGCGCATGAACCGGGCAGGAGACTTCCGTGCCTCTGGGAGCGGGAAAATTGACTGGGACCCCGCTAGGATCGACAGTCGTTGTCTGGAAATCGCCTTTGAAACCTCCCGCAAAGGGCATTTTCAGACGATGTCCTACGATTTCCTCTACAAAGAAGGACAACCGGTGATCTGTGAAATCAGCTACGCATTCGTGGATGAAGCAGTCTATCAATGCCCTGGCCACTGGGATGCCGCCCTCAACTGGCATGAAGGACAGATGTGGCCGGAGGAGGCCCAGGTCATCGATTTCATCGAAGAGATCAACCGTCTTGACAGGCCGCGATGATGCTGCAAAGGGATGACCTGCATGGCCTGAAAATTGCCATCGTCTTTGGGTGCCTCGATCTGGGCGGATCGGAACGGCTGGGGTTTCTGCTGGCCCGTGCCCTGAAAGAGCGATACGGGGCCGAAGTCAGCATCTGGTCGCTGTCGAATGGGCCGGGGCGCCTGGTCTCCATGTGCGAGGCGGCGGGAATCCCCTGGCGCAGTATGCAGTTCAAGTGGTCGCGGCTTTTGCTTTACAACCTGTGGGAGTTGAGTCGTTTTGTCCGGTGGGCCAGGGCCGAGTCTCCCCATGTGCTGCTGCCGTTCTATCGGTTACCGAATCTGGTTTGCGGCCTGACTTGGCGCCGCATTGGCGCCAAAACGTGTGTCTGGAACCAGCGAGACGAAGGGCTGCTGCTTACCGGCGATTTTCTCAATGCGCGTGCGGTCGAGAAAACCCCTTTGTTCATTGCCAACTCGCAGGGCGGGGGAGATTTTCTGCTGAACAAGTATCTGATTGACCCAGCAAAAATGACCCTGGTTCACAATGGGGTCGAACTGCCGCCCCCGCGGCTTGGACGGGGAGGGTGGCGGGAACGGCTCGGGGTGACTGCCGAGGCCCCCCTGGTCTGCATGGTGGCGAACTTTACCCCTTACAAGGACCATGCGACCCTTATCCGGACATGGCGAATAGTCATGGATGAGTGCCGAAGCAGGATTGAGGTTCCGCCCCTACTCCTGCTGGCGGGAATGGAGGGGGACACATACGGCGCAGCAGTTACTTTGGTCAAGGATCTTGGACTCCATGATGCAGTCCGTTTCCTCGGTTCGGTCGAGGATGTGGCGGGTTTACTGATGGCGTCCGATCTTTATGTGCACTCTTCGCTCAGCGAAGGCTGTCCTAACGCGATCCTCGAAGCGATGGCAAGCGGGCTTCCCGTTGTAGCGACCGCCATCCCCGGAAACCGAGAAGCGGTCGGTCCGGAAGGGGAGGAGTTTCTGGTGTCGGTGGGAGAACCACGGGCCATGGCATCGGCCATCCTTGATCTGTTGGTGGACCGGACGCGCGCCGAGATGCTTGCAATGGCCCAGGAGGCAAGGGCAGCAAAGGAATTTTCCTCGGTTGCCATGGTCGATAAGACTGTCCAGGTGATTCGGCGCGGGCTTTCCGGGTAGGAATCATGTTCGATTATGGTTTTTTCAAACTGACGCGGCAGCTCCTGTTCGGTAATCGAGATGACCGGACTGTCGTCAACCTGAATCGAACAGCTGTGCTGCGGCTGGTTGTCACCCTGTGTCAACTCTTGGGATGGCTATTCCCATTTTCCAACAAATCTGGGCTCTTCTTCTTTTTTCCGTTCTTTCATATTGGCGGAGCTGAGAAGGTTCACTCAGAAATCGTTGGGTGTGTTGCCGAGCGGAAACCCTGGGTGTGTTTTACCAAGAAATCCCTCAACAGGGCTCTTTGGCCGGCATTCGAGCAGGGGGCAAGGTTGTGGAACCTCTGGGCGTTTTTCAGGTATCTTTATCCCATGAGTGTGGGGATGACGGCGGGGTTCATCAATCGTTACCGCCAGCCGGTGGTTTTTGGCTCCAACAGCCTGTTTTTCGCGCTGCTGATCCCCTATCTCAAACCCCATGTACGCTGCATCGATTTAACCCATGCCTTTGGCGGTGGGGCGGAGGATTTCATGCTCTCGGCCGCTACGCGTCTCGATAAGCGGGTGGTCATCAACCGCAGGGTGCTTGATGACCTGACGGCCCAGTATCGGCAGTTCAGCATCAATCCGGCCCTGGTTGAGAGGATCGAAATCATCGGCAATGCCGTCCAGGTTCCCAGAACCAGCCCGTCTAAGACTCTCTCGGGGGAGCTGTTGGTGTTGTTTGTCGGGCGGGATGCGCCCGAAAAGCGTGTCCACCTGGTCGGGCAGATCGCCCGCCGTAGCCGGGATCGGGGACTTTCGGTCCGGTTTGTGCTGGTGGGTGATTTTCGACGTGATGCGGATAGGGACTGGGGGTGTTGTGAGCTCCACGGCGTGGTGACGGCGAGCGAGGAAATGGCGAGCATTTATTCCCAGGCGCATGTTCTGCTGATTACCTCAAGCCGAGAAGGGTTCCCGCTGGTGGTGATGGAGGCAATGGCCAACGGCGTGGTGCCGGTTTGTACCGCCGTGGGCGGGATTCCTGAACATGTGCACCCTGGTTGGACCGGTCTTCTGGTAGAAGACCGAGATGAGGAGATGATTGTGGCTGACTTTGTCGAGGTGATCACCGAACTTGAGCATGACCGCGAGGAATTCGCCCGTTTATCCGAGTCGGCCCATCGTTATGCACGCGATCACTTCGCCTTCGAAGCGTTCCGTTCAGCCTACCGGCGCCTGCTATTGGGAGAGGGCTGACCGATGCCCAAAGTTAGCGTCATTATCCCCTGCTTCAATCAGGGGGGCTATCTTGATGAGGCCGTCAATTCTGTGCTGGCACAGACCTACTCTGATTTCGAGATCATCATTGTCAACGACGGCTCAACGGACGTTGCAAGCAACGACCTCCTTTCCGACTACCGGCGGCCTCAATGCCGAGTTTTGCTTACCAATAACCAGGGGCTGGCCGCAGCGCGTAATAATGGGATCCGGGCGGCGAAAGGGGAATTCATCCTCCCTTTGGATGCCGATGACCGGATCGGTCCGGATTATCTGCACGAGGCGGTCCGGATTCTTGATGCCGACCCAAAGGTCGGGATCGTCTACTGCGAGGCCGAGAAGTTCGGTGCGCAGGCCGGGAGATGGCGGCTGCCAGAGTTCTCGTTGCGCAAAATGCTCTTTTCCAATCTGATTTTCTGTTCGGCGGTTTTCCGTCGCGCTGACTGGGAACAGGTGGGGGGGTACCGGACGAACATGAAGTCTGGCTGGGAGGATTGGGACTTCTGGTTGTCGGTTCTGGAACTGGGGCGGGAAGTGGTGAAGCTTCAGCAGACGCTGTTTTTTTATCGCGTCAAGGAGGCGTCGATGATCAAGGCAATGGACCGGGAGGTGCGCATCGCAATGCATCATCAGCTGATATACAACCACTGGAAACTGTATCATGCTCAGGCCCTGCCGGTTCTTCGCCTTTATCACAAAATCATGGATTCGTCGATTTATCGCTGGCTCAAAGCCATGAACCTGACCCGACTTGCGGCAAACTTATGGGTTCGCAAATGATTCCCGTCTCCGCATGTGGGTCGGAAGTGGCTGTGGTCATCGTCAGCTGGAACGGCCGTCATTATCTGGAGCAGTGTCTGTCAGCACTGGGTGCCCAGATTTTTCAGAACTTTTCCGTCATTCTGGTCGACAATGGCTCGACCGATGGCACCATCGACTTTGTTCGCATGCACTTTCCGGAGGTACAGATCATCCCCCTGGAGTGGAACGGCGGTTTTGCCGGACCGAATAATCTGGGGATCCAGCGGGCCCTCCTGGAACCGGGAATCCAATTCATCGTTACATTGAATAACGATACCCAGCCCGAGCCCGACTATCTGGCCGAATTGGTCGCTTGCGCAAATCGCCATCCCGAAGCCGGCTCAATCCAACCCAAGGTGAACAACTTTTTCACCCCGGAGTTGATCGACAGTACCGGGATCTTGATTGCCCCAAACCTCAGCGCGGTCAATCGCGGACTCAAAGAGCCAGATCGGGGGCAGTACCAGCGTGAGGAGGAAATTTTCGGCAGCTCCGCCAGCGCCGCGCTGTATACCCGTAAAGCCCTCGAAACGGTTGCCTTGAAGGGGAAGGCCGGGACAGAGTTCTTCGACGCGGATTATTTCGCCTACTATGAGGACGTCGATCTCGCCTTGCGATTGCGGCTGGCCGGTTTCGTCAGCTATTACGCCCCGGCGGCGAGGGTCTGGCACGTCCACAGTGCTACCGGAAAGAACTACTCGCCATTGAAGGCCTTTTACATCCACCGCAACCAGTACCTGAATATCCTCAAAAATCTCCCGGCAATGCCAATGCTGCATGCTTTTCTGCTGATGCCTGGACTGTACTGGCGATCTCTGCTTGGAAGCCGGAAAGGAGAGGGGGCGGCCGGTCAACTGGCGAAGTCGGCCCGCAACGATAACCAGAGCCTCTATTGGATCGTCGTGCGTGGCTGGTTCCAGGTGTTGCGGATGTTGCCAGGAGTCCTGCGCAAAAGGGCTCAGGTGCAAGCCAAAAAGGTGGTCGGCCGCAAGGATATCGCCGAGTGGTTCAAACGGTTTGGCGTTGATCTGGACAGGGTTGTCGCTGGATGAATAGGGTCATGACAGAAAATGCTCCGATTCAGGAGAAGACGGTCTGGCGTTGGTCGTTGCTGTGGGTCACAGGACTCTTCCTGCTCGCCATGCGCCCTATCGAAGCGTTTGACACCTTCTGGCAACTGCAGGCGGGGAAGTATATCTGGCAGACCGGCGCGTTTCTCTATCGCGATACCTTCAGCCTGGCCGCTGACGCCTATCGCATGGAGCACTGCTGGCTGCATGACCTGATTCTCTACGGCCTCTATTCCACCGGCGGATACTTCCTCCTCTCCCTGTTGAAGCCGGTGCTGATCGCGCTCTGCGGGGGATTGCTGCTACGCTGGGCGCAGCAGCGTGGTGGGAATCCGCTGGTGGTGCTGCCGGTGTTGACGCTTTGCCTGATCGGTTCCAGCGATTCCTGGCTGGTTCGGCCCCAGCTCTGGACCTTCCTGCTCAGCATCCTCATCCTGGTTTTCCTCTATCGGGGGCGGGAGCGAGGGTGGCGTTCCTGGCTCTGGCTGCCGCCGCTGATGCTCCTCTGGGCCAACCTGCATGCCGCCTGTATCTTCGGTTTCGCCTTGATTGGCGCCTTCTGGGTCGGCGAGTGCTGGCGAGCTTGGCGCGGGTCCAGCAGCTGGCGCACTTTAGGTCAGTTGAGTGTTTGTGGCGTGCTGACATTTGCCGCTGCTTTCGTCAATCCTTATGGCTACCGGATTCCCCTCGGCGAACTGCTGGCCCATTTCAACCAGCTCCAGGTCCTGACCGGGAACGCGCCGGTCGGCATGGCGGGGAACATGGAGTGGCTGCCGCCGACGTTTGCCCAGGTCCCCTGGTTCTACCTGATTATGGCACTCTGGGGCGCCACCCTTCTCTCGCGGTTGTGGCGACGGCAGCTGGAGGTCGCCGAACTGGTTTACTTCGCTGGTTTCTCCTACATGGGCTTCAGCCAGATCCGGCATACCACCCTGGTGGCGCTGCTGGCCGGATTTTTCCTGCCCTTAGCGATCCAGGAGCTGCTGACCGGTAGGGAACGAACCCGGACCTGGCTGGCCCGACCGGTCCCCTGGCACTGGTTGCCGGGCCTGATGCTTTTGGCCGCGCTGGTCTGGGGCGCCGCTGGAGCAGGACGTTTGGGGCTGGGGGTGCGCGCTGACCAGTACCCGGTAGCGGCGGCAGATTTCGTGGCCACTAACCGTCCCGCCGCCAACCTCTACAACGCCTATGACTGGGGCGGTTACCTGATGTGGCGGCTTTACCCCGACTACCTGGTCTTCATCGATGGCCGCTCGACCAGCCCGCGCCATTTCGCCGCCTCCGATATCCTCGACAATGGCTGGGAGGGATGGCGCGCCCTCCTCGACGAGTATGGGATCAACACCATTGTGACGCGGACCTGTTTTTATGATAGCGGAGGGCCGCTCCCCCTGATCGATGGCCTGGTCCAGGACCGCGACTGGTCCCTGGTTTTCCAGGACGGGGTGGCGGTGGTTTTTGTCCGCAATGACGCGGCCAGTCGGGAACTCCGGTCGCGCTTTGCCATCCCCTCGCGGCAGGCTTACCAGACTATGCTGGAAGAGGCAGGGCGATTGCAGGAGGAGGGATATGAGCGGCCCCGGACCTGGCTGGCGCTGGGGTGGGCGGCCTTCAATCTGGGCGATGGCCGCCGTGCCCTTGACGCCTATCGGCATTTTTTGGGGATCGTTCCGACCAACCTGGAAGCGCAGAGCCGCATCGCGTTGCTGCAACGGCTCTACCCTGGTGGGGAGGAGGCCGGGCGATGAAGGTCGATCGTAAGATTCTGGCGGGTCAAAGCCTCTTCCCGCTGATGGTCCTACTGGGGCTGGCGGCCCTGGTCTATACGCGGACCTTCGGCGCCACCTGGACCTACGACGATTTCCCGGTCATTGTCGATAACCCCGATATCCGGTCGATTGGCGCCTTTCTGAAGAACAGCTACCCTGGGCGGCCGCTGCGCGAGATTACCTATCTGCTCGACTATGCCCTCTTCGGCTACCAGCCGGCCGGCTGGCACCTGCAGCAGATCTTCTGGCACGGGCTCAATGGCTGGCTCGTCTTTCGCCTGGCGACGGCCCTGCAACTGAACCGGTTTGGTCGTTGGTGCGCGGCGCTTCTATTCCTGCTCCATCCCCTGCAGGTGGAGGTGGTGGCCAACCTTTCCCATCGCAAGGATGCTCTGGCCACCGCCTGTTGCCTGGTGGGAATTCTGGCCTATCTGCGATATTTTCATGGCCGCCAGTGGCGCTGGTTGCTTGTCGCCGCCGTTGCCTGGGGGTTGGGTTTGGCGGCTAAACAGACCGCAGTAGTGCTGCCGCTTCTCTTCCTGGCTTATGAAGCCGTGTTTTTGCCCCCGGCGCAGCGGCTGTTATTGCGGCGCTGGTGGCCGTGGTTGACTCTGCTGGCGCTGGCTGGGGCGGGTGTCGGCGCATGGTTTTTTTTCTTCGGTGGGCTCGCCGAATATACTCAGGCCTGGCGCGGCCTGCTCGTCGCCAAATCGAACTATTTCGGACCAGCCGCTCTCTTTCTTTACCCGCTGGTCATGATCAAATCCTGGGCGTTCATGGCGCTCAAGCTCTTCTGGCCACAACAGTTGGCACTGGAATATACCATTGCTGTACCAGGGGGGATGACGGATCCCTTTCTGCTCGGTGGCTGTCTTGGCCTGTTCGTGCTGGTGGGTGTTTTTTTCTGGAGTTGGCGGCATTGCCGGTCGGTATTTTTCGGGCTCTCCTGGGCCTGCTTCTTCTGGGTGCCGGTTTCCAACCTCTGGCCGCTGGTCTATCTGGCGGCAGATCGCTACTGGTACACACCAATGGCGGGACTGGCCCTGGTGGCTGGCCACCTTGCGGGGCGACTTCCAGATCGCTGGTGGCGCTGGACTGGCACGGCAATTGTCCTGATGGTGTTCGGAATTCTCAGCTGGCAACAGACCGCAGTCTGGAAGAACCCCGAGGCGCTCTGGACCAACGCCTACCACGTCAACCCCAATTCGACCTTTACTCTGAATAATCTCGGTAACGTCAATCTGCTCAAGGGGGACCTGATCGCGGCACGCCGCTTCTATACGGAATCGGTCGCCCTGAATCCGACAAACGGCCCGGCTCATTTCAACCTCGGAATTATTTTCGAACAGCAGGGTGAACTGGATGGCGCCCTTGCCCATTATCAACAATTCCTTCGGCTCGACTCGCCCCTCTATCGTAACGAAGCGGCCACCCTGCGCCGGCGACTGGCCTTGCAGTATGGCGTCAGACTAAATTAGGTTCCCCTTAGAGTGTTCATTCGCCAATGACCGAAAGAGTGAATAGCGATGAAACCCTTGATGAAATGCGTTCAGCAGGATTGGGGCTGATCCAGGCGCGGAAGGGGTATCGCTTCTCACTGGATCCTTTGCTGGTGGTCACGTTTGCTGATTTCAAGAAGGGCGACCGCGTCGCCGATCTCGGCACTGGCAGTGGTGTCATCCCGCTTTTGGTCGCACGCAGGTGTGCTTCAACCCGGGTGGTTGGTATTGAAGTTCAGGCCGATTTGGCTGACCGGGCCCGGCGCAGTGTGGCTCTAAACCAAATGACAGGTCAGATAACGATAGTTGCCGGTGACCTGCGCCAGTCCCAGCCGGAACTCCCCTCCCAGTCCTTTGACGTCGTCCTCGCCAATCCCCCTTACCGCCGGCCCGGCAGCGGTCGGGTGGCGCCTGGGGTGGAGCGGGCTGCCGCCCGTCACGAACTGGCCGGCGGGCTCGAAGATTTTCTTGCCGCCGCGGCGCGGCTGCTGCGGGACGGGGGAAGATTTTACCTCGTCTTTCTTGCCGAACGGCTGGCGGAACTCTTCGTATCGATGCGCCAGCACCAGCTCGAACCGAAACGGCTGCGTTCAGTGCATGGGCGCAGCGGCGACCCGGCGCGGATGGTCCTGGTCGAGGGGCGCAAGCGGGGCGGGGCAGGGCTGGTGATCGAAGCGCCGCTCTTCATTTACGATGGGGAGGAATATTCGGCGGAGGTGCAGGCGATTTACGCGGGCAAGTCCTGATCGCTGCGGCGGCGGGCGTCGAGTTGGGCCTGACGGCGCAGCAGTTGCGCCAGGCCCCGGCGCAGGTCGTCGTCGGCGAGGTCGGCCACGGTGGCCCTGATCTGTTCCTCCGTTGCCGGGTCCAGGGGAGGGGGCGGCGGCAGGGGCGCCGCTTTTTTTGTGACGGGGGCGGTCGCGACCTGGCCGCGCCGCAGGAAAAGATCCCGGAAGAGGGCGGCGCCGAGGCGTTCGTTGAGCCGGGCGAGGAGTTTCGGTTTCAGCAGCTGCAACTGCTGCATCCAGACCGGTTGGTCAACCCTGATCTCGAGGATGCCATCACGGATGCCGCAGGGTTGGGCGTGGGCGGCGATCTGCGGGCCGACCACCTCGTTCCAGACCTGCCAGGCGCGGTACTCGCGCAGGCGCTCGCTCATCCCCTTTTGCTGCAGCAGTCCCTGGAGGACGCCCCCGATGCCGGCGGCCCGGCGCAAGCGTGGACGGGGCGGGGCTTTCATCGCCGTGCCCGGCGCCGGAAGCGGCCGCCGACCATCTGTCCGGCCACGGCACAGCCGAGGGTGAAGGGAATGACCCGCCAGCCAAAGCCGTAGGCGAGACGCAGGGCAATGATGATCGGGATCGAGAGGTGGATGTAGAGAAACCAGCGGAAGGAGTATTTGTCGGTCCCCTCCCGCAGGTAGCCGAGGGGGAGATTGGCGAAAAAAGCAAAGCCGAGCAGGGTGATGAGGGTGATGATCTGGTGGGGTTCCACGAAGCTGCCTTTCCCGAGGCGCGGGGCCATTGCGCTGCTGTTGCGGCCGATTTTCATCCGGAGGTCCAGGGTGCTGCTAAGTCTACCCGCAACGCGCCGGAGCTGTCAATGAAAGCCCCTTGCCCGACCGCGGCGGGCGTGGCATGATGGCCGAAAACCAATAAGGACGCAAGCAATGGTAAAAGAAGGTGACCTGGTGGCGATTTTTCACTCCATTCACCGGGTGATGCAGGCGGAAAAGCTCCTCAAGCAGCAACGGGCAGAGATCCTGCTGATCCCGGTGCCGCGCCAGCTGACCTCCGACTGTGGCCTGGCGATCCGCTTTGCTGAAAGTGACCGGGATACGGTCGAAGCGATCCTCGCTGCGGCCGGCTTGCAGGCGGTTGAAACCTGGCGCCGTGAAGGGAAGGGGTACCGGTTGCTGGAGGGCGGGAACCCCGGGGTTTGAAAAGGTTTTTCCCTTGACAAGGGGGTGCCCCTTCACTATAGTCCGTATTTTGCGGCCGCTCTGCGGTCGTCCGGGTCTCTATGTTCGATAACCTGACGGAAAAATTTGACGCGGTTTTCAAGAAACTGCGTGGCCACGGCCGGCTGACGGAAGAGAATATCCAGGAGGCGCTGCGTGAAGTGCGCCTGGTCCTGCTGGAGGCCGATGTTAATTTCCGGGTCGTCAAGGACTTTATCGCCTCCGTGCGTGAGCGTGCGGTCGGTCAGGAGGTTCTCAGGAGCCTGACGCCGGCCCAGCAGGTCATCAAGGTGGTGCGCGAGGAGTTGGCGCGGCTGATGGGGGAGGGGGAGGATAATGCCCTCGATCTCGCCGCCCGGCCGCCGGTGGCAATGATGCTGTGCGGCCTGCAGGGCGCCGGCAAGACGACGACCTGCGGCAAGCTAGCCCTGAAGCTGCGCAAGGAAAAACGCTCGCCGCTGCTGGTCCCCGCGGATATCTACCGGCCCGCGGCGATTGAACAGCTCAAGACCCTCAGCCGGCAACTGAATGTGCCGGTCTTCGATTCCCGGGCCGATATGGACCCGGTCGACATCTGCCTGCAGGCCCGGCAGTTTGCCGAGCTCAACGGCTACGACACGCTGATCCTCGATACCGCCGGCCGTCTGCACATCGACCAGGCGCTGATGGGGGAGTTGCAGCGGATCAACGCGGCGCTGGCGCCGCGGGAGGTCCTCTTCGTCGCTGACGCCATGACCGGGCAGGATGCGGTCACCGTGGCCCAGGCCTTCAACGAGCAGCTCACCCTCACCGGGGTGATCCTGACCAAGCTCGATGGTGACGCCCGTGGCGGCGCCGCGCTGTCGGTCCGGGCCGTGACCGGCAAGCCGATCAAGCTGGTCGGTCTCGGCGAAAAGCTCGATGCCCTGGAGACCTTCCATCCCGACCGGATGGCACAACGCATCCTCGGCATGGGCGATGTCCTGTCGCTGATCGAAAAAGCCCAGGAGGCGATCGATCAGGACGAAGCCGCAACGATGCAGGAACGGTTGCGGAAAGAAGGGTTTACCCTCGAGAATTTTCGCGATCAGCTCCAGTCGATCAAGAAGATGGGGTCGATGGAGTCGATCCTCAAGCTGATTCCCGGCGCCGGCAAGGCTCTCAAGGAGATGCAGGGCGCCCAGCTCCCCGACAAGGAGCTCAAGAAGATCGAGGCGATCATCAATTCGATGACCGCCCGGGAGCGGCGTGACCACCGGGTGCTCAATGGCTCGCGGCGGCTGCGTATCGCTCGCGGCAGCGGCACCACGGTGCAGGACGTCAACCAGCTGCTGAAGCGCTTTTCCGAAGCGCAGAAGATGATGAAGAAGATGCAGAAGATGGGACCCCGCGGCCTCAAGGGCATGCTCGGACGCGGCGGCGGTCTCCCCTTTTAAGCCCAGGGCTCGGGAGCCGGGAATCGGTTCGGTCCCCTATCCTGAAACCCGACCACAGTTTGGAAAGATCGAGGAGGAAGAGTTACTATGTCCGTTAAGATCCGGCTCGCCCGCGGTGGCGCCAAGAAAAAGCCTTTTTACCAGGTCGTTGTGGCTGACGAGCGTTACCCGCGCGACGGTCGCTTCATCGAAAAGCTCGGCCAGTACGATCCGAAGCAGGACCCGCCGCTGGTGACCCTGAAGGAAGACCGTACCCTGGAGTGGCTGAAGCAGGGGGCGCAGCCGACCGACACGGTACGGCAGCTGCTGCGCAAGCAGGGCCTCTGGGCCCGCTTCAAGCAACCCCAGGAGGCCTGATCGTTCAGGCCGGTGCAGCCCGACGGAGTTTTGCCGCTTTCCCCTCCCGGAGGACGGACTCCATGAAAGAGCTCATCGAATTCATTGCCAGATCCCTGGTGGAAAATCCTGCCGCGGTGACCGTTTCCGAGGAAGAGGCCGACGACGGTTCGATCCTCGTCAAGCTGGCGGCCGCCCAGGAGGACATGGGGCGGATCATCGGCAAGCAGGGGCGGACGGCCAAGGCCATGCGCACCCTGCTCAATGCCAAGGCGACCCGGGAAAACCGCCGCGCCAACCTCCAGATCATGGAATAGTGACCGCGCTGCAAACTGAAGACCTGTTCCAGTATGGCACCGTCATCGGTACCCACGGTCTCCGTGGCGACCTCAAGGTGCGGCCGCTGAACGCGGATTCGACCTCTCTGCAGGAAGCCCGGGAGGTGACGCTGCGCAAAGCCGATGGCTCGCTGCAGCTCTTTCGGGTCGCGCGCGCGGCAATGCACAAGGGGCTCTGGCTGTTGCGCCTGGCTGGCCTTGAGACGATCGAGGCGGTGCAGCCGCTGGTCGGCTGCGACCTTCTGCTGGCCTGGGACGAGCTGCCGGAACTGGCGGAAGATGAATACTACTGGCACCAGTTGCAGGGGCTGAAGGTGCTCGATCGCCAGCTCGGCGAGCTGGGGGTTCTCAGTGAATTGCTGACCACGGCGGCGCACGATATCTATGTGGTCACAGGGCCCCTTGGCGAGGTCATGATCCCGGTGGTCAGCGCGTTTATTACCGAGATCGATCTGGAATCGGGGGTGGTCCGGGTCGACCTGCCGGAGGAGCTGGCCCGGATCAATCATGATCTTTGATGTTCTGACGCTCTTTCCCGGCATGTTCGACTCCCCCTTCGCCGACAGCATCATCGGCAAGGCGGTCGAGAAGGACCTGCTGCAGATTTCCGCCCATAACCTGCGGAACTGGGCCGAGGGGCGGCACCAGGTCACCGACGATACCCCCTACGGTGGCGGGGACGGCATGGTGATGAAGCCGGAACCGGTGGCCCGGGCACTTGCCGACCTGCGCCGGGAACGACCGGGGTCCCGGGTCTTGCTGATGTCCCCCCAGGGGAAGCCCTTCCGGCAGCAGGATGCCAGGGAGCTGGCCCTGGAACCGGGGCTGATCCTGGTCTGCGGGCGTTACGAAGGATTTGACGAGCGGATTCGTCCCCTGGTCGACGTGGAGTACTCGCTGGGCGATTTTGTTCTCACCGGCGGTGAACTCGCGGCGATGGTGATCATTGACGCCGTGGCCCGGCTCATTCCGGGGGTTCTCGGCAGCCAGGGGAGCGCCGTCACCGACTCTTTTTCGGACGGACTGCTCGAGCATCCCCATTACACCCGGCCGGTGGAGTTTGCCGGGGAACGGGTACCGGAGGTTCTCCTCTCCGGCAACCATGCCGCGATCGCCCGCTGGCGGCGGCGCGAACAGCTGCGGCGCACCCTGCTGCGGCGCCCGGAACTGCTGGAGACGGCCTCCTTGAGCGCCGAAGACCGACGCCTGCTCGAGGAAGTGCGCAACGAGCTGGCTGACGGCGGCCCGGCATGATGGAGCGTCTGGCCCTGGCCCTGGTGCACCACCCGGTTCTCGATCGCAACGGTGCGGTGGTCGCCGCGGCCGTGACCAACCTCGATCTGCACGACATCGCCCGCATCGGTCGCACCTATGGGGTCGGCCGCTATTATGTCGTGACTCCGGTTGCCGAACAGCAACAGCTGGTCGCCCGGATTCTCCAGCACTGGCGGGAAGGGTATGGCGCCGGCTACAACCCTGACCGTGGCGCCGCCCTGGAACTGGTCGATATCGTCCCTGATCTCGCCACGGCGGTCGCTGCCTGGAGCAAGCACTGCGACTCCCCGGCGCTGCCACTGTTGACCGGCGCCCGGCGCAGCGACGGTATCAGCCTCGCCACGGCCCGCGCCCTGCTCGGCCACCAGCCGGGGGTGCTGGTGCTCGGGACCGGTTGGGGGTTGGCCCCCGCATTCTTCACCCATGGCTGGCCGGTTCTGGAACCGATCAGCGGCGGGAGCGACTATAACCATCTGCCGGTACGGGCGGCAGCGGCGATCCTGCTCGATCGCCTCCACCGTGCCGCCAGCTGAAGCGATTTGCCGGACTGGGCGTTGTTGCGCAGCCCGCCCCCGATTACGGGACCGATTTGACCAACCACCTGACGATTACCAAAGCATCGCCGATAGAGGAGGACGTAATGAACAGCATCGACCGCATCAGCATGGAACAGATCAAGAAGAACATCCCGGTCTTCAAGGCCGGCGACACCCTGCGGGTGCATGTCAAGATCACCGAAGGGGACAAGCAGCGCATCCAGGTCTATCAGGGCGTCTGCATCAAGCGGGTGAACCGCGGCCTCGGCTCCACTTTTGCCGTGCGCAAGATTTCCAACGGCTTTGGCGTTGAGCGTATCTTCTCCCTCCACTCGCCGGCGGTCGACAAGATCGAGGTGGTGATGGTCGGCCAGGTGCGGCGCGCCAAGCTCTACTACCTGCGTAACCTGCATGGCAAAAAGGCCCGCATCCGCGAGAAGCGCCAGGCCTGATCCGATTACTGCTCCTGCGCGGCCCCGGTCCCCCGACCGGGGCTCTTTTTGTCCGGGAGCACTCCGCCCCATGGCCCTCTCTGCCCCCCCTGGGACGCGACCATGAGCGAAGCCCTCTTCGATTTTCCCGACCCCTCCACCCTCCATTTCGAGGGGCTCGCCCGCGCTCGCGGCTTCCGGGCCATTGCCGGCGTTGACGAAGCCGGGCGTGGCCCGCTCGCCGGGCCGGTGGTCGCTGCCGCCGTCATCCTGCCGCAACAGTTCGACCTCGCCGGACTCGACGATTCCAAGAAGCTGAGCCAAAAAGAACGGGAGCGTCTCTTTCCGCTGATCCGGGCCCAGGCCCTGGCGATCGGTGTCGGTTTCGCCTCGCCGGCCGAGATTGATGCCATCAACATTCTCCAGGCAACCCTGCGCGGCATGTCTCTCGCCGTAAAGCGCCTGCAGCTTCCTGCCGACTTCCTCCTTATTGACGGTATCACCCCGCTGCCGTTGCCGATTGCCCAGCAGACCCTCAAAAAAGGGGACAGCCGCTCCCTCTCCATCGCCGCCGCATCGGTGATCGCCAAGGTGGTCCGCGACCGCGTCATGGTCGGTTACGATCGGCGCTACCCGGGGTACGGCTTCGCCCGCCACAAGGGGTACGGCAGCCGTGAGCACCTCGCCGCCATTGCCCGCCTCGGGCCGTCACCGTTGCACCGCGCCACCTTTGGCGGGGTTCGCGAACACCTGGTGCGGCCGTGAGCGAGGAACGTCTTGCCCTCGGGCGCTGGGGCGAAGAGGCCGCCTGTCGTTTCCTGGAGCACAGCGGTCACCGCATCGTCGCCCGCAACCTGCGCACCCCGGTCGGGGAGCTCGATATCATTGCCCGGCGCGGGTCCCTGCTGCTGATCGTCGAGGTCAAGACCCGGCGCAGCCGCGCCTTTGGCACCCCGGCCGAAGCCGTCGGCCCGGTCAAGCAGCGGCAGATCCTGCGGGCGGCGCGCTGGTACCTCGCCGATCATCCCCCCGGCCGGATGCAGCCCCGCTTCGACGTCATCGCCGTCATGCCGGGGCCGGATGGCGCTCCCTGCTGTGAACATATCGAAAACGCCTTCGGGGCGTGACCCGCAAAAAGAGGAAATCCCCCCGCACCCATTGCATTTTCCCGCCGGGTCTTTAGAATAAAGGGCATTTCCGGCATTTCCGGCCGGCATAACCATCGCCAACAGGGCCATTGCATGTGCAAAAATCTCTCCAGCTTCGGCTTCCTGCGGGTCGCTGTCGCCAGCCCGGCGCTGCGGGTCGCCGACGTCCCCTACAATCTCGAACAGGCGGCGGCCGCCGTGCGCCTGGCCGGCGAACGCCACTGCCGCCTGCTGGTCCTGCCGGAGCTCGCCCTCACCGGCTACAGCTGCGCCGACCTCTTTCTGCAACCGTTGCTGGTCGCTGCTGCGGCCAGCGCCCTCGACGAGTTGGCTGCCGTCGCTGCCCGGGAGGGCGTGGCGCTGATCGTCGGCCTGCCGGTCGCGATCGGCGACCGGCTCTTCAACTGCGCCGCCTTTCTCGCTGGTGGGCAGCTCTGCGGACTGGTGCCGAAACAGTTTTTGCCCAACAGCCAGGAATTCTACGAAAAGCGCTGGTTTGCGCCGGCAGCGCTGTTGCGCCAGTCGACTCTCGACTGGCGGGGGAGGACGGTGCCGATCGGTACCGACCTGATCTTCCGGGCGCAAGGGTTCGACGCCTGCCGGATCGGCATCGAGATCTGCGAGGATGCCTGGACCGTCAATCCGCCGAGCGGCCGGTTGGCGACCCAGGGCGCGACCCTGTTGACCAACCTCTCGGCCAGCCCGGAACTTCTCAGCAAGGCGCGCTATCGCCGCGAGCTGGTCTGCGGCCAGTCGGCCCGCTGCCTGGCGGCCTATGCCTACGCCTCGGCGGGGCCCGGGGAGTCGACCACCGACCTCGTCTTCTCCGGCCATTCCCTGATCGCCGAGAACGGCCAGCTCCTTGTCGAAAGCGAGCGCTTCCGTTTCGAAACCGTGGTCAGCCATGCCGATGTCGATCTCGGGCGGCTGGTGGGGGAACGGCTGCGCAGCAGCAGTTTCGTCGACGCTGCCGCCGATGAAGTGCCGCGCTTCATCGACTTCCCCTTGGGCGAGACGCCGGCGGCGAGCTTTTCCCGCCCGGTGCCGGCCATGCCCTTTGTGCCGGGTGATGACGATGAGCGGGCCGAGCGCTGCCGGGAGATTTTCGCCCTGCAGACGACCGGTCTCGCCAAGCGCCTGCTGCATACCGGGAGCCGCCAGGTGGTGCTCGGCATTTCCGGCGGCCTCGACTCGACCCTGGCGCTGCTCGTCACCTGCCGCGCCTTTGACCGTCTCGACCTGCCGCGCAGCGGCATCGTTGCGGTCACCATGCCCGGCTTCGGGACCACCGCACGCACCCGCGACAACGCGGTCGGGCTCGCCGGGCAGCTCGGGGTGCAGCTGCGCACCATCCCGATCGACGCGGCGGTTCGCCAGCATTTTGCCGATATCGGCCACCCCGAGTCCCAGCATGACATCACCTTCGAGAATGCCCAGGCCCGGGAACGGACCCAGCTGCTGATGGATATCGCCAACCAGGTCGGCGGCCTCGTCATCGGCACCGGCGACCTCTCGGAGCTGGCCCTCGGCTGGTGCACCTACAACGGCGACCACATGTCGATGTACGCGGTCAACTGCGGGGTGCCCAAGACCCTGGTCCGTTACCTCGTCGACTGGTGCGCCGAGGAGGAATTCAGCGGCCGCTGCGCCGCAATCCTCCACGATATCAGCGCCACCCCGGTCTCCCCTGAATTGCTGCCGCCGGCCGCCAACGGGGAGATCGAACAGCGCACCGAGGAGCAGGTCGGTCCCTATCTGCTGCACGACTTCTTCCTCTACCATGCCCTGCGCCTGCAGTTTCCGCCGGCGAAGATTCTCTTTCTCGCCGAGCGGGCTTTTGCCGGCAACTATGACAGGAGCCAGCTGCGCCGCTGGCTGCGCCTTTTCTACCAGCGCTTCTTCAGCCAGCAGTTCAAGCGCTCCTGTCTGCCGGACGGGCCGAAGATCGGCAGCGTCGCCCTCTCGCCGCGCGGGGACTGGCGCATGCCCAGCGACGCCGTGGCGCGGCTCTGGCTCGATGAGCTCGATCGCCGCGAAGGTGCTGCGGGTGAGTGAAGTGGCGGTGAACGGTGGCGGGACCCTCTACGTGGTCGCGACGCCGATCGGCAACCTCGAGGACCTGACGTTCCGGGCTCTGCGCATCCTGCGCGAGGTCGACCTGGTGGCGGCGGAAGATACCCGCCACAGCCGCAAGCTCTTCAGCCACTACGGCATTGCCACGCCGCTCACCTCCTGTTTTGCCCATAACGAGCTGCGCAAGAGTGACGAGCTGCTGCGTCACCTCGCCGCCGGGCGTTCCCTCGCCCTGATCACCGATGCCGGAACGCCGGCGATTTCCGACCCCGGCTACCTGCTGGTGCGGCGCTGCCTCGAGGCGGGCCATGCGGTGGTGCCGGTCCCGGGCCCGGCGGCGGCCATCACGGCCCTGTCGGTGGCCGGCCAACCGGTCGATCGTTTCGCCTTCGAGGGGTTCCTCCCCAGCCGGGCGGCGGCGCGGCGCAGCCAGCTCGAACGCCTGGCTGCCGAGGAGAGGAGCCTCGTCTTCTACGAGGCGCCCCATCGCCTGCTGGCTACCCTGAAGGAGTTGGTGGCCGTCTACGGAGCGGAGCGGGGGCTGACGGTGGCGCGGGAGTTGACCAAGCTGCACGAGGAGATTTTCCGCGGCACCGTCGGCACCGCGCTGGAACATTTCGGCGCCGGTCGGGTTCGGGGCGAGCTGGTACTGGTGCTCGCCCCGGCGTTACCGGTACGACCGGAGGAGACGGTGCGCGAAGCGCTGCTGCGCAAACGGCGCACCAGCGACCTGCCGCCACGGCAGCTGGCGCGGGAAGTCGCCAGGGAACTCGGCGTCTCGGGGGATGAAGTCTATCGCGAGGTGCTGCGGATGAAGGACGAGGAGGCGTAATGGCGGGGGAAAAGAAGGTTCTGCTGGTCGATGATCACCAGAGCGTGTTGCGGTTGCTGGAGACGATTCTGCGCCTGCGCGGCTACCAGGTGGTCTATGCCAGTGACGGTGTCGAGGGGATCGAGATGGCGCAGAAGGAACGTCCCGACCTGATCCTGCTCGATGTGATGATGCCCAACCTCGACGGCTTCAAGGCCTGCCGGATGCTCAAGGAGGATCCGGCGACCCGGGAGATCCCGGTTATCTTTCTCTCGGCCCGCAATGAGAAGGCCGATGCTGAAACCGGGCGCCGCGCCGGCGCCGTCGCCTTTGTCCACAAGCCCTTCAAGAGTCAGGAAATCTTCTCCCTCCTCGACCGCTACCTGGCCCCGGCACCACTCCCCGCCTGAACAGCAGCGTGAGGCAGGCTCCGGCCTTGGGTCAGCGGATCGAAAAGTCGATCAAGGTGTCGCCGGGCTGCTGCCAGCTGCAGTGCAATTCCTCCACCCGGGAGGCGGGCGGTCCCTGGCGACAGGTCGCCAGCGCCTCCTCGATCGTCGCTCGCTCCCCTTCAAAGAGTGCTTCCACGTCGCCATTGGGCAGGTTGCGCACCCAGCCCCTCAGCCCGAGCTCCCGTGCGGCGCGCAGGGTGAAGTAGCGGAAGCCGACCCCCTGGACCCGTCCACGGATCGTGACCAGTACCCTAGCCGGCTCCATCGGTCTTCCCCTCCTCCAGCAGGCGCAGGAATGCCTCCTCATCCAGCACCGGTATGGCGAGCCGGTGCGCCTTGTCGAGCTTGCTCCCGGCGTCGCTGCCGGCGATCACGTAGCTGGTCTTGCTGCTGACGGAGCCGGCAACCCGGCCGCCCCGGCTCTCGACCAAGGCTTCGGCCTCCGTGCGCGACCAGCGGCTGAGGGTGCCAGTGATTACCAGCGTCCTGCCGGTCAGGGAGCCATCGCGGTCGACGGTCACCTCCGGCTGTGGGTCGACGCCGACCGCCTGTAGTTCGGCGAGGAGTTGCAACTGCTGCGGATTGCGGAAAAAGTCGGTCAGCGAGTCCGCCACCTTGTCGCCGATTTCGTGAATCCGCTTCAGCTCTTCGCGGTCGGCGGCGGCAAGGTCGGCGATGGTCGCGAATCGCTTGGCGAGGATTTTGGCGGTATGCTCGCCAACGTGGCGGATACCGAGGGCGAAGAGAAAGCGGGACAGGGGGCGTTTTTTGCTGGCGGCGATGGCGTCCAACAGCTTCTCCGCCAGCACCTCCCCCATCCGTTCCAGGGCAAAGAAATCGTCCTTTTTCAGGCGGTAGAGGTCGCTGAAGGTTTCGAGCCGCCCGAGGCCGATCAGTTCGGTGAGCTGCTTTTCGCCCAGCCCCTCGATATCCATGGCGTCACGGGAGACGAAGTGGCGCAAACGTTCGATGGTGCGTGCCGGGCAGTGGGCGTTGCCGCAGCGGGGGACCACTTCCCCGTCGCGGCGCGAGACCGGCACGCCGCACTCAGGGCAGCTGGCCGGAAAGGGGATCGGGGTTTCCTTGCCGCTGCGCTTCTCCTTGACCACGGCGACGATGTCCGGGATAACATCCCCGGCCCGTTCGACGATGACATGATCGCTGATCTGCAGGCCGAGGCGCTCGATTTCGTCCCAGTTGTGCAGGCTGGCCCGGGAGACCGTCACGCCACTGACTTCCACCGGTCGCAGGTGGGCGACGGGGGTGATGGCGCCGGTCCTGCCGACCTGCAGTTCGACCTTTTCAAGGATGGTCTCCCGCTGCCGCGGCGGAAACTTGCAGGCGACGGCCCAGCGTGGCGAGCGGCTGATCTCCCCCAGTTCCTCCTGCAGTGCCAGGGCATTGACCTTGACCACCATGCCATCGATCTCGTAGGGGAGCTGGTCGCGGCGTTGCTGCAGGGCGTGAAATGCCGCGATGACCGCTTCACCGCCGGTCGCCAGGGAGGTCTCGGCGAGGTTGACCCGCAGGCCGCAGGCGGCGAGCCGTTCGAGAAGCTGGCGATGGGTTGCCGGCCGCTCTCCCTGCCAGCGCCCGATGCCGTAGCAGAAGATTTTCAGCGGGCGCTGCGCCGTCACCCGCGGGTCGAGCTGGCGCAGGCTGCCGGCCGCAGCATTACGCGGGTTGGCAAAGGTCTTCTCCCCCTTTTCCTCCTGCTGCCGGTTGAGGCGCTGGAAGTCGCGCAGCTCCATGTAGACCTCGCCGCGGACATCGAGAAGCGGCGGGAAGGGAGGGGTCAGTTGCCAGGGGATCGTCGCCAGGGTCTTGAGGTTGGCCGTGATCTCTTCGCCGACCAGGCCGTCGCCGCGGGTGCTGGCGTACTGCAGCCGCCCCTCTTCGTAAACCAGTTCCACCGCCACGCCGTCGAGTTTCATTTCGCAGACATACTCGATTTCGCTGCTGGCACCGAGAAAAGTCTGCCGCAGGCTCTGATCGAAATCGACGAATTCCCCGGCATTGCGGACATTTTTCAGCGACAGCATCGGCAGGGCATGGGGAATCGGGGTAAAGCGGGTCGATGGCGGCGCCCCGACCTGCTGGCTCGGGGAGTCCGGCGTCACCAGCTCGGGGTGGGCCGCTTCCAGCTCCTGCAGCTGGCGGAACAGGCGGTCGTACTCGGCGTCGGAAACCTCCGGCTGGTCAAGAATGTAATAACGGTAGTTGTGGTGGCGAAGCTGGTCGCAGAGTTCGCGGTACTGATCCAGGGTTGCTTTGTCTGCCATGAAAAGGTTCCTGCCGAGGGTGTTGGCCGCTGTGCGGCCGGGTGGTTCTCTTCATAGCACAGTGGGCCCATGCCTGGCAATCGCCAGTCACAACTTGTTTGTCAGCGCCGCCGACTTGGGGTATGATCCCCCCAAAACACCGGCGGTTGCCGGGACGATCTTCCCTTCAGGGTCACTCATGTCCGAAGCACAACTGTTCCACCTCGCCACCCTTGGCATTCTCTTCGTCCTTTCCGCCTTCTTTTCCGGTTCGGAAACGGCCCTGATGTCGCTCGACAAATTGCGCCTCAAGTACCTGGTCGAAAAACGCCGCAGTGGCGCCGATCGTCTCGAGGCCGTCCTCGAGCACCCCGACCGGCTGCTGAGCGCCATCCTGGTTGGCAATAACCTGGTGAATATTGCCGCTTCGGTCTTCGCCACCACACTCTTTGTCGAGCTTTATGGCGATCGTGGCGAGTTGATGACGATCCTCGTTTTGACCCCGCTGCTGCTGATCTTTTCCGAGGTCTGCCCCAAGACCTACGCCGCCCGCTACCCGGAAAAGCTCTCTTTCCTGGTTCTGCGGCCGATCCTGGTGGTGATGTGGGTCCTTACCCCGGTGGTCTGGATGGTGACCGGCGTCTCCCGGCTGCTGACCCGGCTGCTGAAGGGAGAAGCGGCGCGGCCGCTGATCTCCGAGGACGAGATTCGTTCGATCATCTCGGTGGGCGAACAGACCGGGGTGGTCGCCAAGGAACAGCGGCGCATGCTCCACGGGGTCTTTGAACTGTCGCAGATCCGGGTCCGTGATGTCATGATCCCCCGTACCGAGGTCGTCGGCATCGAAGTCGGCGAGTCCTTCGAGAGCGTGCTGCCGATCGTGCAGCAGGCGCGGCACTCCCGCTTTCCGGTCTACGAGGGGAGTCTCGACAATGTCGTCGGGGTGATCCACTCCAAGGACATCCTCAATTTTGTCGGCAACCGCGGTGAGTTCTCGCTGCGGGAACTCGCCCGGCCACCCTATTTCGTCCCCGAGTCGAAGCCGATCGAGACCCTGCTGCAGTCCTTCCGTCGCCGTCATCTGCACCTGGCAATGGTGATCGACGAATATGGCGGCGTCGAGGGGATCGTCACCCTGGAGGATATCGTCGAGGAGATCATCGGCGAAATACAGGATGAATACGACGTTGAGGAGGTGCTGGTCCGCGAACTCGGGCCGGGCCGCTTCCTGGTCGACGGCAGTGCCTCCCTGCGTACCCTCAATCGCCGTTTCAAACTCAAATTCTCCGAAGAACACGCCAATACCCTTGCCGGCCTGCTGATGCGCACCCTTGGCACCATTCCGCAGGAAGGGGACGGCTGCCAGGTCGACGGCGTCACCCTGACAGTTCGCAAGGTTGTCGATCGCCGCGTCGAAGCGATCGAAATGCTCCTCCCGGAAGGTCCCCGGCCCACCCCCTGAACTTTCTCCCCGCGACCCATCCTCCCGCCGTTTCTCTCCCCCTGCCGGCGCTCCCTAACCCCTTAATTAAGTGGAAAAACTCCTTGACAAGGTGTGGGGTGGCCGATATAGTCGTGCCAATTGGTGGGATTTAGTGGGTATTAGTGTCATTGTGAGGTGGGATGGAATTCAGCGGCGCCTATGTCAACACCATTGACGCCAAGTGGCGGGCCAGTATTCCCAAGGAGTTCCGGGATCTGCTCACGGCTGCGGGTGAAGATGGCCTGGTGCTGACCCAGAACCGCGACCGCGGTCTGACCGCCTTTCTACCGGCCGATTGGGCCGCCTTCTCCCGCACCATCCAGCAGCATCCGAGCGCCGCTGAGCGCACCCAGCTCAACCGTATCTATATCGCACCCCATACCCCGGTCAAGTTCGACGCCCAGGGGCGTATCCCCCTGAGCAAGCCGCTGCGCCTCTGGGCGGGATTGAACGATGACGAGCGGGACGTGGTGATCGTCGGCAATTTCCAGCGGATCGATATCTTCAGTCAGCGTCGTTATGACGAGGTCGTCAGCCAGGCGGTCGATGCCCTGGCTGCCAACCCTGATCTGGTCGAGACGCTGGAGCTCCCCTGATGGGAGGCGACTTTCAGCATCTCTCGGTCATGCCCGGCGCGGTCCTCGACCTGTTGCAACCACGACCTGGGGGGGTCTATCTCGACGGGACGGTCGGTGGTGGCGGTCATGCCCGGCTGCTGCTGGAGGCGAGCGGCCCGGATGGTCGCCTGATCGGCCTCGATCGCGATCCCGCGGCTCTGGCCAAGGCAGCGGCAACCCTGCAACCCTATGCCGGCAGATTTGAGTTGGAGCATGCCAACTTCGCCGATGCCGGCGCCATCCTCTCCGCCAAGGGGATCGCGGGGGTGGACGGCATCCTGCTTGACCTCGGGGTCTCCTCGCACCAGCTCGATGCGGGGGAGCGCGGCTTCTCCTTTCGCCAGGATGCTCCTCTTGATATGCGCATGGACCCGACCCGGGGAGCGACGGCCGCCGAACTGCTGGCGGAAGCGAGCGCCGAGGAGTTACAGCAGATTTTCCGGGAGTTCGGCGAAGAGCGCTTTGCCGGGCGGATCGCCCGCAAGATCGTCGCCCGGCGCCAGGAGGCGCCGCTGTTGCGGACCCTGGAGCTGGCCGAACTGGTACGGGATGTCGTTCCCGGTGGGCGGGTGCCGGCGCGGATCCATCCCGCGACCCGGGTTTTCCAGGCGCTGCGCATTGCCGTCAACGGCGAACTCGACCATGTCGCCCGGGGCGTTGCGGCGGCGATTGGCCTGCTCAACCTTGGTGGGAGGTTGGCGGTGATCAGTTTTCATTCCCTGGAAGACCGGATCGTCAAGCGGCTTTTCGTCGAGGAAGCCAAAGGCTGCATCTGCCCGCCGCGGCTGCCGATCTGCCAATGCGGCCACACCCCGCGGGTGGAGCTTTTGACCCGGCGCGGACTGCGGGCCGATGAGACCGAAGTCGAGACCAACCCCCGGGCCCGCAGTGCGGTGCTGCGCGGGGTTCGCCGTATCAACTGAACTGCCACGGCTCCCCCGGCGGGGGCCTGCTATTTACGGAGGGCGTTATGTCCCAGACCATCCTGAGACCGATCCCCAAGATTAACGGCTTTGCTCTACACCGGCCGCGGCTCTTGCCGGTGCTGCTGTTCATGGCCCTGCTGCTCGCGGTTTCCCTCTTTTACGTCTGGTCGCGACTGCAGGTGACCAACCTCGAGTACGACATCTCCAGCCTCGAAGGACGACTGCGCAACCTGCAGCAGGAATCCCGCGGGCTGCAGGTGGAGGTGGCAAGCCTGAGCAGCCCGCAGCGGATCGAGCAGGTGGCGCGCCAGCGGCTGGGACTGCATCTGCCGACCCCGCAACAGGTGATTACCGTGAACTGAGCGATCTCCCGGTCTGTTTCCGGTGGATCGCTGATCGAGGGTGAGTATGGAGAAGTGGGTTCGGGTACGCATTCGCCTGGTAGGCCTCTGTTTTCTGGCGGCTTTCGGGTTTGTTGCGGCGCGTGCCTTCCATCTCCAGGTTCTGGGCCAGGCCAACTGGGAACGGCGTGCCGAGCGCCAGCATCAAAAGGTGATCCCGCTGATCCCAAAACGCGGGACGATTTACGATCGCAACGGGGAGTCGCTCGCCGTCAGCCTGGAGGTCGATTCGGTCTACCTCGAACCGACCAAGGTGACTGACCGCCCGCGGACGGCGCGCCTGCTGGCCGATGCCCTCGGTCTGAAGGTCGCTGCAGTCCGCGCCAAGCTCGATTCGGAGAAGGGGTTTCTCTGGCTGAAACGCCAGATCACCCCGCGCGAAAGCGAGCTGGTGCGGGCGCTGAACCTCGAAGGTGTCGGCTTTACCCGGGAGCATCGCCGCTTCTATCCCAACTCGGAACTGGGCGCCCAGGTCATCGGCTTTACCGGGCTCGATCCGGAAGGGCTGGAGGGGCTGGAGCTCAAGTATGACTCGCTGATTCTCGGCCAGGGGGGCTTCCTGGTGATGGAACGGGATGCGCTTGGGCGCGGGATCGGCGGCGGCGAGGAGATGGTGCAGGGGGGCGAGCAGGGGAGCGATCTTCACCTGACCCTCGACAAGAACCTCCAGTTCATCGCCGAGAAGGAGCTGGCGGCCGGCGTCAAGGGGAGTCATGCGCGGGCCGGAACGGTCGTGGTTCTCAACCCGGCCAACGGCGAGATCCTGGCGATGGCGAGCCAGCCCGACTTCAATCCCAATGCCTTTTACCGCTACCGGCCCGGGCAATGGCGCAACCGGGCGCTCTGCGATACCTATGAACCGGGGTCGACGATCAAGATGTTCCTGCTCGCCGCCGCTCTCAACGAAGGGGTGGTGAAGCCAGGGACTTTCATCAATTGCGAAAACGGTTCCTGGCGGGTGGGGGGCAAGACGATCCATGACCATCATCCCTATGGTCGTCTGAAACTGCCGGAGATCCTCAAGGTCAGCTCGAACATCGGCGCGGCCAAGATCGGCAAGGCGCTGGAACGGGAGAAGTATTACGGCTACCTGCGCGACTTCGGTTTTGGGGAAGTATCCGGCCTGGAACTGCCGGGTGAGCAGTCGGGGCTGTTGCGGAAACCGTCCCAGTGGTTCGAGATCGACCTGGCCGCGATCAGCTTCGGCCAGGGGCTGACGGTAACGCCGCTCCAGGTGGCGATGGCGACGGCGGCTATTGCCAACGGCGGTTACCTGATGAAGCCCTACGTGGTGGCGAGTGTCGTCAATTCCTACGGCGAGGTGGTCGAAAGCCACCGCCCCAGTGTGCGCAAACAGGTCATTTCGACGGCGGTTGCAAAGCAGATCCGGGACATGCTGGTGGAAGTGACCGAAGAGGGGGGGACCGGAACCCTGGCGACGGTCCCCGGTTACCGGGTCGCGGGCAAGACCGGCACGGCGCAAAAAGTCGACCCGGTCACCGGGACCTATTCAACCGACAAGAATGTCGCCTCCTTTGTCGGTTTCGTTCCCGCCGACGACCCCAAGCTGGTGATCCTGGTCGTCCTCGACGAGCCGGAAGGCCAGACCTACGGTGGCCTGGTCGCCGCTCCGGTCTTTTCCCGGATTGCTGCCCAGGGGCTGCGCTATCTCAAGGTTCCGCCCCGGGAACCGGTAGGGCCGGGGGGGCTGCCGTCCCTGGATGAAATTCTCGCCCGGAACGAGGTCTCCACCGATGTTCCGGTTGCTGTACCGGGGCGGAAGGAAGGCGATGCGCCGGTCATGCCGAACTGCCTGGGGATGAGTTACCGGCAGGTGCTGCAGACCATGGAGAACGTTAAGCTGAATATTCGCCTGCAGGGGAGCGGCCGGGTCGTTGACCAGTATCCCAAGCCCGGCTCGTTGATCAACTTTGGCAGTGAAGTCTGGGTCCGGCTGGCGCCGCCGGCCTGAGCCCTTTATTTGACACGATTCCCGCGAGGGAAGAAAATGCCAGGTACTATGCTGTTTTCCGGGCTCATTCCGCAACACCTTGTAACGCATCGCCAGGGACCGGGCGACTGCGAAGTCAGCGGTCTGGCCTACGACTCACGGCAGGTTAGTGCCGGGACCGCCTTTTTCGCTCTGCGCGGCACCGCGGTCGACGGCCATGCCTTTATTGCCGACGTCCTCGCCCGGGGGGCCTTGGCGGTGGTCAGCGAGGAGGCCGTCGCCCTGCCCGAGGGGATTGCCGGATGCGTGGTCGGCGACTCCCGTCTTGCCCTCGCCCTGGCGGCTACCCGCTATTACTCCGCTCCGCCTGCCGGCACCCCGGTCGTCGGGATCACCGGCACCAACGGCAAGACCACGGTCAGCTACCTGGTCGAGGCGATCCTCCAGGCCGCCGGCCGTTCCCCCGCCCTCTTCGGGACTATCAGCTACCGCCACGGCGACCAGTCGCTGCCGGCCTCGCACACGACTCCGGAATCCCTCGACCTGCTCCGCCAGATCAGCGCCTTCTGCAACGACGGCGCCGACAGCCTGGTGATGGAGGTCTCCTCCCATGCGCTGGTGCAGCATCGGGTCGATGGCATCCCCTTCAGTGTCGGGGTCTTTACCAACCTGACCCCGGAACATCTCGATTACCACGGTGACATGGCGCATTATTTCGCCGGCAAGCGCCGCCTCTTCAGCGAACTGCTGGCGCGCCATGGCGGGCGTCCGGTCTTCAACCTTGACGACCCCTACGGTCTCCGCCTCGCCGAAGAATTCCCCACCGGGATCGGCTGCAGCAGCCGGCCAGGAGTCGGCGCGGTGCATCCCCGCCACGTAACGGTCGACCTGGACGGCATTCACGGCGAACTGCAGACCCCGCAGGGGGTGCTGCGCATCGATTCGCCGCTTTTGGGGCCCTTCAATCTCCAGAACATTCTTTGCGCGGCCGCTGCCGGTCTCGCCCTCGACCTCGCGCCGGACGCGATCGCGCAGGGGCTCTCTGCCTGTCCGACCGTGCCGGGCCGTCTGGAGCGGGTCGCCAATCGCCTCGGCGCCCTCGCCCTGGTCGATTATGCGCATACCGGCGATGCCCTGGAGAAGGTGCTGACGGCGGTGGCAGAACTGGCGCCGCGGCGGGTTATTACCCTTTTCGGCTGCGGCGGCGACCGCGACCGGACTAAGCGGCCGGTCATGGGGGAGGTCGCCGCCAGGGCCTCGAACCTGGTCATCCTGACCTCCGACAACCCGCGGACGGAAGATCCCCTGGCAATTCTTGCCGAAATCCGTCCGGGAGTCCTTAAGGTTACCGACCGGGAACTGACGCTTGCCGCGGCCGCTGCCGGGGAGGAGGGGTTCCTGACGATTCCCGACCGCCGCGCCGCCATCGACTTCGCCGTCTCTCTCCTTGTCGCTGGCGACCTGCTGCTGGTGGCCGGCAAGGGACACGAGGATTACCAGATCGTCGGCCGCCAGAAATTCCATTTTGATGATCGCGAAGAATTGGCCCGGGCCCTGCGTCAGCGGGAGGAAGAGGGATGAAGCTCGAGATTCAGCAGATTGCTGCGATGACTGGGGGACGGATCTTTCCGCCGGCGGCGCGCGCCACGGTCTCCGGGGTCTCGACCGACAGCCGGACGATCCGGCCCGGTGATCTCTTCGTGCCACTGCGGGGGCCGAGTTTCGATGGTCACGACTTTCTCGCGGAGGCGGTCCATCGCGGCGCCGCAGTCTGCCTGAGCGAGGATATCATCGCCGGGTTCCCGGTGCCGGTGGTCGGCGTCGTCAATACCCTGACCGCCCTCGGCGACCTTGCCGCCGGATTGCGGCGGGGTTTTGCCGGGCCCCTGCTGGCGGTAACGGGGTCTTCCGGCAAGACCACCACCAAGGAGATGCTCGCGGCGATCCTCTCCCTCGACGGGCCCGGCCTGAAGACGCAGGGAAACTACAATAACCTGATCGGATTGCCGCTGACGCTCTGCCAGTTGACGCCCGAGCACCACTGGGCAGTCCTCGAAATGGGGATGAGCGCCCGTGGCGAGATCGCCCGGCTCGCCGAAATCGCCGCTCCGACCATTGGGATTATCACCAATATCGGGCCGGCGCATCTTGAGGAGCTGCTGACCCTGGAAGGGGTCGCCCGCGCCAAGGGGGAACTCTTTGCCGCGCTTCCCGCCGGCGGAACCGCGGTGATCAACGCCGACGACGAACGGGTGACGGCGTTGCCGGTGGCCAACGGCGCCCATCGCCTCTTTTACGGTCTGGCCGCCACTGCCACGGTGCGCGGCGCCGACCTGGCGCCGCAGGAGAACGGAATCTCTTTCACCCTGCAGCTGCCGGAGGGTGCGCAGCGGGTCAACCTTGCTGTCCCCGGTCGCCACAACGTGTCGAACGCGCTGGCCGCGGCCGCCGCCGCCCATGCCCTCGGCATCGCCGGGGCGGTTATCGCCCGCGGCCTGGAGCAATTTCGCTCCCGTGCCGGGCGGCTTGAAGTGGTGCCGCTGGCCGATGGCATGGTCCTCTTCGATGACAGCTACAATGCCAACCCCCTCTCGATGAAGGCCGCGTTGAAGACTCTGGCCGAGAGTGGTGGGGGAGGCAAGTTCGCCGTTCTGGGCGACATGCTCGAACTCGGAAGCCAGTCCGCACCCCTGCACCGCGAGGTTGGCGCCGCGGCTGCCGGGGTCGATGGCCTGGTGGTCCTGGGCAAATTTGCCGCCGAGCTTGCCGCCGGTGCGCGGGAGGCGGGGCTGGCGCCAGCGAAAATCCGCGTCGCCGCCGACCACGCCGAAGCCCTGGCGATGCTGCGGGAATGGCTTGCGCCCGGGGCCCGGATTCTGGTCAAGGGATCCCGGGGGATGCGCATGGAGCAGATCAGCGCCGGACTGCGTGGCGCCGCCACCAGCCCCACGGCCGGCAACTGTTGACGGGGCGAGGAGACTGACAGGATGCTATACCACCTGCTCTATCCACTGCACACCCAGTATTCGGTCTTTTACGTCTTCCGGTTTATCCCCTTCCGGACGATCTATGCGGCGATTACCGCCCTGGTGATCTCTTTCATTATCGGCCCCTGGCTGATCGGCAAGCTCCAGGATTTGCAGATCGGGCAGAGTATCCGCAAGGTCGGCCCCGAATCCCACTTCAAGAAGGAGGGGACGCCGACCATGGGCGGCACCCTGATCCTGCTCGCCATCGTTCTGCCGACGCTGCTCTGGGCCGACCTGACCAATATCTATGTCTGGGTGACGCTTATGGTGACGGTCGGTTTCGGTGCGGTCGGTTTTGTCGACGACTACCGCAAGGTCAAACTGAAGAACAGCGACGGCCTCTCGGCCCGGCAGAAGATGTTCTGGCTCATCCTGATCTCCCTGGCCGGCGGGCTTATCCTCTACTATTACCCGCCGTTCCGGACCACTTTGGCCTTCCCTTTCTTCAAGGGATTGCGCCCGGACCTCGGCATCTTCTACATCCCCTTTGCGGTCCTCGTGATCGTTGGCGCCAGCAATGCGGTCAATCTCACCGACGGCCTCGACGGCCTGGCGATCGGACCGATGATCATTGCCGCCGGCACTTACCTGATCTTTGCCTACGTCGCCGGTAACGCCAAGCTCTCCGACTACCTGCAGATCAGCAGCGTCCAGGGTGCCGGCGAGCTTTCTGTCCTCTGCGGCGCGATGGTCGGCGCCGGGCTCGGCTTTCTCTGGTTCAACAGCTATCCGGCGCAGGTCTTCATGGGAGATGTCGGCAGCCTCTCCCTTGGAGGCGCCCTCGGAACGATCGCGGTGATTACCAAGCAGGAGATCGTTCTCGTTATCGTTGGCGGCATCTTCGTCCTCGAGGCGTTGTCGGTGATCTTCCAGGTCACCTCCTTCCGCCTTTACGGCAAGCGCATCTTTCGCATGGCGCCAATTCACCACCATTTTGAACTCAAAGGGTGGCCGGAGCCGAAGATCATCGTCCGCTTCTGGATCATCAGTATCATTCTCGCCCTGGTCGCCCTGTCGACCCTCAAGCTGAGGTAACATGCGCGTCACGTATGCGGAAAAAGAGGTGATGGTTGTCGGTGCCGGGCGCACCGGGCGCTCCCTCTGCGACTATTTCCTCGCACGCGGCGCACGTGTCACCCTCTCCGATCGCCGTCCGGCGTCGGAACTGGCGGAAGCCGAGGCGCTCCGCGCCAGGGGGGTCCGTCTCGACCTCGGCGGCCATACCACGGCGCTCTTCACCGGTGCCGACCTGGTCGTGGTCAGCCCCGGCATTCCGCTGACGCTGCCGGCGATTGCCGCGGCGATCAGCGCCGGGGTGCGGGTGGTTGGGGAAGTCGAGGTCGCTGCCGCCGAACTGGCGGCGCCCCTGGTCGCCATTACCGGCACCAACGGCAAATCGACGACGACCAGCGTCGCGGGTGCGGTCTTCAGCGCCTGGGGGAAGAAGACCTTCGTCGGCGGCAACCTCGGAACCCCGCTGATCGAGGCGACACAGCGCCAGGACTGGGACTACCTGGTCGCCGAACTCTCCTCGTTCCAGCTCGAGGCGATCGAGACTTTCCAGCCGCGCTATGGGCTGCTCCTCAACCTCAGCGCGGACCATCTCGACCGCTATGCGGATATGGCCGCCTACGTCGCCGCCAAGCTGCGCCTGTTCGAAAGGATGACGGCCGCCGAGGTGGCAATCCTCAACGCCGCCGACCCCCTGGTGGTGGAGGCAGCTGCCGCGATCTTAGCCCGCAAGGTCTGGTTCGATTCTACGCGGCTGCTGGCAGAGGGGATGGGCTATGCCGACGGTGAACTGGTCTGGCGCCAGAACGGCGCCGAAGTCCGGTTTCCGGCGGCCGAGCTGCAATTGAAGGGGATTCACAACCTCGAAAACGTCATGGCGGCGCTGCTGCCTGCACTCCTCGAAGGATGTCCGCCGGCAGTGGCCTGGCAGGCCGCCTGTGACTTTCCCGGCCTGCCGCACCGCATGGTCCTGGTCCGGGTGCTCGACGGCGTGACCTGGTACAACGACTCGAAGGGAACCAATGTCGGCAGCGTCGTCAAGAGTCTGGCCGGGCTTTCCGCCCCGGTCACCCTGATTGCCGGCGGCAAGGACAAGGGGGGGGACTATGCGCCCCTTGCCGACCTGGTACGAGAGAAGGTCGCCTGCCTGATCCTGATCGGCCAGGCCGCGGAGCGGATCGCGGCCGAACTCGGCGGCCTGACGCGCACCCTGCGCGCCGATTCGTTGCCGGCGGCAGTGCGCCTGGCACGGCAGGAGACGCCCGCCGGCGGCTCGGTCCTCCTTTCGCCGGCCTGCTCAAGTTTCGACATGTTCAAGAGTTACGAGGAACGGGGCGAGGTCTTCAGTCGCGCCGTGCGGGGTTTATCGGAACAGGGGGAGAACTGACCGTGGAAGTGCGCCGGGGATTCGATACCACGATCCTGCTGCTCGCCGTAGCCCTCACCTGCTTCGGCGTGGTGATGGTCTATTCCGCGTCGTCGATCATGGCCGCCAAGAAGTACAGCGACGGTTTCTATTTCCTGAAGCGCCAGGGGCTCTTTGCCCTGATCGGCTTCCTGGTGATGGCCGCTTTCATGTACTTCGACTACCGCCGCCTGCGGCGGCTCGCCGTCCCCTTCTTCCTCCTCTGCGGGGTGCTGCTGGTGGCAGTCCTGATCCCCGGCATCGGTTCCCACGCCGGCGGCGCCTCGCGCTGGATTCGTCTGCCCCTCTTTTCGGTGCAGCCGGCGGAACTGGTCAAGCTCGGCATGGTCCTTTACATGGCCCACTCCCTGGCGAAGAAACGCGAAAAAATCCGTAGCTTCAAACTCGGCTTTATCCCCTACATGCTGGTTCTCGCCCTGCTGCTGGTGCTGCTGCTGCTGCAACCTGATCTGGGGAGCGCGATCACCATCGCCGCGGTCGCCATGGTGATGCTGCTGGTGGCCGGTACCCGCCTCAGCTACCTGTTGTCGGTAGTGATCCTGGCGCTGCCGTTCCTTTATTTCCTGGTCATGAACGTCGACTACCGGCGCAAGCGGATTCTCGCTTTTCTCAACCCCTGGGACGATCCGACCAACAGCGGGTTCCAGATCATCCAGAGCTGGATCGCCTTTGGCACCGGTGGTCTTTTCGGCAACGGTCTCGGCGAAGGAAAGCAGAAACTCTTCTTCCTTCCCGAGGCGCACACCGATTTTATCTTCAGCGTTATCGGCGAGGAGCTCGGCTTCATCGGCGTGCTGGTGGTGGCGGCGATGTTCCTGCTGCTGGTGATGCGCGGTATCCGCACCGCCCTGGCCGCGCCGGACGATTTTGGCCGCTTCCTCGCTTTCGGGGTGACGCTGCTGCTCGGCCTGCAGGCCTTTACCAATATCGCCGTCGTCATGGGGATGCTGCCGACCAAGGGCTTGGCGCTGCCGTTTCTTTCCTACGGCGGGACCAGCCTGTTGACCACCCTGATGGGGGTCGGCATCCTCCTCAACGTCTCCAGTCACGCCCCGGGGGAGGTGCGATGAAACTATTGCTGGCCGGTGGCGGCACCGGCGGACATCTCTTTCCGGCCGTGGCCCTGGCCCAGCGGTTGCTGGCCACGGACCCGGAGGCTCAGGTCCATTTCGTCGGTACCGCCCGCGGTATCGAGTCCCGGGTGCTGCCGCAGCTCGGTCTGCCGCTGACGACCGTCGACATCGAAGGGGTGGTCGGCCGCGGCTGGCGCAGCAAGCTCGGTCTGCTCCCCAAGCTGGTGCGCAGCGTGCGGCAGTCGCAGGTGGTGCTTGATCGCTTTGCCCCCGATGTCGTGGTCGGCGTCGGCGGCTACGCCTCGGCGCCGGCGCTGGTCGCGGCGCTGCTGCGCAAGACACCGACCCTGATTCACGAGCAGAATGCCTGGCCGGGGCTGACCAACCGCCTGCTGGCCGCCTGGGTCGATCGGGTCTGTCTCTCGATTACCGATGCCGACCGCGCCTTCCATCGTGGTAAGGTGGTGGTGACCGGAAATCCGTTGCGCAGCGGCATGGAAGAGTGCCCGCCGCTCCCCGAGTCGGGGGCCTCCCTCCTCATCTTCGGTGGCAGCCGCGGCGCCCGGGCCATTAATGACCTGATGCTGGCCGCTCTGCCCGGCCTCGATCCCCTGCGCGGGCAGCTGCGCATCCGGCACCAGACCGGCAGTGACGATTTTGAACGGGTAAAGGAAGGCTATCAGGCCGCCGGCTGGAGCGCCGAGGTGGTTCCCTTTATCGACGACATGGTGGCCGCCTATGGCGCGGCGCAGCTGGTTGTCTGCCGTTCCGGCGCCACGACGATTGCCGAGCTGACCGCCTGTGGCCGGCCGGCCCTGCTGATCCCCTATCCCCACGCCACCGGCGATCATCAGACCGGTAACGCCCAGGCCCTGGCGCGGCGCGGTGCGGCGTTGATGCTGCCGCAGGCGGAGTTGACCGCCGAACTCCTGGCCCGCCTGGTGGGCGACCTGCTCGCCGACCGCGAGCGTTTGCAGAGCATGGCGGGTGCTGCCCGCTCGCTGGCGAAACGGGGTGCGGCTGACCTGATTCTGAAGGAGTGCCGGGCGATTATGAAAACGGTTCACTGATGGCTGAGCCGAGAAGGTAATTAATTATGTACGGCAAGATTCGCAAAATTCATTTCATCGGCATCGGCGGCATCGGCATGAGCGGCATCGCCGAGGTGCTGCTCAACCTCGGCTACCAGGTGAGCGGTTCCGACTTGCGCGAGAGCGAAATCACCCGCCGGCTGAGCGAGCTGGGAGGAGAAATCGCCTACGGTCACCGGGCCGAGAACCTGCGGGAGGTCGACGTGGTCGTCACCTCGACGGCGGTCAAGGCTGACAACCCCGAGGTGCAGGAAGCCCATCGCCTGCTGGTGCCGGTGATTCCGCGGGCCGAAATGCTCGCCGAGCTGATGCGTATGAAGTACGGCATCGCGGTGGCTGGTACCCACGGCAAGACCACCACCACCAGCATGATCGCCACAGTCCTCTCCCACGGCGGCCTCGACCCGACGGCGGTGATCGGCGGCCGTCTCGACCTGCTCGGCTCCAACGCCAAGCTCGGCCAGGGGAAGTTCCTGGTCGCCGAGGCCGACGAGTCGGACGGCTCCTTTCTCAAGCTGTCGCCAACCATCGCCATCGTCACCAATATCGACCTCGACCACCTCGACTATTATCACGACCTGGAGGAGATCAAGGCGACCTTCGTCGATTTTATCAACAAGGTCCCTTTTTACGGTGCCGCGGTCCTCTGCCTCGACGACCCCAACATCCAGAGCATCATCCCCCAGGTCAGGAAGCGTTTCATCAGCTATGGCCTGGCGACCCAGGCCGATTACCAGGCGACCGAGATCATGCACCGGGAAGGAGAGACTTCCTTCACCGTCCTCTGTCGCGGCGAACGTCTCGGGTCGATCTCCTTTCGCATGCCGGGGCGGCACAATGTCCTCAACGCGCTCGCCACGGTGGCGGTCGCCATGGAACTCGAGCTCCCCTTTGCCGAGATCGCGGCGGGCTTCGCCGATTTCGGCGGCGTCGGGCGCCGTTTCCAGATTCGCTACAATGCGGGCGGCATCATGGTGGTCGACGATTACGGCCATCACCCGGCGGAGATCAAGGCGACCCTGGCGGCGGCCCGTTCCGGTTGGGACCGGCGCGTGGTGGCGGTCTTCCAGCCCCATCGCTTCACCCGCACCAGGGCGCTGTTCGATGACTTTGTCACCGCTTTTTACCAGGCAGACACCCTGCTGGTGATGGATATCTACGCCGCCGGCGAGGAGCCGATTGCTGGTGTCGATGCCCGGGCGCTGACGGCAGGCATCGCCGGCCATGGTCATCGGGACGCCCATTACCTGGCGGAGCAGGCCGCGGTGATCGACCATTTGCTGGGGCAGGTGCGCCCCGGCGATATTGTCATTACCCTCGGGGCCGGCAACGTCTGGCAAGTCGGGGCGGAACTGGCGGAATTGCTGAAACAGCGGCAGCCGGAGAGTTCCCCGGCCGGGACCTGAAATTGCGGTCCGGAAACAGGATACTATGCAACGTGACGAGCTGAAAAAGAAGACGATCGGTGTACTCCTCGGCGGCCTTTCGGCGGAACGGGAGATCTCGTTGCGGACCGGTCGCGCCGTCCATGCGGCGCTGGTCGCCGCCGGCTACCGGGCGGTAGCGATCGATGCCGGCCGCGATCTGCCGCAGCAGCTGGCGGAAGCTGGCGTCGAGGTTGCCTTCATCGCCCTGCATGGCCGCTTCGGTGAGGACGGCACGGTTCAGGGCCTGCTCGAACTGATCGGCATCCCCTATACCGGCAGCGGCGTCCAGGCCTCGGCGGTGGCGATGGACAAGGTGACGACCAAGAAGTTGCTGCTGCACCATGAATTGCCGACTCCGGCCTTCGAGGTGTTCCATCGCGGTGAGGACGTGGCGGCCCTGGCCGAGCGCTGCCGGCACTATCCGCGGGTGGTCAAGCCGGCCCGGGAGGGGTCGACGATCGGGGTTCACATCGTGCACGATGCCGCCGAACTGAAGGCCGGGGTTGCCGAGGCCCTGGAGCACGATGACCTGCTGCTGATCGAGGACTATATCCCGGGCGCGGAGGTGACCGTCAGCGTCCTCGGTGAAGCGGTGCTGCCGGTAATCCAGATCGTCCCCAAAGGGGGATTTTACGACTACCAGGCCAAGTATACGGCGGGCCAGACCGAGTACCTGCTGCCGGCGCCGCTGGAGCCGGCCCTCTACGCCCGCCTGCAGCAGGTCGCACTACAGGCCTGCCGGGTCCTCGGCTGCCGGGGGGCGGCCCGGGTCGATTTCATGGTGCGCGAGCGCGAATTCTATTGCCTCGAGGTCAACACCATCCCGGGAATGACCGAGACCAGCCTGCTGCCCAAAGCGGCGCGCCAGGCCGGCATCGATTTTCCGGAACTGGTGTTGCGTATCCTCGAGGATGCCGGGTTGAACAAGTAGTGGTCAGGCGATAGCAAGGATAGCGATGCGGGATTTCAAGAGTGACAAGCCGGCCCGGGTCAAGGGCAACCGCCTGAAGCGGGAAAAACAGCCTCTCGACTGGAGGAAGCTGCTCCATCGCGGGCTCGGCGTCACTCTGTTCCTCGGCAAGCTGGCGCTGGTGATCCTGTTGGTCGGTGCTGCCTTTCTCGCCGGCCGGACGGTCTTTCATTCGGACTATTTCGCCGTCGCCGCGATCCGGGTCGAAAACCTTCAGCGCCTTCTGGAGGACGACGTGATCGGCCTCTCGGATATCCGCCCCGGGGTCAATATCTTTGACCTCGACCTGGAAGCGATCGGGCGCAAGATCGCCGAAAATCCCTGGGTGGCGACGGCCGAGGTGCGCAGAGTCTTTCCGCGCGAGGTCGTCATTTCAGTCCATGAGCGGGAGCCGCAGGCGATCATCAACCTCGGCTATCTCTACTATATCGACGGCAATGGCGAGATTTTCAAGGTACTCAGCGGCGAGGACCGTCTCAATTACCCGGCCCTGACCGGCATCGACCGCAAGTTTTTACTCGACAACCCGGGTGAGGCGCATGCCCTGCTCAGGGATGCGATGAACCTGCTCGCCGAGCTGGCCGGCCGTCGCGTCTTCACCCTCGACGAAATCTCGGAGGTTCATCTCGACCGGGAGGACGGCCTCAGTATCCATACCCTGGTGGGCGGGGTGCCGGTGCGGATGGGGTTTCGCGATTTTCGCGGCAAGCTGGACCGCCTTGAGCGCATCTATCCGGAGCTGCAGGGGCGGCTGACGGGACTGAAATACATCGACTTGAACGTTACGGACCGGGTGATCGTCAAGGTGGACACCCTCCGTAACGGCCGCGGCTAGGACACGAGAGCGAGGGGAAGGGGAGGACCATGAGCAGCAGAAGAGGAGAAAACCTGATTGTCGGCCTGGACATCGGCACGACCAAGATCTGCGCAATCGTCGGCAACATGACCGACGAGGGGCTCGACATCGTCGGCATCGGCACCAGCCCGTCGAAGGGCCTGCGCAAGGGCGTCGTCATCAACATCGAGAGCACCGTCGAGGCGATCCAGAAGGCGCTGCGCGAGGCCGAGCTGATGGCCGGCTGCGAGATCAAGTCGGTCTTTGCCGGCATTGCCGGCGGCCACATCCGCGGTTTCAATTCGCAGGGGGTGATTGCGATCAAGAACCGCGAGGTCAACAAGGACGACGTGCGGCGGGTGATCGACGCCGCCAAGGCGATTGCCATCCCGATGGACCGCGAGGTGATCCATATCCTGCCCCAGGAGTTCATCATCGACGACCAGGACGGCATCAAGGAGCCGTTGGGGATGAGCGGCGTGCGCCTCGAAGCGAAGGTCCATATCGTTACCGGCGCGGTCGCCAGCGCCCAGAACATCATCAAGTCGTGCCAGCGCGCCGGCGTCGGTGTCGCCGACATCGTCCTCGAACAGCTCGCCTCCAGCGAGGCGGTCCTCTCGCCGGACGAGAAGGAACTCGGCGTGGCGCTGATCGACATCGGCGGAGGCACCACCGATATCGCCATCTTTGTCGACGGTGCGATCAAGCACACCGCCGTGCTGTCCCTGGGGGGGAACCATCTCACCAACGACATCGCCGTCGGTCTGCGCACGCCGATGGCCGAGGCGGAGAAGATCAAGCAGCAGTACGGCTGCAGCCTCACCTCGATGGTCGGCAAGGACGAAACGATCGAGGTGCCTTCCGTCGGTGGCCGTGAGGCGCGGATCCTCTCGCGCCAGCTGCTCGCCGAGATTCTCGAGCCGCGGGTGGAGGAGATCTTCACCCTGGTCAACCGGGAGATCGTCAAGAGCGGGTTCGAGGATGTCATCGCCTCGGGAGTGGTGATCACCGGCGGGACTTCGATCCTGCCAGGGATGCCCGAACTGGCCGAGCAGATCTTCAACCTGCCGGTGCGCCGCGGCAACCCGCGGGATATCGGTGGTCTGACCGACGTTGTCAATTCACCGATCTACGCTACCGGCGTCGGCCTCGTCAAGTACGGCAGCCGCAATCTGCAGACCCGCAACTTCAGTGTCGGTGAGGCGAATATCTTCGACAAGGTGGTGCGGCGGATGAAAGAATGGTTCGGGGAGTTTTTCTGATTCCCATCGCAGTTCAAGGAACAAGAGGCAATCGCGGAGAAGGTTCAACAATCCGGCGCTACGGAGAGTGTCCGGAGTAACCAGAGAAGGGAGGGAGTCATGTTCGAATTTGATGAGAATGTGGATCAGTCAGCCAAGATCAAGGTGATCGGGGTCGGTGGCGGTGGCGGCAACGCGGTCAATACCATGATCGTGTCCCAGATCGAGGGGGTCGAGTTCATCACCTGCAACACCGACGCCCAGGCGCTGAAGACGAGCCGCTCGCCGATGAAGCTGCAGCTTGGCGCCAAGCTTACCAAGGGGCTCGGCGCCGGGGCCAACCCGGAAATCGGCCGGGAGGCGGCCCTGGAAGACCGCAACCGGCTTGCCGACGTCCTCGCCGGCGCCGACATGGTCTTCATCGCCGCGGGCCTGGGCGGCGGAACCGGCACCGGCGCGGCGCCGATCATCGCCGAGGTCGCCCGCGAGTCGGGGGCGCTGACGGTTGGTGTCGTCACCAAGCCCTTCTCGCGCGAAGGGCGGCAGCGCCTGAAGAAGGCGGAAGAGGGGGTCAGCCAGCTCAAGGAAGTGGTCGATTCGCTGATCGTCATCCCCAATGACCGTCTCCTCGGCCTCGCCGGCAAGAACATGAGCATCCTCGATGCCTTCAAGCCGGCCGACGACGTGCTGCGCCAGGCGGTGCAGGGGATCTCGGATCTGATCACCACCCACGGCCTGATCAACGTCGACTTTGCCGACGTCCGGGCGATCATGAGCGAGCGCGGCATGGCAATGATGGGAATCGGGGTCGGCGAAGGCGACCGGCGGGCCGCGGAAGCGGCGCACATGGCGATCAGCAGCCCGCTGCTGGAGGATATCGACATCTCTGGCGCCCGCGGGGTGCTGGTCAATATCTCCGGATCCTCCAACATGACGATGGAGGAGTTCGACGAGGCGTCGCGCATCATTCATGAGAAGGTGCACGAGGACGCCAATATCATCATCGGCCTGGTGATCAACGAAGACCTCGGCGAGCGCATCAAGATTACTGCCATCGCCACCGGTTTCGGGGCCTCCTTTGAAAAGGACAAGCGTCACGCCGAGGAGTTGAAGAAGAATGCGGCGGCCGTCGCCATGGGCAAGATCGACCGCGACCTGCCGACCTTCATCCGCGAGCGGCAGAAGAGTGCGCCGCGCAGCCTCGGCACCGTGGCTGGCGACGAGGATCAGTACGATATTCCGACCTTCCTGCGCAAGCGGGTCGATTAATCGCTGACCGCTGACCGCTGATCGCTTGGTTTTTTTCGCCAGAACGCCGTCCTGTGCCGGTTCTCCGCCCGGCATGCCACGGGGGCGTATCTGTTCCACGCTGCAATGCCTGACGACTCCCTCGTCAACCGGGCCGCCCCTGGCGGCCCTTTTTTTGTGCGCCAGGCGTACCTGTTTGGCAGCAAGGGTCCAGTTGGTGTAGTCTTGTGTCCATCGGGAAACCCAGCTGGGCACGGCGTGGTTTCCGAATCGGAAACGAGTCTTGCCTCAGCTCCATGAGATATTCCCCCTGTTGCCGGTAATGGAATCGGATGTCGCGAAAATTGCTCGACAAGGCACGCCGCCGCCTGGAGGCGGAGAGCGGTTGCCACGCCAACCCCTGGGGGGGACGGCTCAGCGTGGCGCTGGTCTATCCCAACACCTATCACCAGGCAATGAGCAATCTCGGTTTTCTGACCGTCTATCAGCTCCTCAACAGCCGGGACGATACCCTCTGCGAGCGCTTCTTCCTCCCCGATACCGACGACCTCGCCGAACACCGGAAAACCGGTTACCCGCTCTTCTCTCTCGAATCGAGGCGCCCCCTGGCCGATTTCGACCTGGTCGCCTTCTCGATCTCCTTCGAGAATGACTACCTCAACCTGCCGCTCCTGTTCGAGCTGGCCCGTATCCCTTTCTGGCGGGAGGAGCGCGGCGACCGTTATCCCCTGATCCTCTGCGGCGGGGTCTGTGCCTTTCTCAACCCGGAGCCGCTGGCCGAGGTCATGGACCTGTTTGCCATCGGCGAGGCCGAGCCGTTGTTGCCCGACCTTCTGGCGGTCCTGCTCGCCGCCGGACCGCGGGACGGGTTGCTGGACCGCCTGGCCGAGGTGCCGGGACTCTACCTGCCATCCTTTTATACGGTGCGTCAGGCGGCGGATGGTTTCATCACCGATGTCGAGGTCGCGCCGCCGGCCCCGGCGCGGGTCGCGCGGCGCTGGCAGGCTGACCTCGATGCCAGTGATACCCGCTCCTTCGTCCTGACGCCGGAGACTGAGCTCGGCGACATGGCCCTGACCGAGATCTCCCGGGGGTGCTCGCGGGGGTGTCGCTTCTGCGCCGCCGGCTTTCTCTTCCTGCCGCCGCGGGAGCGCAGCCTGGAGAATCTGCAGCGCCAGGTGGGCGAAGGGCTCTGTCATCACCCCAAGCAGGGGCTGGTCGGTGCCGCGGTTTCCGACTACCCGCAGATCGTCGAACTGGAGGAGTCGATCCTCGCCGCCGGCGGCAAGGTCTCGGTCGCCAGCCTGCGCATCGATGCCTTGAGCGAGAAAGAGGTCGCTGCGCTCGCCGCCTCCGGGCACCGCACCGTGGCCCTCGCCCCGGAAGCGGGGAGCCAGCGCCTGCGAGACCTGATCAACAAGAATCTCGACGAGGAGCAGATTCTCGCCGCAGTTCAGCGCCTGGCCGCCGCCGGCATTCCCAATCTCAAGCTCTATTTTCTCATCGGCCTTCCCGGTGAGGAGGAGAGCGACATCGAGGAACTCCTCGCCCTGGTGGGCCGGGTGCGGGAGGTCTGGCTGGTCGAAGGGAAGCGGCGCGGCCGGCTCGGGCAGATTACCCTCTCGGTGAATCCCTTTATTCCCAAGCCCTTCACCCCGTTCCAGTGGGCCGCGATGCCCGCCGATGCCATTCTCAAGGCCCGCCTCGGCCAGCTGCGCTGCGGCATCGCCCGGCTCGGCAACGTCGAGCTGCACTCCGAGTCGCTGCGCGCCGCGACCCTGCAGGCGCTCCTCTCCCGCGGCGATCGCCGGGTCGGACGCATCCTGCCCGCCTTGGCGTCCGGGCGTCCTCTGCGGGCTGCCTGTGCCGCTGCCGGGTTCGAGCCGTCCTGGTTCGTGCACCGACAACGCGCTGCCGGAGAGACTTTTCCCTGGGAAGTTCTCGATAGTGGCGTCCGGCGGGACTATCTCTGGGCCGAGTACCAGCGTGGTCTGACCGAACAGCTTTCGCCGCGTTGTCAGGCGGGCTGCCGCCGTTGCGGCGTCTGTGGCTAACGGAGGCCGGCGCCTATCCACACAGCCAGCCCCTGTGCTGGTTCGCAGCAGATGTTGCGCTTATCACCCTGTTGCCAGTAACAACTCCTGTTTGATAATTGAACAGATCGATTTATTCCCCTCTTCGCCAGAGGGTAAAGGGGGTATTGTGTAGTGGACCCTGGGGAGTTCGGTACTCCCGCCCGCAGGGTAACCCGTTGTAATCAGAGAACCTCCCGAAAGACCTGAAGACTCTACCGCCGCTCGATTGAAATTCCGTTCCAGAAAAATGACCAATTCGGTTATATAAAGTTGTATTAAAGTCCGTCTCTGGTATATACGAAGGACGCGCCGGAAGTGCTGGACTACTGCCGGTGTCGTTTTTTAACAGGTACCGCCAAGGAGGAGACATGGATAACGCATGCAGGACAGTGCTACGCCGTTCACGGGTAATCTTCATTGTCGGTTGTCTGCTGCTCCTCGGGCCGGGATGGGTCGGGGCGGCAGAAATTTCGCTGCAATCGGAGACCCTGTTCCGATTCATGCAGCGGGATACGCTGACGACCAGGGATGCCGCGGTGCTGCCGATTTACGAATACCTGCAGGCGGATGCCGGCAATCTCAACGCCCGCGGGCTTTCGCTCCACCTTTACGGCTGGGGGCGGGCCGATCTCGGCAACGGCGATTATTACAGTGATGATCCGAGTGGCGAACTCCTCTACGGTTACCTCGAATACACCCGGCCGTTCAGCAATTTCAACCTACGCCTTGGCCGCCAGTACGTGATCGCCGGCTTGGCGAACGACAGTATTGACGGGCTCTCCCTGCGGACCGATCTCGGTCCCTATTTTACGCTCTCCGCCTACGGCGGGCTGCCGGTCGCTCTCGATACGGCCGCCGGCCGTAGCGGGGACAGCATCTACGGTGGTCGGCTCGCCCATCACTTCGGCACCCGCTACGAAGTCGGCGTTTCCTACCAGCAGGTTGCCAATGACAGCGTCACCGAGGATCAGCAGGTCGGGATCGATCTGGCCCTTGCGCTCCCTGCCGGTATCAGCCTCTCCGGCAAGTCCAGCTACAACCTGGAGAGCGATGGCTGGGGGGAAAACTTCTACGAGGTGCGTTTTTCGCTGGGCGATTTTCACTTCCGCCCCTTTTTCGAGAGTTACAATTATCGTGATTATTTTGCCGCCGGGGAAGAGACCCCCAACCCCTTCTATATCCTGAGCCAGGGTAACGAGGCGCTCACCGCCTACGGCACCGACCTCCTCTGGACCGGGCTCGGCAGCTGGGAGGTCGGCGCCAAGGTCAAGTTCTTCAACTACGATGTCAACAACGATTCGGCCGCCTATTACGCGGCCATCCTCACCTGGCATGGCGCGGAGCTGACCCAGGCGGGGGGGGAAATCGGCACCAGCCAGGGGGATGCCGCCAGCAACAACTATCTGCTCGGCAGGCTCTTTTTCTACTGGGACAAGCCAATCGATCTGCCGCACACCTTTGTCAGCGGCGATCTCCTCTATGCCTCCTACGACAAGCCGGTCTACGGCCAGGACGGCTCTTTCTTCGCCTCCCTCGGCGCCGGTCACCGTTTTCTCGATGACCACCTGGAGCTGAAACTCTCCGCTGATTACAGTTCCGATCCCAACTTCGACAGCGACTGGCGAGGGATGCTGGTGGCCAGTTACCGATTCGGCCGCTAAGCGGACAAGGTACCTCGACTTCCTTCAGGAGCAGATATATGCCTAAGCGACTCTTCTTTGTCCTCGCCGTCTTGATTCTCCCTCTCACCCTTCTCTATGCTTGCGCCGGGCTGGAGCGGGGGTATGTCTTCCCCACCCAGCACCCACCGGAGGCGGAGCTCGGCAGCAACCGGCCGATGTGCACCGATTGCCACGATTCGCGCGATGACCATGTCGCCTACGTCGATTTCAATCACACGACCTTCTTTACCGAAAGCCATCGCAGTGTGGCCGGTCGCAGCGCCCAGGTCTGTGCCATGTGTCACCAGCAGAGTTTTTGCAACAGTTGCCATGCCACTGGCATCGAGCTGAAACCTTCTGTCAAGGACCAGAGCGATACCTACCGGCGCATGCCGCACCGGGGCGATTACCTGACCCGGCACAAGATGGACGGCCGGCTCGACCCGACCTCCTGCTACCGCTGTCACGGCAACCCCAAGGCGGCCCGTACCTGTGCCCCCTGTCACGGCTGATCGAGCAAGGAGACGCGTATGCTGAACACCCGATTCCGTCTGTTCCCCCTGCTGCTGTTGCTTGCACTGCTGGGGGGTTGCTCCAGCGGCAATTCCGATGGGCCCCGGCCCGGCCCGGTCCACCCCCAGAACTGGGCGGCCCTTCATGGTGCCGAGGCAAAGACGGACCTTGCCTCCTGTACCCTCTGCCACGGCCTGGACTTTCAGGGGGGGAGGATCGGGATCTCCTGTTACGACTGTCACCTTGCCGGACCGCCCTTTGCCCTGCATCCACTCGCGTGGACTAACGTGGTGACCGACCATCAGGGATTTGCCGACAGCTACAGCTGGACCGGCTGCGCTGCGGCGGCCTGCCATGGTGCGACCCTGCAGGGGGGCGCTGGCGGGCCGAGCTGCCTGCGCGCCACTCTCGGCAGCGTTGCCTGCCACCCGGGAGTCGATCCGCCGGCACCGGGCAATCACGTCGCTCCCTTTACCGACCCGGCCAACCACGGCCCCCTGGCCAAGAGCAAGCAGCTCTATTGCCGCAACTGCCACGGCCGGCCTGACAATATCTTTGACGGCGGCTTCGTCGCCGATGCGCTGATTCTCAACAATCCGTCCGGCAACTGCTCTGGCTGTCATAGCGCTGCCCAGGCCCACCCGACCAACTGGCAGGGAGGCAATGACGCCGGCGCCGGCAACGACGCCCAGGACAATAACTATGCCTCCTCCCACCGGGGGCTGAATACCCCGGGGTGCCAGCTCTGCCACAGCACCACCGCTCCCGGGATTGGCCCGATCGCGGCGGCGCCGAGCTGTTTTGACGCCAATCACACCAACGCCAACGGCCTCACCACCGGTTGCCATGGTTCTGGCGGCCCGGGCGCTACCCATTCGCTCAGCCCGAGCTGGTTGCTGCCAAGCGGTACGGTTGCCAGCAGCCATGTCCAGGCGAGCATTGCCGGAACCCCCGATTGCAGTGCCTGCCATGCCCAGAGCGGCGGTCTGATCCAGCCCGACTGTGGCAGTTGCCACACGGCCACGGCGCCCAATAACGTCTCCGGCAGCTGTGACTCCTGTCACAATACGCCCCCCGACGGGTTGGCCCCGGCCGGCAATGCCCGCCCCAACCGGGCCGGCGGCCACCTCGCCCACGATGCGCTGACCACCGCAACCGGCAACTGCTCGGCCTGTCATAATGGCGCCGGGAGTGATACTCTCAGTCACTACGACGCCACTGCCCCCGCCAATGTCGCCTTCGTGGCAACCTACAGTGCCAAAGCCGGTGCGGCCGCTTTCACGCCGGACGGCGCCAACCCGGCCACCGGCAGCTGTACCAACGTCAGCTGCCACGGCGGACAGACCAGCCCCGACTGGCTGACCGGTTCTCTGATTGTCGATCAGGATTGCACCTCCTGCCACGAGCAGGGGACGGCGGCACAGGCGCCGGAGAACAACAGCTATTACTCCGGTCGCCATATTACCCATGCCGGTACCGGCGGCCGGGCGGACACCGCCGGCTACAGCCCGACCTGCAGCGCCTGCCACGACGCCACGGCCCTGGCCGTTGACCATTTCGCTAACCTCGACACCGCGGCCTTCGAGGGGACCCCGGCGGCAACCCTGGTTGCCGGCCTCGGTTACGACACCACGGTGACGCCGCCAACCTGCACCACCAATATCGCCGGCTGCCATAGCGGTAGCACCCGCTCCTGGAGTGCCACCGGCGGCGCTCCCCATGCCCTTGACGGCAGTTACCTGCTGGGAAGCAACCACGGTCCGGACGCCAAGGGCCTTAACTCTTCCATCTTCCCCAATGGCATGCTCGACTGTCAGCCCTGCCACGGAGAGGCCGGCGGCGCCGGCAGCAATCCGCAATTCAATATCGGTATCTTCAGCCAGGGCGGCAACGGTTGCGAGGGTTGTCACAACACCGGCACGGCCCATCCCTCGGTCTCTTCTATCATGTCGCCGCCGAATGAAAGCGTCGACTGGTACGATGGCAGTTATACCCACCGCAACGTGCCCAACGCGCTCTATTCGACTGCCTGCGCCCTCTGCCACGGAGCGAACCTCGAAGGGCTGCCGGCGGGAACCGGTCCCTCCTGTTCCGCCGGGGTCTGCCATGTTGCCGACCCGGTGGTCAACTCGAGCGGCTGTGTTTCCTGCCACGCGACGCCCCCTTCCAGCGCCGGTGTGGCCGGGAACGTTCGCCCCAACCGGGCCGGCGCGCACACGTCGCACAATGCCTTGACCGGTGTCACCGGCAGCTGCGCTGTCTGCCATAATGGTGTCGGTTACGGGACCCTGGCACATTTTGATATGATGGAACCGGCCGATGTGGCGATTCCGGCCGTTGCCGGGGGCTACATGGCGCAGACCGGCGGCAGTCCCGTCTTCACACCCAATGGGACCGATCCCTCGACCGGCACCTGCAGCAACGTCAGCTGCCACGGCGGCAAGACGACCCTCGACTGGGCGACGGGGAGCCTCGCCACCCTGACCGGCAATGCCCTTTGTCTCAGCTGCCACGCCTCCGGCACCAGCCAGTACAACAGCTATGACTCTGGACGGCATAACCGGAACACCAGCCATACCAATTTTGCCCTTTGCACCGAGTGTCACGACCCGACCAAGCTGACCAACTCGGCTGGCATCCACTTCAATGATCTGGCGACGACCGCCATGACCGAAGCGAAGCTGACCATCAAGCTTCCGGGGACCGGGACCTACACGCCGGGGGCGATATCGAGGACGGGGACCTGCAACAATTTCACCTGCCACGGATTTACCCACTCCAACGAATCCTGGTAGTGTTGACAGGTCGAGGTATCAAGGTAAAATTATGACCGTTTCACGAATCTATCCCAGGAGGATTTACCCATGAGCCAGGAACGTACCGGTGTCATCACCTTCAAAGGCAACCCCATGACCTTGCTCGGCCCCGATGTCAAGGTCGGCGACGCCGCCCCCGATTTCCGGGTGGTGGACAACGGGCTGCAACCGGTCACCCGCGACAGCGCCAAGGGGAAGGTGCAGCTGATCACCGTCGTGCCGTCCCTCGACACGCCGGTTTGCGACACCATGACCCGCAAGTTCAACGAGGAGGCGGCCAAACTTCCGGGGTCGGTCGTTGTCTACACCGTCAGCCTCGATCTCCCCTTCGCCCAGAAACGCTGGTGCGGCAATGCCGGGATCGAGAAGGTCCAGACCCTCTCCGATTACCAGGACCGCTCCTTTGGCCTCAACTTCGGAGTTCTGATCAAGGAGCTTAAACTTCTCGCCCGGGCTGTTTTCGTGATCGGCAAAGACGGCAAGCTTGCCTACCGGGAGATCGTCAAGGAAGTCACTGCCGAACCCGATTATCAGGCCGCGCTTGCCGCCACCCGTGCCCTCATCTAGGTACCTCCGGCTACCTGTTGCGAAGCGATCGCCCCGGCCACCTGCCGGGGCGATCGTGCTTTGGAACAGGAATCCAAAAGACCACATTCTCCTCCTGGACCGGCCTTTTGCCGGAATCACGTCCCCCGGTCGGGCGCGCTCCCGGAATCGCTGGGTCCGCCGGCAAGTTTCCCCCCGGGAAATTAAAGACACTCGAGAACACGCGACCCTCGCGACGAGCAGGGCACGACAATTGCTAATCCTTTTCGACAGAACGTCAGCCGAAAGGGGTTTCTCATGCTCGATTTACGGGTTCTCCACCCCGTGAAGCGGTTTATCCGCTTCATCACCTTCGTCGACCTGCCGATCCGGAAAAAATTCACCCTCTACTCGGTCGGAGTTCTCTTCTGGTTCCTGGCGATGGCGGTGCTGTCTTTTGTTGCCATGTACAGCATCAACGGCAGCTATAACCGGGTCATCAACGAAGTGATTCCCCAGGACCGGGTGGTGCAGAAGATCATTCGCAATCTGCAGGCCCTCTCCATCGATGCCTCCGGCGCCCTCAAGGCCCGTGACGTCGAAGCGGCGGTCCGCGCCGCCGATCTCTCCCACAAGCGCCTCCTCGATATCCGCAGCTTCATCTCCGCCCTCGCCCTGGGGGGCGAGGTCAACGACTATTCCCACGATACCGGCAAGCTGCTGGAAACGGTCCGCACCAGCTCGGTTCGCAACGATCCGGCCGGAGTCGAATTCCTCAAGCAGTTGACCAGCCAGCTCGGTGCCATCGACGAGGCAAACCAGGCATTCTTCTCCTCCAAGCTCGAACTGCTGAAAAAGGGGAGCGGCGTTCCCGAGACCCTGGCCAAGACCCACGACCAGCTGCAGGAAGAGCTCTACGCCGCCAACAACCTCGCCGTCGACTATTCCGCCCAGCTTTCGGATCTCTATTCCGGTTACGCCCGCACCATCGGCCAGACTATCCGCCAGACCTCGCTGGTCATTGCCGGTGTTCTCGGCATCGCCGTGCTGCTGCTCGCCCTCTTCACCGTCTGGATCGCCGGGGCATTCGCCCGGCCGATCCGCTCGATCATCGACCAGATTCACAGTCTCGGCACCGGTGACGTCGACCTGACCAATAAGATCAAGATCAGCTCACGGGACGAGATCGGCCAGCTCTCCTCCGAATTCAACGAGCTGATGGAGACGGTCTACGGCATGACCATGTTCAAGAAGGTGATCGAGGAGGACTCGACCCTGGAAGACGTCTACTCGCGCCTCGGGGACGCCTTCGGCAAGGAGTGCGGGATCGAGGAGTTCGTCATTTACGAGGTCAAAGACAATCACCGCGAGATGCAGCCGGTCTATCCGGCGATCGTCGCCAACAAGGATCTCGCCTGCAACCCTGATATCCTCGCCAACTGCGAGCTCTGTCGGGCGCGCAAGACCGGCCATTCGATCTCCTCCCTCAACTACCCGGGGGTCTGCAAGATGTTCAAGCAGGAGACCGGCCTCGAACACGTCTGTATCCCGATGATCATCGGCGGCCGCACCGGCGGCGTGGTGCAGTTTCTTTTCCGCCCGGACAGCACTGGCAAGGTCGATGCCCACGATGTCCACGCCCGCATCTTCAAAGCGGAGACCTACGTCAACCAGGCGCTGTCGGTGATCGAGGCGAAGCGGCTGATGAATACCCTGCGCGACTCGGCGCTCAAGGACCCGATGACCGGGCTCTACAACCGGCGCTTCCTGCAGGACCACGCCGGGCCGATCATCGCTGGTCTGCAGCGGCGCAAACGCACCCTCGGCCTGGTGATGTGCGACATCGACTACTTCAAGCAGGTCAACGACAAGTTCGGTCATGATGTCGGCGACCAGATCCTCAAGGAGACCGCGTCGATCATCCGCAAGAGCGTACGCGAGGCGGACATCGTCATCCGCTTCGGCGGCGAGGAGTTCCTGGTGCTGGTGGTCGACATCCACCCCGGCGAGGCGCTGACCGTGGCCGAGAAGATCCGCCAGAACATGGAGGCGATCAAGTTCTCGACGCCGGACGGGCCGCTGAAGAAGACCATCAGCCTCGGCGTCAGCGAATTCCCCGGTGACAGCGAGGCCTTCTGGCAGGCGATCAAATACGCCGACGTTGCTCTCTACAAAGCGAAGGAGACCGGCCGCAACCGGGCGCTGCACTTTGTGCCGGAGATGTGGACGGGGGAGGAGTTCTAGTGTTTAATTGCAAAACTAAGCGTTATAATATAGACTTCTTTCACCCCCACCATCGTGAAAGGAGTCGCTTATGCCGAGAAAATCTCCAATACCCCTGTGCAGCGAAAAGGACCGCCAGACACTCAGGGAATGGGCAAGCAGTCGAAGCATGGAGGCGCGCCTTGTTGAACGTGCCCGGATTATCTGCAAACTCCTTGACGGAGAATCCGTCAGCAAGGTCGCCATGGATCTTAACGTGCGCCCGAACACGGTTATTGAATGGCGGAACCGTTTCTCCGCTGCGGGTATTGCCGGGCTATATGATCGCCCGCGCTCTGGCAAACCGCCGAAATATGACCAGGCGTTTCAAACGCGAGTTCTGAAAGCGTTGGAACTTCCGCCACCGCCCGGCCAGGCATGTTGGGACGGCCCGGCGCTTGCCAAGCAGTTTGGCGCTTCGGATGATGCCATTTGGCGAGTGCTGCGCAAGCACAATATCAGCCTTGCCCGACAACGAAGTTGGTGCGTAAGCACTGATCCAGAGTTCGCACCAAAGGCGGCTGACATTATCGGGCTCTACCTGGCGCCCCCCGAAAAAGCCTTGGTGATCTCAGTCGATGAGAAACCGAGCATCCAGGCGCTTGAGCGCGCCAAGGGGTATGTCTGTACCAGTAGCGGCAAAGTCGTCCAGGGCCTAAAGAGCACCTACAAACGGCATGGAACCCTGAACCTTTTTGCGGCGCTCAACGTAGCGACAGGCGCCGTGCATACGCAGACAACCGAGTTCAAGAGAAGGGTTGATTTCCTAGCCTTCATGGATCAGGTCCTCTCAGAACTTCCGGACAGCGACCAGCGAGAAATTCACGTGATCCTGGACAATTATTGCATTCATAAACGCAACGACGAATGGCTTGCGCAGCACCCAAACGTCATGTTTCACTTTACACCGACTTCTGCAAGTTGGCTCAATCAAGTCGAGATATGGTTCGGCATTCTTTCACGTAAGGCACTGAAGAACGCCAGTTTTCAAAGCATTGACCAGTTGCGTGCGGCCATCGAGGCCTTTATAGAAGCCTATCAGCCCAACGCCAAGCCTTTTGTATGGCGTAAGCGAGAGGTCAAGGGGTCGCAACTGAGAAACACTATCGCTAACTTTTGCAACTAGACACTAGCCTGTCGCCAAGTGGCACCCCGCAACCGGGTATTGCTCCGTAACCTGGTGCGTGAGGCACCAATCTGTTGCCGGTTTCGGCGGCAACAAAGATAATTTTTTTCCTGATTAGCCCTAATTCTCAGCTGAGGGGCGAGAGCACCTTGGGCATCCAATATGTAGGGGCCCCATTGTTCAATTCATCGCTACGGCTTGGGCTCTTGTAGGGGCGATCCGCATCAAGCTGAGAATCGGACCTAATCAGGATTTTTTTTGGGGCTAATGCAGTAGTGTCCGGTTAAGAAGTTGCATAGGCTCCGAAGTCCAAGTCAATGATATCGGGAGGCCCTAAGCCTGCGGCCGCATCCTCGGCGGCCTCGTTGCGAATATTGTTGCGAAGCTCACGCACCCTGTTGATGCTGACACGTTCGCCATGCTCTTCGTGGCAGTAGATGGCCAGCAGCAAATAAGTAATCAACCCTGCGAGGATCTGCACCAGCAGGCCGTAGGGACTGCGGGCAATCAGGTGATACACCTTGAGGTGGCGCTTCCACCAGGCGAAGAAGGACTCGATCGTCCAGCGTAGCTTGTAGATCAAGGCAATCTGCTCGGCGGTCAGATCGAAGCGGTCGGTGGCGACCCAATAGGATTTTTGGTCAACCTTGTAGCCGACCACACGCACTTCTCGTTCGGTCTGGTTGACATCTTTGGTGCCGAGCAACACCCTGGCGTCATAGAAAACATGACTGCCGGGGACAACAGGATTGGCGCTCAACTCCGTCTTACGAGAACTGGCTTTGATGCGGCAGACAAAGTGGCGTCCCTGATCCTGCCAGTCGTCAAAGTTTTTGTAACACTGGTAATAGCGGTCATAGACACCTGTCTGACCGGGAGCCACGAGCCGTTCCGCCTGAGGACGCTCGTCGCCCTTGCCGTCGGTTAATGTGACTTTCTGGGGGACACCACGACCGATATCGAACCCCAGGTGAACCTTGGCCTTTTTGGCTCCGTCTCGATAGTCCGCCCAGAGCATGGACAGCGTAGCGTCAATCAGCGAACCATCGACGGCGATCAGATCGCCGAGATCGGAGATGTCTTTGGCGACAGGAATCTTTTGTGAGACCTGTTTCTGCAGGTCTTCGTAAACATGAATCATCTGCTCCAGCCCTCGGGTATTGATCGCCTCAAAGAAGGCGCTTTTCCGGATACCGCCGGGCGGTGCAATATGAGTCGCGGCAAAATCTTCCTGCGTCAGAACCTGAAGCAGATGACGCCCCGAAGAATGCTCTTCGAGGTGATAGTAGGTCAGGATTTTCAACTGATCTTCAAACGTCATCTGCAGTGGCCTGTTGCCTCGGGCCTCAAGAACCGGGGCATGTTCGAGAGCGCCCTTGAACGGGGTAAAAAGTCGGACAATGGAGCGCCTGCTAAGCCGGGTACGGTGGCAGCGAACAAGTAATGACATTTTCGTAAATCCTCATATAAAATAGGTATTTACGAAAATCACCGCGCCGACTTCACGACGATTTGTCAAGCAAAAAATACGCTAACTTGTGAAAATATTTACAATTATCTGCAACTTTGGGTGAATGCAATTTGCTAACCGGACACTACTGGGGCTAATGCGAAGAATCACTCAAATGGGTGATTCTTCTTTATTCCCTCTCTGCTACTCTCTTTTTAAAATCCCACTCTTCCTGTCAACAGTCCGTCAATGTCTGGAGCTCTTCATGGCCCAGTGTCGGAATTCCCTGGCTCCCGGTCTGGCTCTTGGTTTCAGTAGCCACCAGACGTTGTTGCACCTCGCGGACGCTGCCACTCTCCATGTCGTCGACCATGGGAATCAGCGGATCCAGGTCTTCCCTCCCGATTGACCCGGAGCGAGAGACTCTCAACCTTTGTTTGCCGTGCTATGCTGTAAAGCCCCTGACAATCGTCAGGGGCTTCTTTTCTGCGGGGAGGAGGAAGGCAGGCTCAGCGGGGCGGATCGTCCTTCGGCTTGAGCAGGTGATCGAGGGGGTTGCGCGCGGCGCTGCGCAGCCGGGTGTAATCGGACCAGAGGCTGCGGGCCCGGGCAAGGAGACGCCGGCTGGTGGCGGGGCCGAGGAGGAGCAGAAGCAGCCCGCCGATGAGGATCATTTCCGTCAGTCCCAAACCGAACATCGTCGCCTCCGTAGAAGGGAGATTCATCCTCGCACGGATCGGTCGCCGAGGCAAGCTGCGCACACGAACAGCTGCGCACACGAAAGGGTCTGGACCTCGCTGCCGATTTGCGCTATCGTTTGATTCCTGACCGAAAACGATATCAATTCCCGAACAGGATGAATTTTCAGCAATGAACGTCGAACAGATGAAGCTGGTGCTGGCCGAAATCCTCACCAAGACCGATCTCACCCCCTGCATCGTCGGCCACCGCGGCGTCGGCAAAACCGCTGGCGTAATCCAGGTCTGCCGGGAGATGGGGCGCCGTTACGTACCGTTGCGCCTTGGCCAGATGGAGGTCGGCGACCTGGTCGGTATCCCCTTTCGAGATGGGGAAACGATGCGCTGGTCGCGCCCCTCCTGGTGGCCGGCCGACGACGCTGCCGAAACGGTGGTGCACTGCGACGAGCTGAATCGTGCCCAGCAGGAGGATACCCTGCAGGCGATCTTCCAGTTTGTCGAGCCGCCGGTCGAAGGAGAGCGCCGCGCCCTGCACACCCACACCCTGCATCCCCGTCACAAGGTGGTGGTCTCCATCAATCCCCCGGACGGCAGCTACCAGGTCGCGACCCTCGATCGGGCGCTTCTCGACCGCATGGTCATCCTCCAGGTCGAGAGCGACTACGCCTGCTGGGCGCGCTATGCCCGGGAACGGCGGCTCGACACGGAGGTCTGCCAGTTCCTCGGTGCCAACACCCATCTGCTGGCCCGGCAGGACCAGCCCTTCGAACTGCCGGTCGAACCGACCGAACGCGCCTGGGAGATGGTCAGTATCCTGCGGCGCTCCTGTCGCTTCCCGGCGGAACTGGAGATGGAGGTCTATGCCGGTATCGTCGGCAAGGAAGCGGCGGTCATCTTCCTGCGCTGGTGTCACGAACAGCGTGAACGCCCGGTAACGGCGCTCGAAGTGCTCGACAGCTGGCCCGAAGTGGCCGCCCGGGTGGCGGCCCAGCGCGACGATCTGCAGGCGGTGACGCAGAGCGATGTGGTCGTCACCCTCGACGGCGGGCTGGAACTGACCGCCGCGCGCGAGGCCAACCTGGTCGCCTATATTGCCGTCCTCCCCCGTGACCAGCGCTTCGGGCTGGTGAAATCGCTGGCGCGAATCCCGGCAGTGGCGGCGGCAATTACCCAGGACAAGTACGATGCGGTGGTCTTCGAGGCGATCGCAGCGATCAGTGGCGAATGCTGACAACCGAGCCATGAGCGATGAGCAGTGAGGCGGTAACGGGACTGGAAGGGGTGCGCAGCGCCATCGTGCGGCTGCTCAAGGAGCGTCCCTTCTACGGCCACTTCCTGCTCCCCTTCCGGCGCGAACTCGGGCCGGGACCGCAGGCGCTGGGGGTGACGATCCGCGGCGGCGTCCCGACCCTCGCGGTCTGTCCGCCCGCCTTCGCCGGCTATAGCGCGCCAGAGCAGCAGGCGCTTCTCGAACATGTCCTCAAGCATGTCCTGCACCTGCATCCGCTGCGCCGCAAGGAGCGTCACAGCCAGAGCTGGGACATCGCCTGCGACCTGGCGATCAACCCCGGCATCGCCAACCTCCCCCTTGCGGCGATCACCCCCGAACGGCTGGGGTTGCCGGCAAGGCTGGCGGCCGAGGAATATTACCGGCTGGTGACCCGCCCCTACGATAGCGGCAACCTGGACGGGGAGGGGTACGGCAATGCCGCCCGCGACGCCGGCAGCTACCAACAGGCGGATGCGGCCGGCGAGCGGCCGTTAGCGGACCCCCTGGCCTCAGCGCAAACCATCGACGACCACCGCGCCTGGGCCGAGGCGGACAGCACCCCGGCACCGCTCGGCGAGGAGGTGGTGCGCGGCCTGGTGCGGGAGGCCTGGCGGGCAAGCCGGGGCGAGGTGCCGGGGGAAGTGCGGCAGCTGGTGGCCGGGTGGCTGGCGCCGCCGATCATCCCCTGGCGCCAGGTATTGCGGCAATTCGTCGCCACTGCCGGCCGGGTCGGACGGCGCTCAACCTGGAAACGCGAGCATCGGCGCTTCGCGCATACCACCCCGGGCATCCGCAAGCGCCAGCGGCTCAACCTCCTGGTCGGGGTCGATGTCTCCGATTCGACCGACCGGCAGCCGCTGCGGGAGGCCTTCGCCCGCGAGCTGCTACAGCTCGCCCGCGGCCGGGAGAGCCTGATCACCGTTCTCTATGCCGGCAGCCGCATCCAGAAGATCGAAACCTTTCGCAGCAGCGCCGCCGTCGCCGAGGTCTACCACGGCGGCGGCTTCACCGACCTGCGCCCGGTCTTTGCCTATGCGCGGACCATGCAGCCGCGACCGGCGGCCGTCATCTACCTGACCGACGGCTTCGGCGCGGCGCCGCAGGAGATGGAGTTCCCGACCCTGTGGGTGCTGACCCGGGATGGCCAGAGGCCGGTCCCCTGGGGGGTGGAGCTGCGGCTCGATACCTGAGTTGACAGATTGAATCAGACCAAAGGGAGATAACAGATGGAACAGCCGCAGCCGATGACAGTCGAGTCGGTACAGGCGATGCTCGAAACGGCAGGGGCACGGGTCATGGCCCGCTCCGGCCGCAGTGAGAATTACAGCGCACCGCGGGAATTCTCCTTCGAGGTCCGGGGCGTCTGGCCCAACGGTCTCGGCCTGCATATCGTCGCGCGCCAGTTCAACTACCGCGATCCCTGGGAGGCGCAGGGGCGGGTCAACGACCTGGTCGATGTCGCGCTGCTGCGTGACGGGAGCTTTTCGCCGCTGCCGAAGGGGTACGCCTGGTTTCAAGGGCGGGACGAGGAAGTCGGGATCGACGAGACCGCCCTGCGCGAGATTATCGCCGTGGTGGCCGGGATCAACCCCAAGCTCTTCCGCCTGCAGGAGCTGACCGGGGATCTTTGAAACGGGTGCAGGAATGAAGCAGGAAGAGCCGGCCGCAAGCCGGCTCTTCCTGCTTCAGGGCACTGGGCGGCGCTGGTGCCGCCAGAGGGAGATTCCCAGGGTGACGACGGTGAGCGGTGCGATGAACCAGGCCATGGTACGCATCAGCTGTGGCAGGCTTGGATGTTGGGTCGATAGCAAAAAGACGAGCAGGGTATAGGCGCCGTAGTAGACGAGAAACAATCCCCCTTCCCAGCGTTCAATGCGGTGGCCGAGCCAGAAGATGGGGAGACAGGCGATCGCAACAATCAGCATTACCGGCAAGTCGAAGGCCCAGGCCGTCTCTGGCACCGGGATCCCGGCCGGGGAAACCAGGGCGGTCAGGCCAAGGACACTGAGAATGTTGTAAATATTGCTGCCGACGACATTGCCAACGGCGATGTCCCGCTGCCCGCGCAGGCTGGCCAGGGCCGAGGTGGCGAGCTCCGGCAGCGAGGTACCGATGGCGACCACGGTCAGGCCGATGACAAGGTCGCTGACCCCGAAATGCTGGGCAATGACGACCGCGCTGTTGACCAGCCAGCGGGCGCCGATCCCGAGCAGGATCAGGCCGCCGACGATCAGCAGCAGTTGCATGGTGCGGCTGGCGTGCCCGCGCGCCTCGGCCGGGATTTCCTCCTGCGCCGCCCGGTTTTCGCGGCGGCTGCGGTGGATGGCCCAGGTGGTATAGAAGATGATCCCGGCAAAGAGGAGCAACCCTTCGAAGCGGCCGATGCTGCCGTCGAGGGCAAAGAGGAGGAGCAACAGCGAAGTGCCGATCATGATCGGCACTTCAAGGCGGATAACCTGGCGGTGGACCACCAGCGGAGCCACCAGCGCGGAGAGACCGAGGATCAGCAGGATGTTGGCGATGTTGCTGCCGACGACATTGCCGAGGGCGATGCCGGCTTGGCCGTTCCAGGCGGAGAAGACCGAAACCCCGAGTTCCGGGGCGCTGGTGCCAAAGGCGACCACGGTGAGGCCGACCACCAGCGGTGAAATACCGAGCCCGATGGCGAGCTGCGCCGCGCCGCGCACCAGCAGCTCGGCGCCGGCGATCAGCAGCACGAATCCAGCCAGCAGCAACAAAAGGGTCAACCAGGTCATCTAGGTATCCTTGTTCTCCAATGCTAGGACCGCCCCCCCCTTGGCGTGGCCGGGCAGGGAGGATTAAAATGAGACCGAGGAGGGATCACCCCAGCCAAGGAGAACCACCATGCAAGCATTGCAGATCATGGATTCCATCTACTGGAGCGATCGCTGGTCCGCTGAGATCGGGCGGCGGCTGGCGGTGGCCGACAGCAGCGAAGGTCTCTTCATCTTCCCAAAAGAGTTGTCGCGCCGGCAGATTCTCGAAGTGCTGCAGGAAGTTCCGGCCGATCTGTACCGACTCTTCGAGCTGGAACCGGCCGCCGAAGCGGACTGCCAGGTCATGGCCGATTCAGGCGCCTGCTACCGGCGCCTGAACTGAATCCTAGACGACCCGCAGCCAGCCGGCCGGACCTGCGGCGACCCGTCCGACGGGCCATGCGCTGACGTGCCGCGCCTGCAGGGCCATTTGTAACACGGTCAGTCGCTCCGGCGCCACCGCCAGCAGCAGACCCCCGGAGGTCTGTGGATCGGCGAGCAGGTCGAGGAGGGCGCGGTCGAGGCGCTCGGCCTCCACCACTCGCGGCAGGTAATGCTCGCGATTGCGGTAACTGCCGGTGGGGATCAGCCCCATGGCGGCCAGTTCGCGGACTTCGGGGTAGCTGGGAAGGGCTGCGCCGTCGAACTCCAGCAGCACCCCGCTCGCTTCCGCCATCTCCAGGGCATGACCGAGCAGGCCGAAGCCGCTGATGTCGGTGCAGGCGGCGACACCGGCTTCAAGCATCGCCGCGGCCGCTTCGCGGTTGAGGGTCTCCATGCCGGCAATCGCCTCGGCCATCTCTGCCTCGCTGATCATCTCCCCCTTGAGGGCGGTGGCGAGGATGCCGGTACCGAGGGGTTTGGTCAGCAGCAGCAGGTCGCCGGGACGCGCGCCGCGGCTGGAAACCAGGCGCGCCGGGTCGACCAGGCCGGTCACCGCCAGGCCGATCTTCGGTTCTTCGTCCTCGACACTGTGGCCGCCGACGATCACCGCGCCAGCTTCGAGGACCTTTTCGGTGCAGCCACGCAGGATCTCCACCAGGACCGAGGTGTCGAGGCAGGGAGGGAAGGCGACCAGGGAGAGCGCCGTCAGCGGCGTCCCGCCCATGGCGTAGATATCCGACAGGGCGTTGGCAGCGGCGATGCGGCCATAGCTGGTCGGATCGTCGACGATCGGCGTAAAGAAATCGACCGACTGCACCAGCGCCCGGTTCTGGTCGAGGCGGTAAACTCCGGCATCGGCACAGGGAATCGTGGCCGAGAGGAGGTTGGGGTCGTCAAACTGCGGTAATTGGCGCAGCACCTGCGCCAGCGGCCCGGGGGCCAGTTTGGCGGCTCAACCGCTGCTGCGGGAGAGGCTGGTCAGTTTGATTGGTCCGCTCATCGGCTCACCTCCTTCCCTGTTCGTGTTCATTTGGCTCATCCATCCTGTCATTCGCGGATTTTTCCATGGGCAGTTTCCAGGCCACCCGCGCATCGCCCTGGCGCAGAGTGTACTTGAGTCCGTCCCAGAATTCCAGCAGTGCCTGCACCTGTTTGCGGGAGCTGCCGAGGAGGTCGCGAAACTCGGCCAGGGTCAGGGTCTGCTGGCGCGCGAAGTGGTCGTGCAGCAGTTGCAGTGCCGCCTGGTAGGTGTCGCGATGGAAGAAGGTCTCGTCGTTGAGGCGCACCAGTCGCCCCTGGCTGAAGAGGTAGGCAAGGGCGGTTTCGGCCGCGGCCGGCGCGATTCCCAGCCGGTCGAGCATCTCCTGCCGGTTCTTGGCCTGGGCGCCGGCGTCACGGTAGGCATTTTCGATGTTGGCCACCAGCCGCTCCAGTTCCGGGGGCAGGGTCGGCGCAAAGGTTGGTTGCGCCACCAGTTCGCCGCTGCAGGTCAGTTCCTGGGCGGCGCTCATCAGGGCGGTCAGCTGGTCGAAGCCTTTTGGTCCGAGGGCCGCAGGGAGCAGGCTCTTGACCGTGGCCCGGGGCATGCCGGGGAGGATCGGGTGGCTGGCATGGTAGCCCGCGACGGCCTCGATCAGCTTGCGCCGCCAGGCCCGCAGGGTCGCGGTGGTCAGCCACTGGTCGCCGAGAAGTACGACCCCTCCTTGGGCCGCCAACTCCTCGAGGTGGCTGCGGATGCGCTCCTGGCCGAGCCCGGAGAGCTGTTCGAGTTCCTTGACCCTTTGAACTTCGTGGTCGGCAAGCTTCTGCAGCAGAAACGATTTCTCGCCCGACTCGAGTTCGCGCAGCGCAGTCATGACCTCGTCGCGAAAACGGCGGTGCTTTACCGGGTCGGGATCGATCACCACGCCACCGCCGATGGTGGTCATCGGCGAATAGGAGCGAATGATGAAACGGTCCTGGCGATGGGCAACCAGCGGCCGGTCGAGGTGGATCTGCACCAGGGCGCTCTCTCCCGGCTTAAGCTGGTCGCGATCGAGCAGGGCGACCAGGCCGACGACCCGGGCGGTGCCGAGGTAAAAATGGACCGGATCCCGGAACTTTAGCGGCCGCGGAGCGGAGTCGAGAAGGGTAAGGCGGGCGTCGAGGCGCTCGGTCTGCTCAAAAATTCCCGGCGTCCCGACCACGGTTCCCCGTTCGATGCGGGCCCGGTCGAGCCCAACCAGGTTGAGGGCGACCCGTTGGCCAGCCAGCGCCTGGTCGGTCTTCTTGCCATGGACCTGGACTTCGCGCACCCGCACCTGTTCGCCCGGCGGCAGGACTTCCACAGTCGCGCCGGCAGTGACGCTGCCGGATATCAGGGTGCCGGTGACGACGGTGCCGAAGCCGCTGACACTGAAGTGGCGATCGACGGGGAGGCGTAACGGGCCATCGGCGTCTTTGGGTGTGGTGCTCTTGAGCTGTTCGCGGATGGTTTTGACCAGCTCCGACATGCCGGCGCCGCTGATCGAGGAGACCCGGCAGCAGGGTGCTTCCGCCAGGAAACTGCCTGCCACCTGCTCACGGACTTCCTCTTCGACAATGTCGATCCAGTCGGGCTCCGCCAGGTCACACTTGGTCAGCACCAGGATGCCCCGTTCGATGCCGAGGAGTTGCAGAATGTCGAGATGCTCGCGCGTCTGCGGCATCACCCCTTCGTTGACGTCAATCACCAGCAGTACCAGGTCCATGCCGCCAACGCCGGCGAGCATGTTGTGGATAAAGCGCTCATGGCCGGGGACATCGACCACCCCGGCGACTTCACCTCCCGGGAGGCGAAACGGCGCGAAGCCGAGATCGATGGAGATACCGCGGTCCTTCTCTTCCTTGAGCCGGTCGGTCTCTTCTCCGGTCAGGGCGCGGATCAAGGCGGTCTTGCCGTGGTCGACATGGCCGGCCGTTCCGATAATGAAGTGGCGTTTGCTCTGGCTCATGGCTCTGGCGTGGTGACGGCGGCCAGGGCCGCGACGAGTGGCCCTTCCTCGTCGCTGGCGAGGGTGCGCAGGTCGAGGAGCAGGCGGTCTTCATGCAGGCGTCCCACCACGGGAAGTTCGCCGTTTCTCAGCCGGGTGGCCAATTGGTCAACGGAGCCGTTCTGCGGGAATAACGCCAGGGCGTAACCCTCCAGTTCGGTCAGCGGCAGGGCGCCGCCACCGACCGTCGCCGTCGCCGCAACGACCTGAACGTCCAGTGCCGCGCCGCAGCTTTTCCGGATCCGCTGTTGCAGCCGCCGGCAGCGGCGGCGCAGCTCGTCTGCCGACCGGGAGAGAGTGCGCAGGGCCGGGATTTCGGCCAGGGCCCGTTGCGGATCGAGATAGAGGCGCAGGGTCGCTTCCAGCGCGGCCAGGGTCAGCTTGTCGCTGCGCAGCGCCCGGGCCAGCGGGTGGCGGCGAATCGTCTCAATCGCTTCACGTCGACCGACGATCAGTCCCGCCTGGGGTCCGCCGAGAAGCTTGTCGCCGGAGAAGGTGACGACGTCGAGACCGGCGGCCACCGCTTCGGCCACCGTCGGTTCCCGGGGCAGGCCAAAGGGGGAGAGGTCGAGGAGCATGCCGCTGCCGAGATCTTCCAGGACCGGGAGATTCTTTTCCCGGCCGAGGGCGACGAGCTCGGCGCTGGTGACGCTGCTGGTAAAGCCGACGATGCGGTAATTGCTGGTATGGACTTTGAGCAACAGCCCGGTGGCCTCGCCGATGGCGTTGCGGTAGTCGGCGAGGTGGGTCTTGTTGGTGCTGCCGACCTCGCGCAGAAGGACGCCGCCGGCCGCCATGACATCGGGGATGCGAAAGGCGCCGCCGATCTCCACCAGTTCGCCGCGGGAGACGATTGCCTCCCGGCCCTGTGCCAGCGCGGTCAGGGCCAGCAACACGGCACCGGCGTTGTTGTTGACCACGGTCGCCGCTTCGGCGCCGGTGAGGCGTTGCAGCAATCCCTCAATGTGGCTGTAGCGGTGCCCCCGTTCGCCGCTGGCGAGGTCGAGTTCCAGATTGGAATAGCCCTTGGAGACCGCTGTTACTGCGGCCAGGGCGGAGGGCGCCAGGGGGGCGCGCCCGAGGTTGGTGTGGAGGATGGTGCCGGTCAGATTGAGGACGGGGCGCAGGTTGAGCGCGGCGAGCCGGCGGGCGCGGCTGGCCACCTGCACGCTCAAACGGCCCAGGTCAAGGTCGACGGGTTCCTGGCCAGCAAGGAGCGTGGTACGCAACTCGGCCACGACCTGCTGCGCCGCCTCGACCAGAAGCTGGTGGGGGATCTCCCCGGCCAGGGCGGTCAGCGTTTCGCTGGCCAACAGGGTGTCGATGCCGGGAAGTTGACGCAAGAGGTTCGATTGGGAAGCGGTTTTGGACATTGGTGCTCCATCGATTTGCATGAAAAGAGCCGGAGGATACAGGCGCTATCCCGTCGGCCAGGAGGGCATCTGCTTATGTAACAAATTACCATGATAAAAACAAGCTAATGACCCTGCTTGCAACCTTTCAAAATATGAAACTGTAAGCGCCAAACAAATTGTTCAAATATTCGGTTAAATCATACGATCCCTTGCTTTTCGCATGCCCGAAAAAATCGCTGTAGCGACTTTGTCCGGGAATCCAACGGGCAGGTCCGCTGCGACTTTCTCGATCACCTTGTCCACATCTCCCAAAACTCTTCCCAGAATCTCCGACATCTCATCTTTAGGGAAATTGCACCTTTTGGCTGTGGCAAACCAGTGCCTTGCAAAAATCCCTTCCCATTTGTAATGACGTCGATTCCCAGAAACGGCCATGGCCATGGAGATCTCTTTCCTGCTTTTGAGAATGGGATAGGCTGAAATGACGTCATAGGCTGGCGTGAGCCTGTAGGCTCCGGTGGGCAGAAGGAATATGCTGAAGTTCTTTGCGTGTCCATCTATGGCACCCAGTACCCAGAACAAGAATACCTGGGTCATGAATAGTTTCCGGTCCTCAAGGCTATTCTCAGAGCCCAGGAGCAGTGCCATGATCTCCTCGATGCCGGGCCCTCCATCTGATTCGTATTTGAGGTTCGGCGGAACATTCAGGGCCTGGCACATGTCTTCCTGTGGCAGTCGAATCAACCAGGATCTGTCTTTTGCCCATCGCCGGTCGAAGCGTTCAACGACCAGGGTCTTTATACTTTCGAAGGTCATGATTTCTGCGTTTGCGATCGGCACGCCATAGGCCTTGAAAATTGCGTGGCAGAGCCATTCGTTTTCAAGGCTTTCACTCAGGTCCAGGTCGCTGTGCTCGATCCGGCCAATCGGCAGTTTGACAATATGGCTGGTCGGAGTTGCTCCCAGTGGCCGATGCCATCCGTCTTCGCGCCGCAAAAATGCTGATTTTTCCTGTGCCCCGGCCATTGATATACGAAACTCGTTTTCCGCGGACATTCCCAGCGGTTTGGTCCGGTAGCTTTTAAGCGTTTCTGCAATTTCCGCGTCGGTCAACAGTTCGGATTCGATGGACTTGATGGTGACAGGAGGATGCTCTGGGGAAAGCTGAATCGCCCCGATGCAGTCTCTGCCGATGTGCCACAAAAGATCAAAGCCGCGATTTGACCTGGCCCCGAATTTTTTCTGGATTCGGTTTCGAATCGGCAGGCTGTCCGGCAACAGGTTGTCAAAGAAATTTTCAACGACATCACCTGAATAAATCTGCCGTGCCAGAGGCATGGAGAGCGAGAGCGGCCGCCCGGATCGGCTCCCCAACCACCCATCGTCGTAGCGGAATTCGAGCTTCCCGGTGGATGCCCGGGTGAGCAGGCCCACGTCTTCGCCATTCATGGCTACGAACAGCTCAGACCTTTGGCGTTTGCGGCCCATTTACCAGTTGTCCCCTTTACTCAAGTCCGCTGAGATGTCCCGTGGCTTTACGGTCATTTCCATGCCGAGCGCAGCCAGTAACCGGAACAGCGTGTCGATACGGGCGTTTGACTCCCCTGTTTCAATACGGGAGACCATGGCTTGCGTAATCCCGACAAGATTTCCGGCCTGTTGTTGGTTTAGTCCTTTTTCGTTTCGGGCTGATTTCAGGATCTGCCCGAGAACTTTTGGTGATGTTGCTTTTTGCATGACGTTACTCTCCCGTCCTGCCGGTTTTTTAGGGGATCCCAACATTGCTCAAGAATATATCTAGTTAAGCATAAAGTCAAATTATGTCGAAATAGGTATATGGGAAATTTATGCCGCATTAGATATGAGGCGAGAGGGGTTTTCTCCTCGGTTTGGTCTCGGTAGCTCACGCAGACCAGGTGCCTTGAAGCGAAACGGTGGCGGCCCATACCCCTTTTCGGCAGAGGAAAACTTGAAATGCTCGAATATCCCATGCTCATCCCGTGAAGGAATTATTCGCCTCCAGAGGTTTCGGTAAAGGAATGGCGAAACCAGAGCCGGGGATAAAAATTTCCACAAAAGAGTTGACAAGTACTAATCGGATTTCCTATAGAAGAGGGGCTAGAACACTGGTTTAATGTTTGTCATGCCGTGGGGGGGATTGACGAGGACCGCTACGGGCCGCCGGAAGGCGTTGCTTTAAGCGGTCTTTTTTATTGACTCAACTTTCGCACCGATCAAAACACTGCAACAGAGCGAAAACACGTGGATCTTTCAGAAAATACAGGCCGGAAGTAGCATCGGCCGTCGAATTATCGCCGGAATCTGCGCCATGAACTCCTCCAAGGCGGCGGCAACCGGTGCTGCGATTTCGTCGGCGAACTTCTTGAGCATCTGGCGGAATGAATTCAGCAGCAAAGTCACGGCCTCGGCGAAACTGGCTTGCCGCAGCTCGTCGCAGCCGGCATGAAACAGAGTCCCCAACGTTCTCGGATCCTTTGCCGAGCGCCTGGCGAGTTCCAGCATGATGTAGCGGGCGAAGACAATCGTTGTATGGGCTACCAGCGCATCGTAACTGCGGCTCTGAAATTCTTTGGCCAATTTCAGATAGCTCTTTGAGATCTTGAAAAAAACTTCGATGTCCCAGCGGCGCTTGTAGAGCTTGACGATCTCTTCATCGGCAAGATCGACATCGGTCGATAGCAGCGCCAGCCACTTCTTGGTGTTGCGGGCGCGGACAAAGACGATCTTAGCCATAATAGCCCGGTTGCGGGAATCCGTCCCCAGCTCTACCTGGACCGAGGCCAGAATCTTTGCTCGGCCACACCGCTTGCGGACACTCTTGTACAATTCTTTGAGGGTGAGATCGAAACCTTTATAGCCGTATCTGGTCTTCGCCTCCTTGAGCATGCAGATGACCTGCTGCTTCTGTTCGAGCAGGCCGATGATCGTCGCAGGAAAGGCGAACCAGCTGTCGAACAGCAGATAATCGGCCCGGATGCCGCTCTCTCGGGCCTGCTGCACCAGATCCTTGAGCACCTCCGGAGCCTTGCGCAGACTTTCGGCCCGACGCTTGAATCCGTTAGTCCGCTTATCGACTGCGGCCATGGGAGCCAGGCGGTTTTTCTGCTTGGCGGAACTGAGCAGACTGAACGAGACCGGCAGATAGCTGGAACCGTCCGACCAGCCCAGGGTCAGCAGGCGGAAGCCGCGATAGTAGCGCTTGTCGTTATGGTCATGGACACGCGCCAGAAGTTCGACTTTCTTGCTCCGATTGCGGTCGTAGAGTGAGTCGTCGACGATGAAAACCTTGGGTGTCTCTTCGGCCGTCAGCGGCAGGATCGTTTTGCTGAGCACCGTCGCGCAGAGCAGGTGGAGAAACTTCCGCCAGTTGGCGTTTGAAGAATTCAGAAAGCGGTACACGGAATCCTTGCCGATCTCCGCTCCTGAGGATTCGGCCAGCAGATAGCGGAAGAGGTTCTTGCCGGTGAAGACCAGGCTGAAGATCATCCGCATGACCACAACCGGGGCGATCCCGCACTGTTTGACGATGTTGCTTTGCTTCAGTAAGAGTGCGATGCGCTGATTATCAAAGAACGACGAAATTTGGTTCTGACATGAAACAGTTTCTGCTACAATCGGGCTCAAAGCATCATCTCCTTGTATGTGTCTAGGTTGTTTGGCGACTACCTATTTTACAGCAAGAGATGATGCTTTTGTTTAATTATTTCATATTGTTACGTATTTTTTTGTCCTGCGAAAGTTGAGTTATTGATTTAATCAAAAGTTGGGTTCAATTCCCCGCAGCTTGCTGCGCGATTTTTACTAAGGGTGTAGGCTGTTGATACCCCGTAGCTTGCTGCGGGGTAGTTCATTTGCTATTGGAGGGGCTGGTGAAAAAAGGTTTAGCGCTGTTAGTGCTGGTGCAGGTGTTGGTTTGGTTCGTGGCCGGTTTGGCCCTGGCCGCCGATCCGGAGGACGAACTGCAGCAGTTGCTGCACAGCCTGCGCAGCCAGGCCGTCCAGATGCAACGCCAGCTGAGTGCCGCCACGGTCGTTGCCGACCCCCTGGCCCCTTTGCGGGATCTCGGCCAACAGCTAGAAATCCTCGACCTGTTGCTGGCGGAGCGATACCAGACCCGGCTGGAACCGCAGGCGGCACCAGCCGGGATCATTGCCGAGCGCCAGCAAGGGGTGAGTGAGAAGCTGCAGGCGACCGTCGCCCAGGTCGGTGCGGAACTGGCCAGGCTCTCCACCCTGCTTCATCCCGCCGCCACCGACCTCCAGCCGCTGCTCGATCTCCTCGATTCCACTCTCTACGTCCCGTCCGCACCCCTGTTGGGGAACCTCCCCTATCGTCATCTGCAACTGCCGGCGGTTGCCCCGCGCCAGACCCCGACGGTCGTTCCCGCCTATCGGGGCGGTCCCGCCTATCGGGGCGGTCCCGACACCGTCGATGCGGCGGAGCTGAGCGGCGATACCCTGGCGAGCGTCACCCCGGAGATCGCCGAACTGGCCCAATCCCTCGACTGGAGTCCGGTCGCCATCTACCAGTGGGTGCAACAGAACATCGCTACCGAGTGGTACTGGGGCGCCATGAAGGGGGCGGCCGAGACCCTGCGGCAGAAGAGCGGCAACGACGCCGATCAGGCGACGCTGCTGGTTGCCCTGCTGCGCGCCGGGGGCTTTCCCGCCCGCTACCTGCGCGGCGTGATCGAGTTCGACCCGGGGAGCGGGCGTTTGCAGAACCTGCTCGGGCTCGACGATCCCCAGGCGGCCCTGCATTACCTGCAGCAGGCCGGCATCCCCGCCGAGCCGGTGATCGCCGGCGGAAGAATCGCCAGTGTACGCTTCGAGCATGTCTGGGTCGAAACCGAGGTCCCCTACAGCAACTACCGCGGGGCGGTGCTCGATGAGCAGGGGAAGATCTGGCTGGCGCTCGATACCCACCTCAAGCCCGACGGCTATCTCGACACCCCGGCGGCAACTCCGGTTTCCGATACGCTCCTGGGCGGATTGCGCGATGACTACTTGACGACCGTGCGCAGCGAGTCCCCCCTTGAATTCTTCCAGCAGCGCTACACGGCCGCCACCGGCGCCCCCTGGAGCGCCGCCCTGCGCAGCCGCAGCCTGGTGGCGGCGCCCCTCGACCTGCTGCCGGCCAGCCTGCAGTTCCGGACCCTGGCGATCACCGAAGCCAGTGCAAAGTTTCCCGCCGAGCTGGTGCAGCAGGTCACCTTCCGCGCCGGCAGCGACGACGGCAGCGAACTCTTCAGCCTGACCCTGCCGGTGGCCGAGGTCACCAATCGCCAGATCGTGCTCAGCTACGAGCCGGAGACCGTCGCCGATCAGGAGACGATCGATGCCTATGGCGGTCTTTCCAACACCCCGGCCTACCTGGTGCGGCTGCGCCCGGCCCTGATCATCGACGGCGAACGTCGCGTGGTCGCCGGCGACGGGCTGGCGATGGGCGGGGACTACCAGCTGACGGTGCTGTTCACCGGACCGAACGGCCGCGAGGGGCAGAGTGCTCACCACGTCGTCGGCAACCTCGCCGTCCTCGGCATCGCTGCCCAGCAGGCCCTGCCGGTGGTTGAACTGCCCGAAGACCAGCAGGACGCGGCCTGGTTGCTGCAGGGGACCGCCCAGCGCTACATCGCGCGCTGGAACGCCGCCGAGGAGGAACTGGCCGCCGCCCTCGATCTGGCCATCGCCCGGCCGTTGCCGACCCTGGTCACCGTCGGCGGGGTGCTGGAGGTCTCGCATCTGCTCGACCTGCCACGGCAGTTGACCTGGAAAGGCCTGTTCATGGATGCCGGTCTGCGCCGCGTCGAGGCCGTCGCCCGGGCTGGCCAGTTGCAGCGGGTCGCCGCGCTTATGGGACTCTCTGCCCTGCAGGGATCGGTGCTCGAAGAGCAGGCCTTTGTCGACGACTACCAGGTGGCGGCGGTGGCGACTGCCAAGGTCCTCGCCCTGGCCGCCGATGCCAGTCAGCCGTCGTCGATTCTGACGGCCGTCAATGTCGATGAACTGCTGCCGACCTTGAACCTGCCGGAAAACGTTCGCGCCGATATCGAAGCGGCGGTGCGGCAGGGACTGACGGTCACTCTGCCGGGCAAGACCTCCCTACAACTCTGGTCCGGGTATGGTTACCGCAAGGAGGACCCGGCCACCGGCGAGGCCGGCTATATGCTCTCCGGCATGCTCGCCGGCTCGATGACCGTCGAGGAATGGGCGCAGGGCTACATCAAGGATCTGCTCGAAGCGCCCTTTGCCGACCCGCCCAACCGCGATCCGCTGGCTGCAGCCCACATCGTCAAGATCGCGGTCAGCGACCTGCAGAGTGGTCTGGTCGGCCAGCAGCTTGAAAAGCCGCTGGCGGTGCTGGTGACCGACATCAAGGCGCGGCCGGTGGTCGGTGCCGCGGTGACTTTCAAGGTGCTGGAAGGAGCGGGGAATTTCGCCGGCGCCGCCGAGGAGGCGGTACTGACCGATGCCCAGGGGATTGCCCGGATCCAGCCGGTGCTGGGCCAGCATACCGATGTCAACCCGAGTTTCCAGCGAATCGATCAGAGTGACCCGAATATCACCCAGGTTGGCGTTAATCTTTTTGACGCGGCGGTGCCAAGCCGTTACGGCGAGCTCTCCCTGCCTCAGCCCTTCCAGATCTATGGAAAACCCGACGCGGCGGCCAGCCTCCTGAGAATGCTTGGGGATGGCAATACCTCCCTCGTCAACAGCCCGGCCGAGACCTTGTCCCTGAAGGTCCTCGACCAATACGGCAACCCGGTCTCCAATGTGGCGGTGACGTTCGAGGCGCAACCGACCTCGGGTTACGCCTATCCGCTCCCTCCGAACCACCGCAATATCGAATTTTACCAGCCGGCCGAATGTCGCAGCGATTTTCCGCTCTGGGAGGAGTGCCAGGGCGTTTCCAGCTCAAATCTGTCGGTCACCTCGGCCTGGTACGGGGCCAGCGTCGATACTTTCCTGGGTGACTCGGTTGGTACCCGCTATACCGTCAAGGCGACGGCGGACGGGGTTCCGGACCCGGTCTTCTATACCCTCTACAGCTGGGGAGCGAACCCGGCCGACGGCTATTATCCCCCCCGTCTTTGGGCCCGGCATCTGGCCAGGGTCAACGACAACGCCCAGGTCATCGATGCGGTTCGGGTCGGTGACGCCTTCGAAACGCCGTTGCAGGCAGCACTGATACTGACCTATTCCGACTATGTCCTGGAGGGGCCGAGAACCTGTTCGACGAAAAACCCGGACGGCACGACAGAGGAATACGATTGCTGGGACCTGAAAGGGACGGGGCTGATCCAAACGCGCAGGATTACCGACGGAACGGTCGATTTTGTGCCCCAGGGCGGGGGCTCGGTCGATGCGACCGAAGCCACCAAGGATGGCCTCTACCAGACCCATTTCACCGCTGGTGACTTCCCGGTCCTGAACAAGATTGATGTCCGGGGTGAGACTGTCGTCAAGGTGCCGGTGGTTATGGGGGAGGTCTACGACGATACCTATTTCGACGCATTCGGTTCCGGGTTGAAGTCAGCGACCCTCCCCGAGCAGAGCGTGACCCTAAAGAGTGGGCAGGTGGCGCTGTTCGACAAGGACACCAAGGAACTGATCCCCATTCAGAACCAGCAGAAAGAGACCTATCGGGTCTACGGTGTTGATGTTCCGACTACCGTCGACCCGGAGCTGGTCATGCTCGGTGACGGCGGTATGGCGCGCCAGGATGTCAATTTCGCTTACACCATCCAGCCCCAGGGGGGAGGGGAGGCCGGCTACGCCGCCCAAAGCGCCCAGCTCGATCTTTTCGCCGGCGACTGTAACGGCAAACCGAACGCCAAGGACCAATGGGTCGGTTATCTCGTCGGTGACTCCACCCGCGGGGCCGGGACGGCCGTCTTCAGCCATGGGTCGGTATTCGACCCGGCCCGGCAGTACTGCGTGCAGATGGTGCTCAACCGCGGCTCGTCCGCCGAGATTCGCGGCGTCAAGGTGAAGGTGAACACCCTTTACGCCGACCTCGACATCGACAGCGACAACAATGCCGGCTGGCAGGAAGACGGCACCCACAATCTGCCGAGTCGCAACCCCCTGGAAGATCAGATCGAGGATTTCGAAAGCCTGCCGGGTAAGGCAATGCATCTCAATACCGTCGATACTGACAAGGACAAGGTGCCGGGCTATGCCGATGGCATTGACGGTACCAACCAGATGGGTGCTGGAGCCAGCCAGCCCTTCTACCCGTTGAAATTCACCATCGCGGGAAGTGTCGTCGATCCGGGCGCGGCGACGGTGAAGTTCAAGTATTCCGGCAGCGACCCGGCACTAATCGTGGCGAAAACGGCGGATGATGGAAAAGTCTCCTATCCCCTGCCGGTTGGCGGCGGCACCATGCGGCTTTGGACCAAGGACGGTCAGTTCAGTCGCAAGGTAGTGGATTTTGCGGATGGCGGGGACTACCTGACGCCGGACAAGGTGTACCCGCTGGGGTTGTTCAAGGATGTCGAGACGCTCTTCGTCGAGGGGCTCCGGAGCGCAAAGGATGGCAAGGAGAAGAAGATTCTCCTGGTGGTTGACCCGGACGGCCTCGCCGGGCCGTTGCCGGAGGTCGATGGCGATCTAGTTCTCGCGACACCAGTTTATGCAGCGCTGGTGCCGGACTACAATCATGACCGGGTGATTGACGATCTGGACCGTGAGCGGGCTGGTTTGGGGGATACCTATTATTTCTGGATCAATGATGATGACGATAGTGGCGAAACCGGGGGGAGTGATATTCCTGGAGATACAAGTTTCCTCGGTCAGCTGGATTGCGTCAGCGCAACGGTCGATGGCGTGCGCGATCTGATCGACTTTTTCCCCGTCGCATTTGAAACGAAAGAGTTGGTCAAGACCTTCCCCTTATCGAGATACAAGTATCGGCTTCGGGCTCAAGATAGCCAGGTGGACGTGTTGTTCCCTGAATTAACCACATCCACAGTCGGTAACTATCTGGTTGATGTTGATACTGCAAGGCGACTTTCTGATTTCAGGACAAAGCTGGTTCCGGCTGATGGAAAAATGTTGAGCATAAAAGGGGATCAAACGCTAAAAACCCCCCAGGAAGAACTGGACGAAGTGTTGCAAAAGTCTGCATCAGACGCAGACCAGCCAATTTTGTTATTTGAAGGGAATAAAAAAAGCGCCCTTCCTTTGACTTTGGACATCTTGGACGAGTCGGATCAGGAAGTCTTTTCGACACAGTTGAATCTCAGTCTCGATAGTGTTGAACAGATGTTCAGGCAAAAAAACCTGATCAGGGTTTTGTCTAATTTGGAGGATATGGGCCAGCAAGAATTTGAACAATATTACTCAGTAGTGTCCGGTTAAGAAGTTGCATAGGCTCCGAAGTCCAAGTCAATGATATCGGGAGGCCCTAAGCCTGCGGCCGCATCCTCGGCGGCCTCGTTGCGAATATTGTTGCGAAGCTCACGCACCCTGTTGATGCTGACACGTTCGCCATGCTCTTCGTGGCAGTAGATGGCCAGCAGCAAATAAGTAATCAACCCTGCGAGGATCTGCACCAGCAGGCCGTAGGGACTGCGGGCAATCAGGTGATACACCTTGAGGTGGCGCTTCCACCAGGCGAAGAAGGACTCGATCGTCCAGCGTAGCTTGTAGATCAAGGCAATCTGCTCGGCGGTCAGATCGAAGCGGTCGGTGGCGACCCAATAGGATTTTTGGTCAACCTTGTAGCCGACCACACGCACTTCTCGTTCGGTCTGGTTGACATCTTTGGTGCCGAGCAACACCCTGGCGTCATAGAAAACATGACTGCCGGGGACAACAGGATTGGCGCTCAACTCCGTCTTACGAGAACTGGCTTTGATGCGGCAGACAAAGTGGCGCCCCTGATCCTGCCAGTCGTCAAAGTTTTTGTAACACTGGTAATAGCGGTCATAGACACCTGTCTGACCGGGAGCCACGAGCCGTTCCGCCTGAGGACGCTCGTCGCCCTTGCCGTCGGTTAATGTGACTTTCTGGGGGACACCACGACCGATATCGAACCCCAGGTGAACCTTGGCCTTTTTGGCTCCGTCTCGATAGTCCGCCCAGAGCATGGACAGCGTAGCGTCAATCAGCGAACCATCGACGGCGATCAGATCGCCGAGATCGGAGATGTCTTTGGCGACAGGAATCTTTTGTGAGACCTGTTTCTGCAGGTCTTCGTAAACATGAATCATCTGCTCCAGCCCTCGGGTATTGATCGCCTCAAAGAAGGCGCTTTTCCGGATACCGCCGGGCGGTGCAATATGAGTCGCGGCAAAATCTTCCTGCGTCAGAACCTGAAGCAGATGACGCCCCGAAGAATGCTCTTCGAGGTGATAGTAGGTCAGGATTTTCAACTGATCTTCAAACGTCATCTGCAGTGGCCTGTTGCCTCGGGCCTCAAGAACCGGGGCATGTTCGAGAGCGCCCTTGAACGGGGTAAAAAGTCGGACAATGGAGCGCCTGCTAAGCCGGGTACGGTGGCAGCGAACAAGTAATGACATTTTCGTAAATCCTCATATAAAATAGGTATTTACGAAAATCACCGCGCCGACTTCACGACGATTTGTCAAGCAAAAAATACGCTAACTTGTGAAAATATTTACAATTATGGCTCGTCAGCAGAATCTGTGGGTGCCTTCCGGTTCGGGTAGGCAGCCAAGTGTATGATACAAGGCGATTTTTAGGACCTCGTAACTGCGAAAACCGTACGCTTTTCTACAGGTCACTTTCGCTTTGTTGTTAAGACCCTCGACAGCTCCCAGGGCGATCTGCTCCCGGGCGCGAAACCAGTTGAGCAGCAATTCCCGATGAGACCGCAGCATCTTCGCCACCTGCTTCATCGGTTGAATGCGGGAACGCATGGTGCGCCGGCACCACTCGTCGAGGAATCGGGCGGCCCAAGCGGCCCGCTGGTACTGCCAGAACCGTTGGAAGTCCTCCTTGAGCAGGTAGGCCCGGATCGTCTTGAGGTTGCAGGCCAGCAGTTCCTTCAGCTTGACGCCCTGCTTGTCGGTCAAGTTCTCCGGGCGTTTGAGGATGCACCAGCGGCTGCGAGTGAGTACCGGCTGCTCTCCCTTGGCCCTCAGCTCCCGGGTCTCCTGGGCGCGAACTTTATCGAGAGCCTTGTTCATCTGGCTCATGATGTGAAAACGGTCCAGGATGTGAAGCGCTTTTCCGGCCGCCGCCGCCACGATTTGCAAATACGGCTTCCACATGTCGCTGCAGACGAACCGGAGCCGGGCGGTACGCTCAGCGCCGAATTCCTTGAAGAACTGCCGCAGGGTCCTCTGGGTCCGCTCTTTGCCGATCCACAGCAAGCGACGGCAGCCGGCGTCGATCTGGTAGACCACGGTCAGGTAGCTGTTGTGCCCCTTCTTGTAGGCGATCTCGTCGATGCCGATGGCGGTGACGTTCTCCAAGTCGCGGTGGGCCAAGCCCCAGGCGACGGCCATCTTGACCGAGCGAAAGACGTTGTCCCAGGAGGTTTGGAAGACGTCGCCGACCTCCTTCCAGGACAACCGTCGCGCCCAACGGGCCAGGAACCAGGCATAGGTGGTGGTGAGGTGATTCTTCCCTTCGGCCCAAGGGACCTTTTCCACCTTGACGCCACAGCGCGGGCAGTCAACCCGGCGCATGGAATAGACGAAGAAGACGGCGATGCCCCACAGCGGGACGAACTCAAAGCGCCGAACCGGCAACGTGTCGTAGCCTGGGGCGCTGCGCCCGCAGCCCGAGCAGATCGGACGGCTACCGTCTCGGGGACGGATATCGATATCAAGGACCGTGGCTTTTCCCTGTTCCCGCCAGCGAGAGGAGCCGTAGACAAAACCACTATGCTTCTGGACCCGATTCAGGATAGACTTGACCAGCATCCCGGTTTCCTCCGCCTGGTTATGGGGTAGTCTTGGTCGACGTCCATAATGCCAGACTTGGAATCGGGATGCGCTTTTTTCAGCAACCGGTAGGCTGCTCAGCCCCCATCCCGGGGTTGCTGTTTACCCACAAATTCTGCGGAAGAACCACAATTATCTGCAACTTTGGGTGAATGCAATTTGCTAACCGGACACTACTGAATATTACTTACCTTCTGTGCCAATGGTTGGACCGGAAGATCGCCTGGTTTCGGGTGAATTCAGCAATCCTGAACATTTTGAAGGGTTTGATGCTGACAACGATGACAACGATTTTATCCATGTGCATGGCTACAACGTCAACGATCAGGATGCGCGTGGCGAGCAGGCGGAAGCTTTCAAACGACTCTACTGGTCGGGGTCGCGGGCCAGGTTCTGGGGGATCACCTGGTATGGCTGGGATACGCAATTGTCGGTTCCGATCCCCGGCATCGGAACGCGTACTCCAAACTACCATATCAATGTTCGCCGCGCCTTCGAGACCGGGCGGCTGCTGAAGGATTTTGTCTCTACCGCCGGACTTTCCAATGCGACGATTTTTGCTCACAGCCTTGGCAACATGGTCGTTTCCAGTGCCATCGCGGGAGGGATGAATGTCAGACGCTATCTGATGGTTAATGCCGCGGTGGCGGAGGAAGCCTTTACGCCGCGAAGTGCCTATGATGAGGGGGGTGACCCTGACGGCACCGGGGCTTATGCCGCTGGGTGTCCCTGGCGCACAGCGACCAGCGCGTGGATGTACCATCCTGAATGGCGTTATCCCGATGGTGTCGAAGTCGACTTTGAACAGGGATATTCGCCAAAACTCTGGGCGTCCGAGTGGTATAAGCTCTTCGGAGCCGATGACAGCCGGTCGACCCTGACCTGGCGTGGTCTCTTCGATCGGGTGCGAAATGACGAAGATACTTTCGTCTATTACGCCCCGACCGATGAAGCTTTCCGCCCTTTCAACTATTCGGTTGCAATGGCAGCTACCGACCCAGACGGAACCCATTATCAGCCGATGGCCGACGACCTGCCCGGGACGGAAGATGTCATGTTTAACTGGAGGCCGTGGGATCGGTCACATCTCGGCTATTTCGCTTTTGCGTTGCAGGAACTTTTCAAGGGGCTGACGTCGGCCATTATTGGTGAGGATAGCGATACCGGGGGGTGGGAGTTCAATCTGGACCCACGGGATGGTTATGTACAAAGTGCCGACGATGTGGAAGGGGGCTGGAGAATAATCCCGGCTGCCTTGGCAAATTCCTACAGCAAGGAGATGTTCAGGACTCAGCCGTTCTTCTCGAAAAATACCCAACGCGATTGGCTCTATTCTCCAGACCCGGTGGCGAACCTCCCAACCCTTCTCAAGGAAGAAATGCTCGCCAACGAGATTCCGGCGCTGACGAATGCGGCGGGGCATCGAGGGGTGAGAGAAATGACGGCAAGGAAAAACATTGATATCCGTCAGACGTATGCAGTCGACAAGCCGTGGCCGCAAGATAGAGTGAACGGGTTTGAATGGCGGCATAGCGATATCTATGTCGTTGCCTACCCATTTCTGTCTGGATTGTATGATGAGTGGCTCAAAAAGATCAAAGGAGAGTAGCCATGAAGAATATTTTAGCCATTGTGTCGATAATAGTATTTTTATTGGCAGCAAACTCCACAGTATTCGCCATTGGCATGGTGAAAATTAACGTCAAAATCATCGATGAGGCCGGAACTCCCCTTGATGATGTTAAATTGAGTATGCGATTCTCCGGCGGTGAAATGCCAGTGATGAAAAATGCCGACGATCATGGTAATTGCAGCATCACATCAAGTTCGAATGATGGTGTTGTTGTCGGAACGGCTATGAAGGAAGGCTATTACAACAGTACCTTTAATCACGATTTCTATGTCAAAAAATTCGGCTTTTGGCAGCCATGGGGGAAGGAACTCACCGTTGTCATGCGCCCCATCGTCAATCCTGTGCCGATGTATGTGCGTAACACATTTTGGTTCTTCCGCAGAATTTGTGGGTAAACAGCAACCCCGGGATGGGGGCTGAGCAGCCTACCGGTTGCTGAAAAAAGCGCATCCCGATTCCAAGTCTGGCATTATGGACGTCGACCAAGACTACCCCATAACCAGGCGGAGGAAACCGGGATGCTGGTCAAGTCTATCCTGAATCGGGTCCAGAAGCATAGTGGTTTTGTCTACGGCTCCTCTCGCTGGCGGGAACAGGGAAAAGCCACGGTCCTTGATATCGATATCCGTCCCCGAGACGGTAGCCGTCCGATCTGCTCGGGCTGCGGGCGCAGCGCCCCAGGCTACGACACGTTGCCGGTTCGGCGCTTTGAGTTCGTCCCGCTGTGGGGCATCGCCGTCTTCTTCGTCTATTCCATGCGCCGGGTTGACTGCCCGCGCTGTGGCGTCAAGGTGGAAAAGGTCCCTTGGGCCGAAGGGAAGAATCACCTCACCACCACCTATGCCTGGTTCCTGGCCCGTTGGGCGCGACGGTTGTCCTGGAAGGAGGTCGGCGACGTCTTCCAAACCTCCTGGGACAACGTCTTTCGCTCGGTCAAGATGGCCGTCGCCTGGGGCTTGGCCCACCGCGACCTGGAGAACGTCACCGCCATCGGCATCGACGAGATCGCCTACAAGAAGGGGCACAACAGCTACCTGACCGTGGTCTACCAGATCGACGCCGGCTGCCGTCGCTTGCTGTGGATCGGCAAAGAGCGGACCCAGAGGACCCTGCGGCAGTTCTTCAAGGAATTCGGCGCTGAGCGTACCGCCCGGCTCCGGTTCGTCTGCAGCGACATGTGGAAGCCGTATTTGCAAATCGTGGCGGCGGCGGCCGGAAAAGCGCTTCACATCCTGGACCGTTTTCACATCATGAGCCAGATGAACAAGGCTCTCGATAAAGTTCGCGCCCAGGAGACCCGGGAGCTGAGGGCCAAGGGAGAGCAGCCGGTACTCACTCGCAGCCGCTGGTGCATCCTCAAACGCCCGGAGAACTTGACCGACAAGCAGGGCGTCAAGCTGAAGGAACTGCTGGCCTGCAACCTCAAGACGATCCGGGCCTACCTGCTCAAGGAGGACTTCCAACGGTTCTGGCAGTACCAGCGGGCCGCTTGGGCCGCCCGATTCCTCGACGAGTGGTGCCGGCGCACCATGCGTTCCCGCATTCAACCGATGAAGCAGGTGGCGAAGATGCTGCGGTCTCATCGGGAATTGCTGCTCAACTGGTTTCGCGCCCGGGAGCAGATCGCCCTGGGAGCTGTCGAGGGTCTTAACAACAAAGCGAAAGTGACCTGTAGAAAAGCGTACGGTTTTCGCAGTTACGAGGTCCTAAAAATCGCCTTGTATCATACACTTGGCTGCCTACCCGAACCGGAAGGCACCCACAGATTCTGCTGACGAGCCCACATTTTTCGACTTCCCGGCACTTGATAAAGAAATCGGGTTCGATTTGGAGAAGGCTGACTGGGTGATTCCCTATGGACTTGGGACGCAGGCCGATTTCGTCTTTAAGGTCGAACGGCGTTACGACAATGCTGATAATTTTGATGCGACCATGACCCTAACTTTTGCCAATCCCTTTGACGGTATTCAGGTAGTCAAAGATGACGGCGGGGGCGATTTCAATGCCGGGAGTTCGTTTCGTATGCCGAGGATGGCACCAGAGTCTGGGTATCAACCTACAATACAGAAACGATTGTCGCGGGGATCCTATGGCAGGCACTCTGACAAGTCTGATGACAACAACTTTATCTTTCGTGTCCGATCGGAGGTCGATAGAGATGGTAAGTTTAAGCGTGCTATGTATGGGAAAATCCGTGGTGATCTGAAGTTTGACGCGTTCCTGAGCCCCATTGCCGGTAAAGAGGGTTTTGGATCTATCGGCATGCACTATTACCTCAATCCTGATTACACGATGAATCTTGAATTTGATCCGAAGCGGAACCTTTTTATCACCACATCGCCCAGTGAAAACGTATTGGCGCCATAGGGCGGATTCAAATTGCAAGTGCACCGTCTGATTCAAGCCATATAGGGTAGATTCAACTCGTAAGTGCACCACCCGCGAAGCGGGCTGAAAAGAAGGACATGATGGGGTTTCTGGTAGGGAGAGGCTTAGGGGACGGTGGTAAGTTATGTAAGTTTTAGAATTTAGCAGAAGCCATATAGGTTCCGAAGCCATATAGGTTCCAGGTCTACACATTCACAAGTTGATTCTCATGGGAAGAGGGGACCATGGGCAGACCGCTACGCATTGAATACCCCGGCGCCTTTTACCATGTCACCGCACGCGGAAACGAACAGCGGGAGATTTATAAGAGCGTTGCGGATCGAGAGCGGTTTCTGGGCTATCTCGCCTCAGCCACTGAGCGCTATGGCGCCGCCGTCCATGTTTGGTGCCTGATGACCAACCATTACCACCTGTTGTTGGAAACCCCCGAAGGAAATCTTTCGCGGATCATGCGCCACATAAACGGTGCTTACACCAACTACTTCAACACCAAGCGTCGCCGGGCGGGGCATCTATTTCAGGGACGCTATAAGGCGATTCTGGTGGACCGTGATGCCTACGCACTGGAGTTGTCGCGTTACATCCATCTCAACCCGGTGCGGGCCGGGATGAGCCTGCGGCCCGAGGAGTATGCCTGGTCTAGTTATCGGAATTATGTGGGGCAGCAGGTCGCCCCAGGATGGCTTCGTCGGGAGGAAGTTTTGGGTTACTTCGGCGGGGATGAGACGCGTTATCAAGGATTTGTGGAGGAAGGCCTGAAAGCCGCGATCATGAACCCCTTAGACGAGGCGCTGGCATCTACCATTCTCGGAGGGGAGAAATTCGTCCAGGAGATTACCGCTCTGCATCTGTCCGGAGTATCGCCGAACCGCGATCTCCCGGGCATACAACAGCTGAATTCCCGCTGGTCGATAGATGACATTGTGGCCGCGGTTGAGGCGACTCTGGGTGCGGAGAAGGGCTTGTCCCGAAGTGTGGCCATTTATCTATGCCACCGCCACAGCGGCGCGAGGTTGCGGGAGATCGGTGAGAGGTTCGGTGTTGGCGAGTCGGCAGTTTCCCAGGGAAGCCGCCGGACGCGGGAGAAGGTTGCAGAAGAGGAAGGGCTCAGGGTGAGGGTTGAGCGAATCTGCCAGGCCCTGGGCATTGTCAATGTGTAGACGCGACACCTTTGGACTGCTTTCTCAAGGAAGAAATGCTCGCCAACGAGATTCCGGCGCTGACGAATGCGGCGGGGCATCGAGGGGTGAGGGAGATTAGAGTTGATCACCCGGATCGTGACATCGATATCCGGTTGCAGTATGCGGTTGGAAAGCCGTGGCCACAGGATAGATTGAACGGGTTTGAATGGCGGCATAGCGATACCTATGTCGTCGCCTACCCCTTTCTGTCTGGATTATATGATGAATGGGTTAAAAAGATAAAAGGAGAGTAGCCATGAGGAATGCTCTAGCCATTGTACCGATAATGTTTTTTCTGTTGGCAACAAGCTCCCCAGTATTGGCCATTGGCATGGTGAAAATTAACGTCAAAGTTATCGATGAGGCCGGTATCCCTCTCGAGGATGTTAAACTGAGGGTGTAAAAAAGATTGTGTAAATGGCCATTCAGGGGTACACCGGGACCCCACCCTCTAAGGAGCCCCCATGGCCATCGAAAAAGATCTGCTGGACCGTCTGCTTGCCGACTACAAGAAGCCCGAAGACCTGATCGGCGAAACCGGCTTGCTTAAACAGCTCACCAAGGCCCTTCTGGAACGAGCTTTGGAAGCGGAATTGACCCAACACCTGGGGCACGAGAAGCATGCTCCCGTGGCCACGAAAGGCGGCAATGCCCGCAATGGCAAGTCGGCCAAAACCATCAAGGGCGAATTCGGCAAACTGCCGATCGAGGTTCCGCGTGACCGGGACAGCAGCTTCGAGCCGCTCATCATTCCCAAGGGCCAGACCCGCTTCGCCGGCTTCGACGGCAAGATCATCTCCCTCTACGCCCGGGGGATGACGACCCGGGAGATCCAGGGGCATCTGGAAGAGATTTATGGCGTCGAGGTCTCTCCCGCCCTCATTTCCAGCGTGACCGATGCCGTCGCGGACGAGGTCAAGATCTGGCAGAACCGACCGCTCGACGCCCTCTATCCCATCGTCTATATGGACGCGGTCCGGGTTAAGGTGCGGGACAACGGCCACGTCAGCAATAAAGCGGTCTACCTGGCCCTGGGCGTCACCCTGGACGGCATCAAGGAGGTCCTGGGTATGTGGGTGGCCGAGAACGAGGGCGCCAAGTTCTGGTTACAGGTGGTGACCGAGTTGAAAAACCGGGGTGTCGAAGACATCTTCATCGCCTGCGTGGACGGGCTCAAAGGTTTCCCCGAGGCCATCGAAGCGGTCTTTCCTCGCACCCAGGTCCAGCTCTGCCTCGTTCACATGGTGCGCCATTCTCTCCGCTACGTCTCCTGGAAACAGCGCAAGGAAGTGGCGGCCGATCTGAAGACCATTTACCAGGCCGCGACGGCCGAGCAGGCCGAAATGAACCTGACGGAGTTCGAAGCGAAGTGGGATAAAACCCACCCTTCCATCGGCCAGTCCTGGCGGCGGAACTGGGAGAGAATCACCCCTTTTTTCGCCTACCCGGCGGAGATTCGCAAGGTGATCTACACCACCAATGCGATCGAATCGCTAAACATGTCGCTGCGCAAGGTCACCAAGAACCGGGGCTCATTCCCCAACGACGCAGCCATGTTCAAACTGCTCTACCTGGCGCTGAACAATATCGCCAAGAAATGGACCCTGCCGATTCGGGACTGGAAGGCCGCCCTCAACCAGTTCTCTATCTTGTTCGAAGGCAGGTTGCCGGTTTACTGACGACAAAAACCCAAGCCATTTACACAAACTGATTTACACCGCCGTTAAACTAAGCGTGCGGTTTTCCGGTGGCGAAATGCCAGTAATGAAAAATGCCGACGATCATGGTAATTGCAGCATCACGGCAAGTTCGAATGATGGCGTTGTTGTCGGAACGGCTATCAAGGAAGGCTATTACAACAGTACCTTTAATCAAAAGTTGGGTTCAATTCCCCGCAGCTTGCTGCGCGATTTTTACTAAGGGTGTAGGCTGTTGATACCCCGTAGCTTGCTGCGGGGTAGTTCATTCACGATTTCTATGTCAAAAAATTCGGTTTTTGGCAGCCGTGGGGAAAGGATCTCACGGTCGTCATGCGTCCAATCGTCAACCCGGTGCCGATGTATGTGCGGAACCACTCCTTTAAGGTTCCCGTAAAAGGCGAAGAGGTCGGTTTCGATCTGGAGAAGGCCGATTGGGTGATCCCCTATGGCCAGGGAACAACAGCGGATTTTGTGTTCAAGTTCGTGCAACGCTTTGACAATATGAACAACTACGATGCAACCATGATATTGACATTTTCAAATCCATTTGATGGCATCCAGGTTGTTAAAGACGATGGCGGTGGTGATTTCAATATCGGAAGTTGGTACAGATTGCAAAGAACTGCACCTGAGACTGGGTATTTGCCGAGAATTGAAAAGCGTATTTCAAGGGGATCGTATGGAAGATATTCCGACATTGAAGATGATAATAACTACATCTTTCGGATTCGTTCTGAAGTTGGTGAGAATGGCAAATTGAAACAAGCTATGTATGGCAAAATTCGCGGCGAACTGAGGCACTTTGTAGGTGATGGTGGCGGGATAAAAATACACTACTACCTAAATCCCGACTATACCCGAAACCTTGAATTCGACCCGAAACGCAATTTGTTTCGATCATTGCCACAGAACGAAAATGTCCGACAACCTTAAAAAAAGTCGGTTCTTCCGCAGAATTTGTGGGTAAACAGCAACCCGAAGAGCGATAGAAAGCCATATAGGTTCCAGGTCTACACATTCACAAGTTGATTCTCATGGGAAGAGGGGACCATGGGCAGACCGCTACGCATTGAATACCCCGGCGCCTTTTACCAAACAAGCCATAGGGGTCAGCCCCAGACATGGGACAATCGAGGGTAAAAGCGAGGCCGGAATGGCAGATTCAAATTGCAAGTGCACCACAATAGCAATAAGACACTTTTAGGGAGAGACAACCTCCTTTCCCAGTTTTTATGCGAGTTCCAATCACTGCAATTTCCATCGATTTGGAGGGTACCTGTGAATATCGCAACAAGATTCGCCCTGCTGGTATTGATACTGGTCGTTTCCGCCAGCCTCGCATCTGCGGCACCCTTTACCGGTTATCGCCTGCTTAAAATCTCCGCTGCGGATCAACGCGCTGTTATCCAGCAACCTGACGGCGCGCTTAAGGCGATTGGAACCGGTGACGGGGTCGACGGGGCGCGCGTGACTGAGATTGCCGAAGGTCGGGTGGTGTTGGAGGGAAAAGACGGCGAGACGGTGGTCGTGCGGCTGGAGAAGGGGAGGCAGCGGATCGAGACCTATCAGCGCCTTGGCGAATCGGCGCCGCCGATGACCGTTCCTGCGGATGGGGATGCCGGGCTGGCGTTACCGAGCGGATCAGGCGCCCGTCAGTAGCAGGTCGAGCGCCGCGATAATAGTGTCGCGTTCGGCGGCAAGAGTGGCGACGGTTTCCCCCAGTTCGCTGCGGGCAATGCCGGCCAGTTCGGGCGTTGACAGGATCACTCGGGTTCCCTCAACGGTGAAGGCCGGATTCAGGATTTGCAGGGGGTGCGCAATGCTGGCAGCGGTCAGCAGTGGTACCACCACCCGGGTAGCAAGCCCGGAGAGGAGATCGGCCTGAATGTCGAGCAGGTAGGGAACCTGGCGCTTGCTGGCCGGGTCGGGGTTGCGATGGACGTCGAACTGGGCCATCAGAAACGCCTCCGGCCGTCGCTGAAGACGCCCTGCTCGGCCACCCGGCCATTGTAGGCGTCGATCGCCTCGGCATTCTCCTGCAACCAGAGCTGCCGGCGCTGCTGGGCCACCAATTCCGCGAGGCGGTCTTCCAGTGCCCGGGAGAGGTTGATACCGAAGGCCTTTGCCTGTTGCAGCAGGTCGCTGTTGATCGAAACGTTGGTCGCTTTTTTCGGCGCGGAAAGGTTGTATGCCGCTTCCATGGGCGTCTCCTAGTTATTTGGTTTGTTGTTATTTTATGCGCATGATATATGCGCGTCAATCTTTTGCTTTGCTGAATTAGTTGATATCGGCGCAGTTCTGCCTGTAGCGGAACCGGTTCCTTGGACACAAGTTTAGTGTGAAGTAGAAACCCCCGTCCTCTGGACGGGGTCAGAGTCCTTTGGCTTTGCCAAAAGGGCTCATGGCAATCCATATTCAGGCGTTGTTCCCGCAACGACCTGAACAGAAAGGAAAGCCATGAGCCGTTTTCGAAAATTAACACATGCGATCTGGCACTGCCAGTATCACATCGTCTGGGTGCCCAAGTATCGCTTCCGGATATTGGAAGGTGAACTGGCGCAAGAAGTTCGAGCGTGTATCCGGATCTTCAGCGAGCAGAGTCACTGCGAGGTCGTCGAGCTGAATGTCCAGAAAGACCATATTCACCTGATCATCATGGTGCCGCCCAAGGTGTCCATTTCGGAGTTGATGGGGCGCCTGAAGGGCCGATCAGCGATACGTATTTTAAAGAACCATCCCAAGTTGCGGAAGAAACGCTACTGGGGCAATCATTTTTGGGCGCCCGGCTACTGCGTTGACACGGTAGGCCTGGATGCCGAGATGATCAGGCGCTACGTGCGGTATCAAGAGCAGCATGAGAAGAAAGTGGAACAACAGCAACTCAAATTCTAATTGTTGTGGACGTGGGAACAACGCTCCGGTGACCCTCTTTGGGGGTCACCGGCAACGCCCCCTCTGGGGGCGCCTTTAAAGCCCCGTCCTCTGGGCGGGGTTTTTTTACATTATGCCGCCTGACGGATTTCGTCGGGCGACCGGAAGCCATTTTTCTCGACTCGCCATTCGCTGTTGTAGAGTTCGACGAAGGTTTTCACGGCCTCGCGAACATCATCGATGGTACGGAATATTCGGCCATAGATGGCTTGCTCTTTCAAGGTGCGGTTGAATCGTTCAGCAACTCCGTTGGTCTGTGGTTCGGCAACGAAGGCAAAGCTGGGGGTGATTCCCCAGAACTTGATCTGGTTCAGAAAATGGTCTGAGAGGTACTGGGTGCCGTGATCCATACGCAGAGACAACCCTCGGGCAATATCTTTCTCTACGCCCCCATAGATGTTGTCTAACGCCATGGAAAGTGGTTGAAGAGCAGCATAACGGTCGCCGGTCTTGCAAACATGCCAGCCGACACATTCGGCGTTCCAGTGCTCGACGGCGCTAAAGATCCAGACCCAGCCTTCGTCGAGAGTGAATACGCGGGTGCCATCGGTGCCCCACATTAGATTCGGAGCCATGGTGATGATTTTACCATCATGCGCCTTGGCTGCTTTGGGCCAACCCCGGTGAGGTGACAACAGATGATTCTCGCGCATCAACCGCAGAACCCGCTTGCGTGCGATGCGCACGCCGTCACAAATCCGCAGCCTGGCCCAGACCTTGCGGTGTCCTTCGCCGGTGAACGGGGACGTGGCCAGATCGTGACGGATCATGGCGAGAAGATCCTCATCACTGATTGACGGACGTGGGCCACGACGCTTGGGAGTTGATTGCGGAATCTGGCGCGAGGCATGGTAGAACGAGGAGCGAGCCTGCTCCCAAACATTGCAAACCCGCTGGACGCCGTAGGCCTTTTCAGCGCCTGGGGAGATCGTTTGGCTCATTTCGACGACCTCCGTTTGGCTAAAGGGCCGGGTTTTTTAACCCGTTCCCAAAGTAGTTCGTTTTCCATGGTCAATTCGCCGATCCGGCGCATGGCCTGGTTGAGTTCCGCTTGAGTCGGATCGTTCTGACGTTGTTTCAACGACTCATCGATTCCGGTCAGCGCTTTCTCTCGCCACTGCTCCAGGCGGTAGATTTCGATGTTCAACTCGCGGGACAGAGCATCAACCGATTCGCCCCGCAGCAAGCGCAGAACCACTTCACGCTTGCGGGCAGCGCTCCAACGTTGCCCTTCGGCCAAAGGCCCAGTGACTGTTTCGTTCTTGTTGTTTGTTGTCATTATTAATCTCCTTGGACATCGGGATTCTATCCCAAATCAGTGTCCAAGAAAACTGGTGCCGCTATAGGCGCAGTTCTGCCGTGCGTATCGGTTGTCTATTCCTGGAGGGGATTCGATGAAATCCATTGTCGTGCGTCCGGAGGGGCGTTCCCGGTTCAACCTGGCTACTTGTCTGCTACTCTGCCTGACCCTGCTTTGCGGCATCGCCCCACCGGCCCGCGGCGAAGAGCCGCTGGCGACCTGGCGCGGCGATCTCGGCAATATTACGCCTCAGACCCTGCAGTGGGGGGCAATTGCCGCAGCGGTCGGCATTCTGCCGCTGAGGAGGATCGCAGGCGGGTCAAACGCCGATTTCCGCCAGACCGGCATCGTGCAGGGTTGGGAAGAGTGGTGTCACTGGTTGAAAGCGAGCGAGGAGAAACAGTAACGGGCAGGGCCGGATGGCCCTGCCCGTAATGATTTGGCGGGAGTAGATGGGGATCGAACCCACCGCGGACGGGATACGCCCGCCACCGGTTTTGAAGACCGGGCGCGTCACCAGACTACGAACTACTCCCGAGCGAAGACATTAGATTATCTAAATACCATGTTTCGTTACATCGGGCAATTGGAAACAACCCGCAGCCGCCGCGGCCCGAGACCGCAACTCGCCCTGGCAGCCGGTTCATGGGATCTGGGCGCTGGGGTCGGAAATGGCGGGGATGGATGGGGTGGCGGTCCCCGCCGCCCCGTTGTTGCCCAGGAAGAAGTAGAAGGTCGCACCTTGGCCGGGAGCGCTTTCGGCCCAGACCTGGCCACCGTGGCGATGGATGATGCGCTGCACGGTCGCCAGGCCGATACCGGTACCGTCGAACTCGCCGGTTTCGTGCAGGCGCTGAAAGGGCGTGAAGAGCTTTTCGGCACGGGCCATGTCGAAACCGACGCCGTTGTCACGGACAAAGCAGGTGCGCTGGCCGGCGCGCTGGACGACGCCGAACTCGATCAGCGTGGTCCCGGTCCTGGCACTGTACTTCCAGGCGTTGCCGAGGAGGTTGGCGAGAACCACCAGCAGCAGGCTGCGATCGCCGTTGACGACCACGCCCGGGGCGATCCGGAATTCAGCGGAACGCTGCGGCTGGCGCTGGCGCAGCTCGGCCGCCAGGGTTTCCACCAGGGCCGAGAGATCGACGGCCGTACGGTTGAGTTCTCCGCTGGTAACCTGGGAGAGGCTGAGGAGAGCCTGGATCAGCTGCTCCATCTCCTGAGTCGACTGGCCGATGCGCTGCAGTGTCGCCATGATTTCCGGCGGTTCCGGGAGGGTTTCGTCGGCGAGCAGGACCTGGCAGAGGGCGCTGATGCGCGCCAGCGGGGTACGCAGGTCGTGGGAGACCGAGTAGCTGAAGGACTGGAGTTCACGGTTGGCGGTTTCCAGCTGCAGGGTGCGATCGATAACGCGCTGTTCCAGCTCCCGGTTGAGCCGTTCGACATCGGCCCGGCTCTGCTGCAGGCGGTCGACCATGGTGTCGAACTGGGCGGCGAGGTTGCCGAATTCGTCGGGGGTCGCAAGGTTGATGCGGTAATCGAGGTTGCCGGCGCCGATGATGGTGATGCCGGCGCGAAGCTGACGCAGGGAGCGCAGGATCTGCTGAATCAGCTTGGCCGTGCCGACCGCCAGCAGCAGCGAGACGAGGATAACAACGATCACCCCCTGGCGACTGGCGGCCCGGGTCAGGTTGAAGATCTCCTGGCCGCCATCGTCGAGGGCCAGGGCGAGTTTCGGCATCAGGCCGCCATCGAGGAGCGGATCGAGCTGTTCGACGATCAGGGCCAGGGCCGCGCCGGTCTGGTTGTTCTGTTTGAGGTGGATCGCCTTTTCGGCCAGGGCGAGGACCTGGCCGTAGCTGCGCTCGATGGTAACAACCTCGTTGAGCAGATCGGAGCGGCTGGCAGGGTCGAGGGCGGCCTTGCGATTCGCCGCCCGGGCGCAGGCCTCGATGGCACTTTTGGTGTCCTTGCCGTAGTCGGCGAAGAACTGGCGGTCATGGTCGGCGCCGAAGAACAGGTAGTCGAGCAAGGCCTTGAGCTGCTTGTTGACCCCGGCGCTGAGGCGGTTGACCGCCAGCAGGTAGTCGATGGAGGCCTGGGTGCCACGGATCTGGTGCAGGGCATCGCTGGCAATCCAGGGGATCATGCCGGCGCTCATCAGCAGGTCGAGGTAAGCGTCCTGAACCTCGTTCAGGCCGTCCTCCAGGGATTCATCGATCCGGGCCAGCACCGCCCCTTCGATCAGGCGGTCGGATTGATCGGCGAAGAGTCGCTGCGCCTCGCTCTGGTGCCCGGCATCGACCAGACTGAAGAGGTGATGGATCTGCTCTTCCCAGAGGTCATAACTGGCCCGGATGGTCTCCGCTTTCGCCAGGTCTTCCCCCTCCCCCTCGACGCCAAGCGCTTTTTGCTGGCGGGCCGAACCCTCCCACAGCTCAAACGATTGCCGGGTCAGGCGACCGAAATGGGCAAACCCGGCCCGGTCTCCGGCTTCGCCCATGACCAGGTAGTCGGTCGCCTCCTTGACCTGGCGGGTAAGGTTGGCGCGCACATCGGCTATCCCCCGCAGATAACTGATGGCAGGGACGAAATAGCCTACCTGGTGGCGGATCTTCCAGGAGGCCCAGAGCAGATAACCGGCGAGCATGGCAAAGACCAGGCTCATCAGCAGTACCAGGCCAATCAGTTTTCCCTTAATGCTCATGCAGGGCTCTACCGGAAGGGGGCCGGGGGCAACCGTGGAATTGGCGCCCTGGAATGGAAAAGGGGGCCGGAGTTGGACGACTTTAACCTATCCACCGGTGAGAATCAACCGCAGGGAGCACCGCAGGGGGGGCATAATCAGCGGCGCCCGAGCAGGCGCAGCAGCCCGTCGAGAGCCGTGTAGGGATGGGGCGGACAGCCGGGGATATAGAGATCGACCGGGAGCAGGTCACTGACGCCATTGTTGACCTCGGCCAGGTCGCGGAAGGGTCCGCCGCCGATGGCGCAGGCGCCGGAAGCGATGACCAGCTTCGGTTCGGGTATGGCGGCATAGGTGTCGAGCAGGGCACTTCGCATGTTCGCCGTCACCGGTCCGGTAACCAGGAGGCCGTCGGCGTGGCGGGGGGAGGCGACGAACTGGATGCCAAAACGGCCGAGATCGAAGACCAGGGTACCAAGGACATTGAGATCGGCTTCGCAGGCATTGCAGCCGCCGGCGGAAACCTGGCGCAGCTTGAGGGAGCGGCCGAAGAGTTTGAGCATGCGCGCGTTGAGCTTTTCGGCCAGGCGGTATTCACGCTCCCCCACCAGCAGGTCGTGGCGGTTGCTGGCGGCGAGGCGGTAATCGCTGCTGAACTGCAGCGCCCCCTGCTCGGCAGGCGGACAGTCGCCGCAGAAGAGACAGCGGCCAAGGTCGATGCAGAGGCTGGTGCCGGCGCTGGCGAGAGCTTCGCAGGGGCAAGCGGCCACGGCCTGCGCCTGCTGCTGCGCTGAAAGCTCCGTCGCGGCGACAGGGAGGCCGCGGAAGCGGGACGGCAGGGTCGGTTCGACGCGCGGGAACTTGCCGGTACGGTGTCCCTGGCGCAGGCGTTCACGGATAATACCCAGCATGGCTGCACTCCTATAGGTCGAATCCGCAGTAGGACAGGTTGAAGCTCTTGTTGCAGAGCGGGAAGTCGGAAATCTGCTGGCCGCGCAGGGCGAGCGCCAGCCCGCTCCAGTTATGGAAAGAGGGATCGACGATCTTGTAGCGGACGATCTGCCCGTCGGCGCCGGTAAGGGCCGCATGCACCACCTCGCCGCGCCACCCTTCGCAGAGGGAGACGGCGAGGCTGTCGGCGGCAAGGGGGGCGGCGGGGGTGCGCAGCGGACCATCGGGAAGGTGGCGCAGCAAGCGGCGGATCAGCTCGAAAGAGGCATAAATTTCCCGGCGGCGCACGTTGCCACGGGCAAAGACGTCACCGTCGATCTCAATTACCGGGGTATCAAACAGCCCTTCCCCGGCGTCGAAGGGATGGTGCAGACGGGCGTCCCGGACCAGGCCGCAGGCCCGCGCCGCCACCCCGACCAGGCCGAGGGCCTCGGCATCATCGGTGCTGATCGGTCCCGTCCCTTCGAAGCGGGCGAGGACGGACGGGGAGTCGAAACAGAGTTCGATGGCGCCGCGGGTTTCCCGTTCGAGGAGCTGAAGGCGCTCGACGAAGGTCTTTGCGAGGGCGGCGTCGAGATCGAAAATCACCCCGCCCGGTCGCACCAGCCCCCGGCCGAAGCGGCTGCCGCAGAGCTCGGCGGTCAGGTTGAGAAAGTCGCCGCGCAGCCGGCCGCAGAAAGAGGCGGTCGGCAGAAAGCCGACGTCGCCGGCGAGGGCCCCGATATCGCCGACGTGATTGGCGAGCCGTTCGAGTTCCAGCGCGATGGCCCGAATCGCCTGCGCGCGCCGCGGCGCTTCGATGCCGCCGAGGCTTTCGAGGAGCTGGCAGCCGGCGGTGGCGTGGCCGATGCTGGTATCGCCGGCAGCGGTTTCGAAGAGGTAGCTCGCCTTGGCGAGCGGCGCGCCCGGCAGTTGCTGCTCGATGCCGCGATGCTGGTAGCCGAGGGAGATCTCGAGGTGCATCACCTCCTCGCCGTGGCACTGGAAGCGGAAGTGCCCCGGTTCGATCACCCCGGCGTGGACCGGGCCGACCGCGACCTCGTGGACCTCCTCCCCCTCGACCCGGTAGAATTCCATCTCCCCCGCCACCGGGTGGCTCCCCTGCGGCCGTCCCCAGATGTCGGCGGCATCGATCCAGGGGGCGTGGAAACGGACCGGTTTCAGCCAGGGGTGATCGAGGGGACGCACGCCGAATTGCTCGGCCAGCTCCCGCTCGAAGAGGTGGAGCTGCGGACACTGGGGCGTCAGGGCCGGAAAACTGCCGCTGACCCGGGTCCGCAGCAGGGCCAGCTCTTCCTTCCAGTCGTGGGCGAGGATGGCGAAGATCTCCAGCCCCGCCGCCACCGGGACGCCGAAATAGCTCGCCACCCGGGCATCGGCCGCGACGTCCGCCAGCAGCGAAGCGCTGAACTGGGCGTAGTCGAGAATCGGCAGCTCGGCGAGGGGGACCGAGAGACCATGGCGAAAACGGACCAGTTTCGACAGGCTCATGGCTGCACCTCCAGCAGGGCGGCGGCATCGCGCAGGGCGTTTTCCAGGGGCGCGGGGAGATAAACGCCGAGGATCAGCACCAGCAGCAGAAAGACGATCGGTGCCAGGACCAGCAGCAGGCTGTCTTTGAAGGCGGTGTCGAGTTTGACCGGTTCCCCCTGGGTAGCGGTGAGGGCCGTCGCTCCCATGCCGATAAAGACTACCGCCAGCAGCAGCAGCATGGTCAATCCGACCCCGACCCGGCCGCTGCCGAAGATGCCGCGCAGAATGGTGAATTCGCTCATGAACGGTCCGAAGGGGGGCGAGCCGGTGATGGCGAGGAAGCCGGCCATGAAGAGGGTGCCGGAGATCGGCAGGGTGGCGATGGCGCCGTGGACCTCGGAGAGTCGCTTGCTGTCGTAGGCACGCTGGATGTTGCCGGCGGATAGGAAGAGACAGCCCTTGGTCAGGGCGTTGTTGACGAGATGAAACATGGCGCCGAAGGTCGCCAGGCCGCCGATACCGACGCCGATGGCGAGAATCCCCATATGCTCCACCGAGGAGTAGGCAAGGAGCCGCTTGATGTCGGGCTGGCGCACCATGAAGACCGCCGCCACCAGCAGCGACAGCAGCCCCATGCCGAGCAGGGTCTGGCGGGCCATGACGCCGTCGCCGGCAGCGACCATCAGCTGCAGGGCGCGCAGGATGGCGAGAAAGGCGACGCTGGTGAGGCCGCCGGCGAGGAGCGCCCCGACCATCCCCGGCGCTTCGCCGTAGGCGTCCGGTTTCCAGCTGTGCAGGGGGGCCAGGCCCATCTTGGTGCCGAAACCGACCAGCAGAAAGACGAAGCCGGCATGAAGCCAGGGGCGGGAGAGGGTGGCCGCTCCGGCGAGGAGGTTGTCGAACTGGAGGTTGACCGGTACGCCGCCGCCGAGCAGGGCGGCGTAGGCGACGAAGAGCATACCGAGCATCGCCAGGGCGATGCCGACGGAGCAGAGGAGCAGATATTTCCAGGTCGCCTCGATCGACAGCCGGTTGCGGTTGTAATAGATCAGCGGCGCGCTGGCGATGGTGGTCGCTTCCACCGCCATCCAGAGCAGGCCGAGATGGCGGGCCGAGATCGCCAGGGTCATGGCGGCAAGAAAGACCAGCAGGCAGGGGACGATGACCCGGTTGCCGCGGTCCCGGCGCAGATCGAGGTAGCCGACCGCATAGAGCGCGCAGCCGAAATAGAGGAGGCTGGTGACGATCAGCACCAGCCGGGAGAGGGCGTCGAGGCCGATCCAGGGGCCGAAGCCGGCCTCCGGGGCGGCGACGAGAAACCCGGCGAGGAGCAGGTGCAGCCCGCCGCTGACGGGGAGGAGCCAGGAGCGTCCCTGATGCCAGGGGAGGATCAAGGCGAGCAGCGCAGCGGCAAGGGGGAGGAGAATCAGCAGCAGAAGCATGGCGCTATTCCTTCAGGGCGGTCAGGCGTTCGGTATTCAGGGTCGAGAACTCGCGGCTGATCTGGTTGAGGACGATCCCCATGACGAAGACACCGACCAGCAGGTCGAGGAGGATCCCCGCCTCGACCATCAGCGGAATCGCCGTCGAGAGGAGGACGGCGAAGACGAAGATGCCGTTTTCCAGCATCAGGTAGCCGAGGACCTGGGTGATCGCCTTGCGCCGCGTGATCAGGAGCAGAAAACCGCTCGCCATGGTCGCCAGCGCGGTCGGCACGAAGAGCCCGTCCTGGTGTTCCGGGGCCAGCGGCAGGAAGCCGGAGAAGATGAAGGCGCCGGCGGTGACCAGGGCGCCGATCACCAGGGTCGGCACGAAGCCGATGAAGGGCTCGACCTCGCGGCGGATGCGCACTTCGCGAATCGCCCGCAGCAGCAGCCAGGGAATGAAGATCCCCTTGAAGGCGAGGGCGCCGGCGCCGAGGAGCAGGGCATGGCCGGAGAGGCCGTGGGCGGCCAGGGGCAGGAGCGCGAGGAGGGCGCCCTGAAAGGCGACGGCCCGGATGCAGGCGACGAGCCGGGCGCTGCCGAGGGTGAAGAAGTTGATCAGAATGACGATCAGCAAGAGCAGGTTCGACATCGGGGGTCTCCTAACGCAGGACCAGGACCAGGGCGAAGATCGAGAGGAGGGTGGTGCCGACCAGCACCTGCGGCACCCGCGGCAGCTTGAGCCGCGCCATGGTCGACTCGACCACGCCGATCAGCACCGCCAGCCCCAGCAATCCCGCCAGGAAGACGAGCAGGTCGAGCAGGAGCGAGCCGGTCTGCACCGGCAACGCGACGCGCACCAGCAATGCTCCCAGCACCAGCAGCTTCATCGCGGCGCCGTAGAGGATCATGCCGAAGGCCGGGCCGCTGTGATCGAGCACCATCACCTCATGGATCATGGTCAGTTCGAGGTGGGTGTTGGGATCGTCGAAGGGGATGCGCGAATTTTCCACCAGCAGCACCACGAAGAGGCAGACCAGGATCAGGCCGAGCGAGGCGCCGCCATTGCCGTGCCACTGCGCGGCCAGCTGCGGCCCGAGCAAATCCCCGAGGGCGAGGCTGCCGGCGCCGCGGGCGAGGACCAGCAGCGCGAAGAGGACGGTCGGCTCGGCGAGGCAGGCGAAGGTCACCTCCCGGGCCGCCCCCATCCCTTCGAAACTCGAGCCGGTATCGAGGGCGGCAGCGGCGGTGAAGAAACGGGCGAGGCCGAAAAGATAGACGAAGAGAATCAGGTCGCCACTGAAGGAGATCGGGGCGCCCAGGCCGCCGAAGGGGATCAGCATCGCGGCGAGGAGCGGGACCACCAGGCCGACCACCGGCCCGGCGAGGAAGACCCAGGTGGTGGTGCGGCTGATGACGAACCCCTTGCGCCAGAGGCGGAAAAGGTCGAAGTAGGGCTGCAGCAGCGGCGGCCCGACGCGGCCGGCAAAGAGCGCCTTGGTCTTGGTGATCACCCCCAAAAGCAGCGGGGCAAACAGGAGCAGGATGGCAAGTTGCAACAGGATCCGGCCGATCATCGGTGCAATCCTTTCAACGGCTGAGCAGGGTCAGCAGAACGACCACGGTCAAGGCGATGTAGAACAGGTAGCTGGCGACGAGGCCGTTCTGGATGCCGCGCCGCAGCCGGTAGAGGAGCCGGGCGAGGCCGGAAAAGAGCGGGGTCAGGCCGCGATCGAGGACCGGGTCCGGCGTATGCCCGGCCAACTCGGCGCGCTCGGGAAAGAGGCCGGCCACCCTCCCACCGTGCCGTTCACTGCCGAGAACGAAGCGGAACAGCCGGACCAGTCCGTCGGCAAAGGAACTGGCGCTGTACTGCATGCGCGGGGTGGAAAGGGGATAGCCGCAGCCCCAGGTGCCGCATTGGCGCGGCGCCGCGGCACTGCGCCGGCGCAGCCACCAGCCCACGAGCAGGAGGAGGGCGACAAGCAGCCAGCCGGCGCCACCAATGACCGTCAGCGGCGCCAGCTGCGGGGCGAGGGGGGGGAGTGGCAGCGCCCCGGTCCAGGCCTGCGCGGCCCGTTCCAGCAGCGGGCGCAGGCTCCCCGGCAGCAGGCCGATCCCGGCACAGGCGAGGAGGAGCAGCGCCATCGGCCAGAGCATCACCGGCGGCGCTTCCTGGGCGTGCGCGGCAGCCTCGCTGCGAGCCGTGCCGAGAAAACTGAGGCCGAAGACCTTGACGAAGCAGGCCAGCGCCAGCCCGCCGATCAAGGCCAGGGCCGGCGCGGCAAACAGCGCACCGGGAAGGGGCGATCCGCTCACAGCGAGGGTCTGGAAGGCGCCGAGGTAGATCAGCCACTCGCTGACGAAGCCGTTGAAGGGGGGGAGGCCGCTGATCGCCACCGCGCCGCCGAGGAAGAGGAGCCCGGTCCAGCGCTGACGCCCGAGCAGGCCGCCGAAATGACCGATCTCGCGACTGCCGGTGGCATGGATCATCGATCCGGCGCCAAGAAAGAGGAGCGACTTGAAGAGCCCGTGGTTGGCCACGTGCAGCAGGCATCCGGAGAGGCCGAGGAGCACCAGCTCCGGCTGCCCGTAGCTGCGGCCGAGCAGGGCCAGTCCGAGGCCGAGGGCGATGATGCCGATATTCTCGACGCTGTGATAGGCGAGCAGCCGCTTGATGTCATGCTGGGCCAGGGCGAGAGCCACGCCGAGGATGCCGGAGACCGCGCCGAGGAGCAGCACCGTCCATCCCCACCAGGGGGGGATGGCGGCAAAGAAGGAGGTAAGCCGTACCAGGCCGTAGATGCCGGTCTTGATCATCACCCCGGAGAGGAGGGCCGAGGCGTGGCTGGGGGCGGCGGCATGGGCGCCGGGGAGCCAGACGTGCAGCGGCATCAGGCCGGCCTTCATGCCGAAGCCGAAGAGGGCGAGCAGGAAGACCGCACTGCCGGCCGCCGGGAGGCTGCCGGCCGCCGGCCAGATGCCGCTCCCGCCGCCGGGAGCGAGCAGGGCGAAGAGGCCGAAGAGGGCGAGGGTACCGCTGTGGGTGGCGATCAGGTAGATGTAGCCGGCCCGGCGCGCCTCCGCCTTTTCGTCTTCGGTAGTGATCAGGAAATAGCCCGAAAGGGCCATCGTCTCCCAGGCGAGGAGAAAGAGAAGGCTGTTGCGGGCCGTCAGCAGCAGCAGCATGGCGCCGGCGATCAGGCCGTAGAAGAGGCGCAGCTTGCGGCCGTTGCCCGGATGCCGGTGTTGCGGCCAGTAGCCGAGGCTGTAACAGGCGCCGGTGGCGACGACCAATAGCAGCGGTGCGACAAAGGCCGCCGAGATGGCGTCCAGTTCGAGGACGAAGCGGCCGCCGGGAACGGCCCAGTGGGCGTCGAGAAGCAGACTCTGGCCGCAGAAGATGCCGATCAGGGGCCAGGTGCAGATAAGGACCCCGGTCAGGAGCAGGCCGCAGGCGATCCGCTCGCCACCCTGTCCGTCCCGGGGGAGGAAGAGGCCGGGGATTCCGGAGCCGGCGATCAGCAGTAGTCCGAGGAGCAGCCAGAGCATCCTATCCTCCCCGTTCCATCCAGAAGGTCCAGGCGAGCAGCAGAGTGATCGCCGCGAACATGTAGAGGAGGTAGACCGGCAAGCGTCCCTGCTGCAGCCAGCGCAATCGCTGGCAGCGCTCGGCACACCAGGCGAAGAAGGGTTGCCAGGAATGGACCAGCACCGGGTCGAGAAAGGTCAGGCGCAGCGCCGCCGGTTCTGCCGAAAGGCCGCCGACCCGGCCCCCCTCGGCCGCCGGGGCGAGGCTCCGCGGGAGGATGCCGTGGCTCAGCAGGCCGGAAAAGGCGGCGCCGGTGTAGGCCATGCGCGGCGTCGGCACGGGGTAGCCGCAGCCCCAGGTGGCGGCCGTCGCCTGCGGTCGCACCCGGCGCAGCCAGCGCAACAGCACCCCCGCCGTCAGCAGGGCCAGGATCAGGATGCCGCCGGCGTGGCCAAGCCGGGCCAGGGATGGCGGCAGCAGGAAGAGTTCCGGACCGGGGAGCAACTGGGCCAGGGGGCCCTGCAGCAGGTGGAACACCCCCTGCGGGCATAGGGCGATGGCCATACAGCCGCCGAACAGCAGCACCATGGGCCCAAGCATCAGCGGGGTCGCCTCGTGGGCCCGTCTGGCCGCTTCCTCCCGGCCTTCCCCGAGCAGGCAGATGCCGATCAGCCGGACAAAGGTCACCAGCGCCAGGGCGCCGACGGTGCCGAGCAGGCCGATCAGGAGCAGCGCCGGCAGGGCGATGAAGTTGGTCGGCAGCAGGCCGGCCTGCAGCAGGCCGAGGTAGATCGCCACTCGCTGATCAGGCCGTTCAAGGGGGGAAGGGCACTGATTGCCAGGCTGCCGCCGATCCAGAGCAGGCCGGTCAGCGGCATGCGGCGCAGCAACCCGCCCATGCGGTTCATGTTGCGCGTGCCAGTGGCGTGAACCAGCGCGCCGGCACCCAGAAACATCAGGCCCTTGAAGAGGGCGTGGTTCCAGATATGCAACATCCCCCCGGCGAAGGCGAGGAGCGCGATGGCAGGATGTCCCTGGGCCTGGGCCACCAGGCCGAAACCGAGACCGAGAAAGATGATACCGACATTCTCGATGGTTGAATAGGCGAGGCAGCGCTTGATGTCCTGTTGCAGACAGGCCAGGGCGATACCGTAAAGGGCGCCGAGACCGCCAAGACCGGCGAGGAGCCAGCCCCACCAGGCCGGCGCCGGCGGCAGCAGGGTGAGGATGCGCAGGAGGCCGTAGATGCCGGTCTTGACCAGCACCCCCGACATCAGGGCGGAGATGTGACTCGGCGCCGCCGGATGGGCGTCGGGGAGCCAGATATGCAGCGGCAGCAGCCCGGCCTTGACGCCGAAGCCGAAGAGGGCGAGGAGAAAGAAACCGGCGGCGTTGGCGGCGGGGAGCTGGCCGAGGGGGGTGAAGGCGGCAAAGTTGAAGCTCCCGCAGTAGACCCCGGCCTCGAGAAAGAGGGCGAGGAGGAGCATCAGTCCGCAGTGGGCAGCAAGCAGGTAGAGCCAGGCGGCCTGGCGCGCCTCGGTGTGGCGATGGTCCCAGGCGACGAGAAAGAAGGAAGTGAGGGTCATGATCTCCCAGGCGGCCAGGAAGAGGACGGCGTTGGCCGCGGTGGCCACCAGCAGCATGGCGGCCAGCAGCAGGTTGTAATGGAACCAGTGGGGGGCCAGCGACCGGGATTTTCCCTCCCCCCGCAGGTAGCTGGCGCCGAAGAGGGCGCAGCAGATGCCGAGGAGCGCGATCGGCAGCACAAACCAGGCCGCCAGCGGGTCGAGCCGCAGGGCGAACACCCCCGCCGGGACCCTCCAGGGGGCGGACCAGGTGAGTTCCCTGCCACCGGCCAGTACCGGCCAGGCCGCGGCCAGGGCGAGGAGGCCGCCGCCGACGCTGCTCAGGGTACCGATCAGGGAGGCGAGGTCCGATCTGCGGCCGGTCAGCAGGGCGCAAAAGGCGCCAGCGGCGAGGAGGACGAGAGCGGCGGGGAAACAGGTCATGAGCCGGGCACCTCGTCGGGAGGGAAATAGCCCCAACGGTCGACCGGCAGGTCGGCCCGGTGGCGGCGGCGCCAATCGAAATAGGCCAGCCCGGCGAAAAAGCAGCCGAGGGCAGCCGGGACCAGGGCGGGCACCCCGAAGCGGGCGAACCCGTAGCCTCCCAGCAGGCCACCGCAGAAGAAGCCGCTCAGCAGGCTGCAGAGGAGCGCCAGCTTCCAGAATTCGAGGCGCCGGTAGCGAAGCATCTGGCCAAGGAGGACGCCGATGTCGGTGACCATCCCCGAAACATGGGTGGTGCGGATGATCAGGCCGCAATAGCTGCTGGCCATGGCGTTCTGCAGGCCACAGGCGATGGCGGCGGCGGTGATCCCCTTCATGCTGCCGGTGACGAGGAGCAGGAACGAGAGGCCGAGCAACCCCCCCTCGATCATCATGGCGATGCCGTAACGGCGTCCCGGCAGCACCTGGGTGCCGCCGATCAGGGCCCCGCCGAGGATGGCGCCGAGGAGAAAGCCGGCGAAGATGCCGAGGGCGCCGTAGAGATCCTTGAAGTCCCCGGTGGAGAGATCGATGGCGAGGCGCGAGGTGGCGCCGGTCATGTGACTGACCGGGACATGGTAGATGCCGAGCAGGACGACATTGACATAACCGGCGCAGCCGGCCAGCAGCGACCCGTAGAGAAAGACCCAGGGGCGTTCCTGAAACAGCGACGATTTGCGTTTTTCGAGAGAATAGGGCATGACCTGCGGATCGATCCTGCTGTCGGTTAGGGGGTAAGGCGCGCCCGTTTGGTCCCGCGCACTGCCGCTTCGGCCTCGGTGAGGGCGGCAAAGATCGGCTCGCGCCCGGCCTGCTCCTGCAGGGCGTTGCGGAACCCCGGGTCGCGGAGGGCAAAACCGAGCAGTGACAGGAGGTGAAGGTGGAGCCGCACCGAAGGCGAGAGGAGGGTCAGCAGGACCTGCACCGGAACGCCATCGAGGGCCTTGAAGTCGACGGGATTTTCCAGGAAGCAGAGGGTGACCGAGGGCCGGACGACATGCACCAGGGGCGGATTGCGGGGGTGGGGGAGGGCGATGCCGGCGCCGATGGCGGTTGATGCCAACTCCTCCCGGGCGATCAGGACCTTGCGCAGGTAATCGCGGTCGACCTCGTCGGGGAGGCGCAGATGGCCGACCACGTCGGCGAGCACTTCGTCCCGGGTCTTCCCCTCGATGCGGTAGAAGACGCCGCCGGCTTCGAGGGCTTCGCCCAGGCTCGGCAGCGGCTGCGAACCGATCTCCGGCTCACTGAAAGCCTCCGCTGAGACCCCCATGCGCCTGGAGGTCGCCCACTCGATCAGTTCCGCCCGGTTGAAGCGGTAGCTTTCATGAATCTTGTACGCCGGAATGATCTCCTGCTTGATCCAGCGGTAGATGGTCTTTTCCGATACCGACAGCAGCGCGGCGGCGCTTTTAACAGAAAGGTTCATTTTTACCTCATGAATCTTATTTGTCTCATGCGCTGGACAATTATGGACATTACTGCATGGGGGAGACGGATGTCAATCGGTGATCTTGGCGAAAACCGAAAAATGTGCGGCGGTTTGGCCGGCGCCGTCGCCCGGCGCAAAAGATCCCCCCGCGCACCCTTGACAAGGGCGGGGGAAAGCCATTAGATTGGCAGCGAATTTATCGACCTGGAGGAACCTGTCATGCCCGTTTACGAATACCAGTGTGAAGCCTGTCAGCAAATTGTCGAAGCCCGCCAGAAATTTTCCGATGCGCCCCTCACCGAATGCCGGGCGTGCGGTGGACCCTTGAAAAAACTGATCTCCCAGACCGGTTTTGCTCTCAAAGGGGGGGGCTGGTACCAGCAGGGGTACGCAGAGGGGAAGGCCAAGCCTGCCGCCTGCGGCGGCGAGGCGACCGGCGGCTGTGCCGGCTGTCCCAAGGCGGCCAACGGTTGACCGCTGCCGGCATCCGATCCTCGGGCGGGAATTCATTTGACCTCTGTTGCGTCCAGCGCTGACGCGCTATACTAATCTCCTTTCAAGGGTGAGCCGGAACCGCCCCCAACCGGGCCGGTCGCATAAGGGTTGCTTTGCATTGCCGGGTACTGCCCGAGGAGGAGCCGATGACACTGGAAGAACTCTGTACGACCCTGGACGTTCAGCTCGCCTCCCGCACCAGCGAAGAAGAGCGGATGAGCGCAGCGGTGCAGGCGCTCTGCCAGATTTACAAGGTCAAGCCCGGGGAGGTCGCCTTCTTCCGCTATTCTCCGGAGGGGCAGTCCCTCTCCTTTCGCTGGCCGCTACGCCTGGCCAAGACGGGCACCATTCCGCTGAGCTCGGCCGATGCCCTGATCTCCCGGACCGTGCAGGAGAAGAAGGGGTTTATCAACAACCACTTCGCGTCGGCCCGCCACGTCGCCATTTTTGAGCAGATTCGCACCGACCCGGATGCCTCCGAAGCGCCCAAGCCGATCCAGAAGATCATGAGCGTTCCGCTCTGGAAAGAGGAGGCAATCATCGGCGTCCTCCAGGTCTGCCGCAAGGGGGCCGACCAGCAGCTGGCTGGCAGCGATTTTGGCAAGGGGGAGCTGCTGGCACTGACCGAGCTGGCCAAGGTCTGTGGCCGCCACCTCTGATCTTCTGCTCGACCTGAGCCCCAACCTCCCAATACCTGCCGGACCGGAAAGGAGCGGACCATGAGGCTGCGTCGCTGGTGCGGACTGCTGGTCCTGCTGCTGGCAGGTCTGTTCCCCCTTGGCCTCGGCGCCTGTGGTGATCTTGGCTACTATCGCCAGGCCGCCCAGGGACAATGGGATCTCCTCTCCCGGCGGCGCGATATCCAGCGCCTCATCGATGACCCGACCACCGCCCCTGATCTGCGCCAGAAACTGACCACCATCCTCGCGATCCGCGAATTTGCCAGCCGCGAGCTCGGTCTGCCCGACAACGGCAGCTATCGCTGCTATGCCGACCTCGAGCGCCCCTGCGTGGTCTGGAATGTGGTCGCGGCCCCCGAATTCTCCCTGGAGCCCCGCCGCTGGTGCTTTCCGGTCGCCGGCTGCGTCCCCTACCGCGGCTATTATGCCGAGGCCGCCGCCCGGGAGTTTGCTGCCGGCCTTGCCAGTGGTGGCGACGATGTCTACGTCTACGGGGTGACGGCCTATTCGACCCTCGGCTGGTTCGACGACCCGGTCCTTAACACCTTTGTCCAGGGTCCGACCGATGCGACCGCCGGCCTGATCTTTCACGAACTGGCGCACCAGCAGGTCTATGCCAAGGGGGATGCCGATTTCAACGAGGCCTTCGCCATGACGGTGGAGATCGCCGGGGTCGAGCGCTGGCTCGACCGCTATGGCGATGATGCCGCCCGTCAGGCCCATCAACTCCGGGAAGGGCGCCAGGCCGAGTTCCTGGCCCTGGTCAGCGTAACCCGTGGCCGCCTCGCAGCGCTCTACGGCGAAGAGCTGCCGGCGGCAGAAATGCGGCGCGCGAAGGCGGCGATCCTGGCCGACATGCGCGTCGCCCAAGAGCGCCTCAAGGCGAGTTGGCAGGGCTATGCCGGGTATGACCGCTGGTTTGCCGAACCGCTCAACAATGGCCGCTTTGTCGCGGTGAATACCTACCGCCGCCTGCTCCCGGCCTTTCAGCAGCTGCTCGCCGAGCAGGACGGGGACCTGCCGCGCTTTTATGCCGCGGTGCAGACCCTCGCCGACCTCCCGCTAGCGGCACGGCGCCAGCGCCTCGCCGCGCTCCTCGAAAAATCGGCGGGTTAGCCGGCAAACCCAGCCAGGGCGGGCATTTGCGCAGCCTTTTTCTTTACAAGCCGGGAGGGGTTGTGTAGAGTTGACTTCCATTTTCAGGGAGGTGTCAGCAGGTGGAAAAGATTATTGACGGCAAGGCAATCGCCGCCCGGCTGCGCGAGGCGATCGCGGCAGACGTGGCACAACTGAAAGCGTTCGGAACGACTCCCGGGCTGGCGGTGGTGCTGGTCGGTGACGACCCGGCGAGCCGCGTTTATGTATCGATGAAGGAGAAGGCCTGCGAGCAGGCCGGGATCTATTCCGACGAGCACAAGCTGCCGGCGCAGACCAGCGAGGCGCAGCTTCTCGCCCTGATCGACGAACTCAACCGCGACCCCCGCATCGACGGAATCCTGGTGCAGTTGCCGCTCCCCGCTCAGATCGACGAGGGGAAGGTACTCGAGGCGATCTCGCCGCAAAAGGACGTCGACGGTTTCCACCCCTACAACGTCGGCCGTCTGGTGACCGGCAATCCCCTCTTCCAGCCCTGCACCCCCTACGGGGTAATGAAGATGCTCGAGGCGACCGGGGTCGACCTGAAAGGGAAGGAAGTGGTGGTGGTCGGTCGCTCCAATATCGTCGGCAAGCCGGTGGCGCTGATGTGCCTTGCCGAGCACGCCACGGTGACCATCTGTCATTCCCGCACCCGTGATCTCGCCGCCAAGGTGGCAGCGGCCGATGTGGTGATCGCCGCCGTCGGCCGCCCGGAGATGATCAAGGGCGCCTGGATCAAGGAGGGCGCGGTCGTTATCGATGTCGGCGTCAACCGGGTCGGTGACAAGAAACTGGTCGGCGACGTCGAGTTCGAGGCGGCCAAAGCGCGGGCCAGCGCCATCACCCCGGTCCCCGGCGGTGTCGGCCCGATGACGATCACCATGCTCCTCTACAACACGGTCGAGAGCGCCAAGCGCCGCGCCGCGGCCAAGGCCTAGAAACGGGGCGCCCCCCCCCGATAGCCGGATGATTATCAGCGAACAGAAAAATCCCGCGGAGATCCTTGCCGCCATCGACGGGTTGCAACGACTCTTCCTGGTCGGCTGCGCGGCCTGCGCCACCGCCTGCAAGGCAGGGGGGGAGGAAGAGGTCTTCCGGCTCCAGGAGTGGTTGCAGGAACAGGGGCGCGAGGTGACCGGCAGCATGATCGTCGACGAGGCGTGCCACATCCTGCGCGCCGCCCGCGACCTGCGCCAGCATCGGGCCGCGGTCGACAGCGCCGAAGCGCTGCTGGTTCTGGCCTGCGGCTCCGGTATCCAGTCGCTCTCTGCCAATACCGACTTGCGGGTCATCGGCGGCCTCAACTCACTCTTCCTCGGCAATGTCCGCCGCGTCGGGCAGTACGAGGAGAAATGTTCGCTGTGCGGGGATTGCATCCTCAATGAGACCGCCGGCATCTGCCCAGTCACCACCTGTGCCAAAGGGCTTCTCAACGGCCCCTGCGGCGGCATGGAGCAGGGGCGCTGCGAGGCCGACCGCGAGCTCGACTGCGCCTGGAACCTGATCTTTGAGCGCCTCAAGCGCCAGGGGCGCAAGGGGGTCTTCGCCCGCCCGGTCCCGCCCAAGAACTGGGGGAAGGTCCGCAAGCCGGGAAAATTGAACCTCCGATAGCGAGTGGCGAATTCGCCCAGGCCCTTTCCCACTCAGAACCCAGCTCTCCGAACTTTTCCGAGTCTCCATGTCCCTGCTGCAGCAACAACTGGCCGCCGGCAGCTTCGTCGTCACCGCCGAAATCGCGCCCCCCAAGGGGTGCGACGTCGGCGAGGCGCTGGCCAAGGCGCAGCAGCTCTCCGGGGTGACGGCGATCAACGTCACTGACAACCAGGGGGCGAACATGCGCCTCAGCCCGCTGGCCCTGGCCGGGATGCTGGTGCGGGAGGGGTTCGAGCCGATCCTGCAGCTCACCTGCCGCGACCGCAATCGCATGGCGCTGCAGGCCGATCTGCTCGGCGCCGCTGCTCTCGGCATCGAGAACCTGCTCCTCCTCTCCGGCGACCACGCCCGCTTCGGCGATCATCCCCAGGCGCGGGCAGTCTTCGACCTCGATTCGGTGCAGCTGCTGCAGGTGGCCGACGGCCTGGCGCGGGGGAGCGACATGGCCGGCAAGGCGCTGCGCGGAACGCCGCGCTTCTTCGCCGGGGCGGCGGTGACGCCGGAAGCCGAGCCCTTCGAGCTGATGTTCCAGAAGTTCGACAAGAAGATCAAGAACGGCGCCCGCTTCTTTCAGACCCAGGCGGTTTTCGATACCTATCGCCTCAAGACCTTCATGGCGGCCGCGCGCCCCCTGGGCGTGCCGGTGCTGCTTGGCGTGCTGCTCCTCAAGAGCGCCAGGATGGCCCGCTTTCTCAACGACCATATCCCCGGGGTGCGGGTGCCGGAAAGGCTGATCGCCCGCCTCGAAGGAGCTGCCGACCCCCGCGCCGAGGGAGTCGCCATCGCCCGGGAGCTGGTCGCCGCCGCCCGCGCCGAGTGCCAGGGGGTGCACCTGATGACCCTCGGCGGCGAGGAGCTGATCCCGGAGATTCTGGGATGATTCTGAATGTTGAATTCTGAATTTTGAATTTTGAGTTGAACGCGAAATTCAAAATTTTACCTTGCCCTGCCACGGAGGAACCATGCTGAAGAAGACCCCGTTGAATGATGCGCACCGCAAGCTCGGCGCCCGCATGGTCGAGTTCGGTGGCTGGGACATGCCGGTGCAGTACCGCGGGGTGATCGAGGAACACCTGGCGGTGCGCAACGCCGCCGGCCTCTTCGACGTCTCCCACATGGGCGAGATTGAAGTCCGGGGACCGGGGGCGCTGGCCTACATCCAGGAGCTGACCATCAACGACGCTGCGCGGCTGGTCAACGGCCAGGTCCAGTACAGCGCCTTCTGCTACCCCCACGGCGGGGTCGTGGATGACGTCACCCTCTACCGCTTCGACGCCGAGCATTACCTCTTCTGCGTCAACGCCGCCAACGCCGACAAGGATTTCGCCTGGATGGAGCAGGTCCTCGCGGAGGGGGACTTCCCCGGCGTGACCCTGCGCAACCTCAGCAACGACTTCGCCCAACTCGCCCTGCAGGGGCCGGCCGCCGAAGCGATCCTGGCCCGGCTCACCGCCACCGACCTCGCCGCGATCCGCTACTATCATTTTGCCGAAGGGGTGGTCGACGGCGTGCCGGCGATCATCTCCCGTACCGGCTATACCGGGGAAGCCGGCTTCGAGCTCTACTTCGCCCCCGCCGCCGCCGAGCAGCTCTGGAATGCCCTGCTCGAGGTCGGTCGCGAGGACGGCCTCGTCCCGATCGGCCTCGGCGCCCGCGATACCCTGCGGCTGGAGATGAAGTACGCCCTCTACGGTCACGAGCTTTCCCCGGAGATCTCGCCGCTGGAGGGGGGTATCGGCTGGATCACCAAGCTCGACAAGCCGAGCTTTATCGGCGCCGCGGCTCTGCGCAGGCAGCAGGAGACCGGCGTGCCGCGCCGGCTGGTCGGGGTGCAGATGACCGAAGCCGGGGTGCCGCGGGCCGACTATCCCCTCTTTGCCGGCGCCGAGCAGGTCGGCGTCGTCACCAGCGGCACCATGTCGCCGGTGCTGCGGGTCGGTATCGCCCTGGCCCTGGTGCGTCCCGACTGCGCCGCGATTGGAACCCGTTTGAGCGTCGGTATCCGCAATCGCCAGGTCGGCGCGGAAGTGGTAAAGACCCCGTTCATCCAAAAATAGACGTCACTATGCGGCGATCGGCCGATCGCCCCGGGGCGCTGCTGCCGCCCCCATCGCCAAGGAGGAGACCATGGAATTTCCCGAAGAGTTGAAGTACACCGAGGAACACGAATGGGTTCTGATCGAGGAGGAGCTCGTCACCGTCGGCATCACGGACTTTGCCCAGGACGCCCTCGGCGATGTGGTCTTCGTTGAACTCCCCGAGGTCGGCACGATGGTCGAGGTCGGCAAGCCCTTCGGCGTTGTCGAGTCGGTCAAGGCGGTCTCCGATGTCTATGCCCCCGTCTCCGGCGAAGTGGTCGAGGTCAACGAAGAGCTCCCGGACGCCCCCGAGGTGATCAATACCTCTCCCTACGAGGATGGCTGGATGATCAAGATCCGCCTCAGCGATCCGGCCCAGCTCGACGATCTCCTCGACGCCGATGCCTACCAGGAATTTGTCGCCGAGCAGGACTGAAACGCCTCGACCCTCTACCGGGAGATTGCCATGCGTTACCTGCCCCATACCGAGGAGGACGTGCGCCAGATGCTGGCGGCGATCGGCGTCACCTCCGTCGAGGACCTCTTCTGCGAGGTCCCGCCCGCGGTCCGCTTGCAGCGGCCGCTGCAACTGGGCGCGGCCCTGGCCGAGAGCGACCTGCTGCGCGAATTGCAGCGTCTCGCTGCCCAAAATGCCACCGCCGCCGATTACAGCTCCTTTCTCGGCGGCGGCGCCTACAATCATTTCATCCCGGCGGTGGTCGACCAGCTGGTCTCGCGCAGTGAGTTCTATACCGCCTATACCCCCTACCAGCCCGAAATCAGCCAGGGGACGCTGCAGGCGATCTTCGAGTTCCAGACGCTGATCTGCCAGCTGACCGGCATGGACCAGGCGAATGCCTCCATGTACGACGGCGCCTCGGCCTGTGCCGAAGCGGTGCTGCTGGCGGTCCGCGCCACCCGGCGCCGCAAGGTGATCCTCTCGGCCGGTCTGCATCCCGACTACCGCCAGACGGTCACCACCTATGGCAAATACCTCGGCCTCGACCTGGTGGAAGTCCCCTGTGCAACCACCGGGGGGACCGACGCGGCGCAGCTGGCTGCCTTGATCGACGGCGAGACCGCGGCGCTGGTTGCCGGCTATCCGAACTTCTTCGGCGTCATCGAAGACCTCGCCGGTCTCGCTGCCATCGCCCATGGCGCCGGGGCGCTGCTGGTCAGCGCTACCGCCGAGCCGATCGCCCTTGGCCTGCTCAAGTCGCCGGGTGAACTCGGTGCCGACATCGCCGTCGGCGAGGGACAGAGTTTCGGCATCCCGGTCTCCTATGGCGGTCCCGGCGTCGGCTTCTTCGCCGCGCGCCAGAAGTTCCTGCGCAACATGCCGGGGCGGCTCATCGGCCAGACCCTCGATCGCGATGGCCACCGCGGCTTCGTCCTCACCCTGGCGACACGCGAGCAGCACATCCGGCGCGAAAAGGCGACCTCCAACATCTGTTCCAACCAGGGGCTTTGCGCCCTGATGGTCACTGTCTACCTGGCGCTCCTCGGCAAGGCCGGTATTCGCGAGGTGGCGCAGCAGAACCTGGCCAAGGCGGCCTACGCCCGGAAAGGGCTGGCTGCCCTGCCGGGAGTGACCCTCCCCTTTGCCGGACCGAGTTTTAACGAATTTGTCATCGAAACGCCGCGCCCCGCCGCTGACGTTCTCGCCGCCCTCGCCGAGCGCAGCATCCTCGGCGGCGTTGACCTTGGCCGCTACCGGGCCGCGGACGAGCGCCGCATCCTGGTCTGCGTCACCGAACAGAACCGCCGTGAGGAGATCGATGCCCTGGTCACCGCGCTGCAGGAGGTGCTGGCATGAAGAGTCTGGGAACCAGCGGCCTGGTGCTGAACGAAAAACTCCTCTTTGAACATTCCGACCCCGGTCGGCGCGGCTACAGCCTTCCGCCCCTCGATGTCCCCGCGGCCGAGCTGCCAAAGGAACTGGTGCGGGATGCCGTGGCCGGCTTTCCCGAGCTCTCCGAGATCGACGTGGTGCGTCACTTCACGCGCCTCTCGACCTGGAACTACGGGGTCGACTCCGGGCTCTATCCCCTCGGCAGCTGCACCATGAAGTACAACCCCAAGGTCAATGAGGTGGCGGCGCGGCTCCCCGGTCTCGCCGGGGTGCATCCGCAGACCCCGGAAAAGCTCGCCCAGGGGGCGCTGGCGCTGATGTGCCGGCTGCAGGAGGCGCTCGCCGAGATCTCCGGCTTTCCGGCGGTGACCTTGCAACCGGCCGCCGGTGCCCACGGTGAGCTGGCCGGGATGCTGATGATCCGGGCCTGGCACGAAGCGCAGGGAAATGCGCGACGCAAGGTGATCATCCCCGACACCGCCCACGGCACCAATCCCGCTTCGGCGGCCCTCTGCGGTTACGAGGTGGTCCCGGTCGCCTCCGAAGGGGTCCTTTCGGCCGCCGCCGTGACGGCGCTGATGGACGACGAGGTCGCGGCGCTGATGGTGACCAACCCCAACACCCTCGGCCTCTTCGAGTCGGAGATTCGCGAGATCTGCGCGGTGGTGCATGCCAAGGGGGGACTCGTCTACTGCGACGGCGCCAACCTTAACGCCCTGATGGGGATCGCCCGGCCCGGCGACATGGGGATCGACGTCATGCACTTCAACTTGCACAAGACCTTCTCTACCCCCCATGGTGGCGGCGGACCGGGGTCCGGACCGGTCGGCGTGACCGCGGCCCTCGAACCCTTTCTCCCCTCGCCGGTGGTGGTGCAGGAAAAGGACGGCTACCGTCTCGACAGCGACCGTCCGCAGTCGATCGGCCGAATGCGCTCTTTCTATGGCAACTTCGGCATCATGGTGCGCGCCTATGCCTATATCCTGGCAATGGGGGGAGCCGGCCTGCGCCGCGCCAGCGAGCTCGCCGTCCTCAACGCCAACTACGTACGCGCCCGCCTCGAGGGGGCCTTCCACCTGCCGCACCGCAAGCGCTCGCTGCACGAGGTCGTCTTCTCCGATCGCGACCTGAAAGGGGACTGCCATACCCTCGACCTCGCCAAGCGGCTGATCGACTATGGCTATCACCCGCCGACCATCTACTTCCCGCTGGTGGTCAAGGGGGCGATCATGATCGAGCCGACCGAGACCGAATGCATGGAGGTCCTCGACGAGTTCTGCGACGCCCTGCTCGCCATCGCGCGCGAGGCGGAAGAGAACCCCGAGCTTCTCCACGCGGCGCCGGTGCGGACCCGCACCCGGCGTCTCGACGAGACGAGCGCGGCGCGCAATCCGATCCTGAAATGGGAAGATGCATAGTACCCAGTAACCCATAATCTTTCGTGTCTTGCTGGTTATTTTTCGCGCCAGCTGCGTTTTGGTGTTCGCTGTTTAGCTATGGCTAGACAGCGAACATCATGCCTTGCTGACACGAAAAATCCCTGCGCAATCTTCCGAAATCCTATGAGTTACAGGGTACTTGAAAACCGAAGGGCCCCGTCAGGGGCCCTTTTCAGTTGTTGCCGAAGATGTCGCCGAAGCGGGTGGAGTGGGAGCGCAGGAGGCTGTAGCGGAAGAAGGCGAAGACGTTGAGCTGATCTTCTTTGTAGGAGCGGGGGAGTTCGCCATAGGGACCGCCGCGGCGCACGGCGGCGATCGCCTCATTGTCGAGGAGCGGCGAGCCGGAACTCTCCTTGAGCTCGACCTTCAGGACGGTGCCGTCGCGGCGGAAGGTGATCTTCAGCAGGCAGACCCCCTCCTGCCCCGCTTCGGCGGCGCGGGGCGGGTAGTTCCAGACCCGGTAGATACCGTCCTTGAGCCGGCGAAAGAAGGAATTGAGCAGGTCCTGCTCGGTGTCGAGCCAGACCGCGTTTCCTTCGGCCACTTCCTCCCGGGCTTTTTCCCGTGCCTCATTCACTGTTCTGGCAGCGGTACTCTGGGGCAGGGTGATCAATTTTTCCAGCGATGGTGGGCTGGGCTGGAGGGGCGCTTCCGGGGCCGGGGCGGTTTCCGACTGGGCCGGGTGCGGTTCGGTTTTGGCCGGGGCGGTTGTCACTGGTTGCGCCGGGGTCGCTGGCGTCTGCGGCCGGGGCGAAAGTGGTTGGGCCGGGGTCTGGGGCTTGCGATCCTCGAAATCGGCGCCGCGGGGGGCGGTCTCCTTCTCAACCTGCTGGTCGCTGGGACCGAGCCGTTGCGCCGGTTTGGTACGCGGCTGGTTGGGGGTTTCGGGAAGCTCCAGTTCCCGCTCCCGGGGCTGGGTTGGGCGCATTTCGACGACCACCGGCGGCTCGTCAACCGGCGTCGCCGGCAGCAGGCTGTGGCGAGGAACCAGGTAGAGCAGCAGCAGGTGCAGCAGCAGCGAGAGGATCAAAAAGCCGATCAACAACGGATCGGCGCGGTGATTGAGGTCCATAGGCTCCGCACGGGCCCGGTTCGATCCGGGCGCTTGGTCCGGGCCATTATACATGATCCCAACCCCCTGCGGCCAGCGAACAATCGCCCCTTTGGCAACGGCTGGAAAAGGGTTGACCGCATTCGGGCCTTCGGTTATAAAAGAAGCCTTATTCAAACCCCGTTTTGGAGGAGAATGTCATGCATTTAGTTGACCAGATCAAGGCCAAGGCCCGCACCAACCTGCAGACCGTGGTCCTGCCGGAAGGGTACGACGACCGCATGGTGGAAGCGGCCGGCCAGATCGTCGGTGATGGTCTCGCCCGGGTGGTGCTGCTCGGCAATCCCGCGACCCTCACGGCAAAAGCCCAGGAGCTCGGAGCCTCGCTGGCCGGGGTCACCCTGCTCGATCCGAAGACTGCCCCCCAGCTGGAAAGCTATATCGATGAACTGGTGGAGCTGCGCAAGAAGAAGGGGCTCAGCCGCGACGAAGCCCGCGCCCTGCTGACCGCGGACGACAACCTCTATTTCGGCTCGATGATGGTCCGTCGCGGGGATGCCGGCGGCGCCGTGGCCGGCGCTTTCAATACCACCGGCGACGTGCTGCGTGCCGCCTTCCAGGTGATCGGCACCGCCCCCGGCATGAAGACCGTCTCCTCGGTCTTCCTGATGGTCACCAGGACCCCGGAGTTCGGCGAGAACGGCACCATCCTCTTCGCCGACTGCGCCGTCAATCCGAACCCCGACGCCCAGGCGCTGGCGGAGATTGCCGTCGCTACCGCTCGCAGCTGCAAGAGCTTCCTCGGCGCCGAGGCGCGGGTGGCAATGCTCTCCTTCTCGACCAAGGGGAGCGCCAGGCACGACGACGCCGACAAGGTCCTCAAGGCCCTGGAGATCGCCAAGGGGCTCGACCCGGAGCTGCAGATCGACGGCGAGCTGCAGGCCGATGCCGCTCTGCTCCCCAAGGTCGGCGCCAAGAAGGCGCCCGGCTCGTCGGTCGCCGGCAAGGCGAACACCTTGATCTTCCCCGACCTCGACGCCGGCAATATCGGCTACAAGCTGGTAGAACGCCTCGCCGGCGCCGAAGCGGTCGGCCCGATCATCCAGGGCCTGGCCAAGCCGGTCAACGACCTCTCCCGTGGCTGCTCGGTGGCGGACATCATCAGTGTCGCGGCGATCACCGCGGTGCAGGCGCAGGGGTGATGAAAGGCAATTTTGAATTTTGAAATTTGAATTGTGAGTTGCAAGATAAAAAGCGGCCGGCGGGGATTCCCGCCGGCCGCTTTAATTTCGGCTCAGTTGGGGGTGTCGATCAGGCGACGCGGCGCAGCAGGCCGCTGGCCCAGGAGAGGCCGACGCCGAAGCCGCTGATGGCGATGGTCTTCACCGCCGGGTCGGCCAGTTCCGATTGCAGCAGCAGTGGAATGGTCGAGGCGCAGCTGTTGCCGAAATCGCAGATTGCGTAGGGGACCTTGGTCAGGGGGACACCGAGCTTGCGGGCGATGGTCTCGACGATGATCTTGCTCCCCTGGTGGAAGAGGAAACGATCAATGTCGGCGATGGCGATGCCGTTTTTGGCGGCCATCTTTTCAATATCGGGGGGGATGGTCTTGGCGGCGAAGTTGAAGACCGCCCGGCCGTTCATGAAGAGGACGCCGTCGCGGGCGATCAGCTTGTCGAATTCGCTTCCCAGGGTGCCAAAGGTGTAGTGTCCGGGAACGAAGCGCGCCTCGTTCGAGATCAGGGTGGCGCCGGCGGCGTCGCCGAAGAGGAGGGCGGTGTTCTTGTCGTCCGGGCTGACCACCTTGGAATAGGGGTCGGCGGTGATCAGGACCCCCTTGCGCAGGCCGTTGGCGGCCATGAAGGCGGTGATGGTGGAAAGCCCGTAGACAAAACCGCTGCAGCCGAGGGAGATGTCGAAACAGGCACAATTCTCCGCCAGGCCGAGCCGGCCATGCACCAGCGCCGAGGTGTGGGGAATGGTGAAGTCGGGATTCTGGGTGACGACGACCAGCGTCTCCACCTCTTCCCGGCGCAGACCGCTGCGGGCCTCGAGGTCGGCGTAGGCTTTCAGGCAGAGGTCCGAAGTCTCTTCCTCGGGCCCCTTGCGGGAGACGCTCCTGACGCCGATCTTCTCCTCGATGAACTGGTCATCGATGGCGAACTGTTCCTTGCGGTCGTAATTGGAAATCCGGTTTTCCGGGATGTAACTGCCGATCTCTGCAATGCCGAGCATGCTCATAAATCCAGTCTTGGGCCAGGGTGAACCTGGGAGATAAAGGGGCCGGCGGCGCGCCGCCGGCCTCTTTGGCGTAGGGCATCAGGGAACGGACCGATTATTTCCGCTGGAAATCGGGACCGGAGAAGGAATAGGAAAAATGCATGTGGTCGGTATAGGTCCCCTCGAGGATCGCCACCACATCTTCGGTAAAGACCAGCTCCTCGTCGGTGGGAATGACGAAAACCTTGACCCGGGATTCCGGCGTGGTGATGACGCTCTCGCGTTTGCGGGTCATGGTGTTGCGGTTCTTCTCCTTGTCGAGAATGATCCCCATGAACTCGAGCCCTTCCAGGGCCATTTCGCGAATCAGCCAGCCCATCTCGCCGACACCGGCGGTGAAGACCACGGCGTCGACGCCGCCGAGGGCCGCCGCATAGGAGCCAATGTACTTTTTCAGCCGGTAGGCCTCAATCTCCAGGGAGAGCTTGCAGCGCTCATCGCCCGCATCCGCCCCCTCGATGACGTCGCGGCGGTCGGTGTACTGGCCGGTGACGCCGAGGACTCCCGCCTTCTTGTTGAGGATGGAGTCGAGCTCCTTGGCAGAAAGGCCTTCTTTTTGCTGGATGAACATCGGGATGGCCGGATCGATGTCACCGCAGCGGGTCCCCATCACCGCCCCTTCGAGGGGGGTGAGGCCCATCGAGGTATCGACGGAGACCCCCCCCTTGATCGCCGAATGGGAGACCCCGTTGCCGATGTGCATGGTGATGATGTTGCAGTCCCTGGGGTCTTTGCCGAGGAGCACCGCCGCCCGCTTGGAGACGTAGAGGTGGCTGGTGCCGTGAAAACCGTAGCGCCGCACGCTGTGTTTTTCGTACCACTCGTAGGGGAGGGGGTAGATAAAGGCGTGGCGCGGCATGGTCTGGTGAAAGGCGGTGTCGAAAATGGCGATGTGGGGGACGTCGGGAAGGTTCTCCTTGGCCGCCTCGATGCCGGAGATGTTGGGAGGGTTGTGCAGCGGCGCGAGGTGCTGAACTTCCTTGATGGCATCGAGGACCGAATCGTCAATCATCACCGAGCGGGCGAACTTTTCGCCGCCGTGCACCACACGATGGCCGACGGCAGAAATCTGGCTCATGTCGGTGACGACGCCATAGCGCTCGCTGGTCAGGGTCTTGATGATCAGGTGAATGGCCACCTTGTGGTCGGGACATTCGTACTCTTCGCGGTACGTCTCCCGCCCGGGAACTTCGTGGATGATGAACGAATCGCCGATCGTCACCCGTTCAACCATCCCCTTGGCGATCACCTCTTTGCGTTTCCAGTCAAACAGCTGGTATTTGACTGACGAACTGCCGCAGTTCAATGCAAGGATATCCACTGAAAAAGTACCTCCTCCGAATTTTCTGGTGATATTGATGCCGAGTGCTGAAGGTGCTGAAAAGATGTTTTATTTCCGCCCGATTCGGGACAGCCAAGTCGCTGCCGGGGCAGTGGAAGTGCCGGAAGCGTATTGTGGAAAACCGGAAAAAATGTTTTAAAAGACTAGCGGAAAGGGGAGTGAAATGCAAGGTTTTTATCGGTTTGCCGGCGGTCCCGGGGGGTGGACAGCAACGCCCGATTCGTGTAGGATGCGGAAAACTGCAAAACAACGTATCCCAGCTTATGGCAGAGGAGGTGAATCCAATGGCCTATACCATTAATGCCGAATGTATCAACTGCGGCGCCTGTGAGCCGGTCTGCCCGGTCGAGGCAATCAGCGAGCAGGGGGATGCCCGTGTCATCAATGCCGAGACCTGCATCGATTGCGGCGCCTGTGTCGACACCTGTCCCGTTGATGCCATCGATGCGCCCTGAGTAAGACCCTTCCGGGGTGGCTGCTGCCACCCCGGAAACTTTTCAGTCCAGCTTTGCAGCAATAACCCCGAGGTGATCGATGTTCGGACTTGGTTCTACGGAACTGATAATTATCCTCGTTCTGGTGCTGGTCATTTTCGGAGCCGGCAAGCTTCCCGAGATCGGTGGTGCCCTGGGGAAGGGGTTGCGCAGCTTTAAAAAGGCGGTGCAGGATCCGAATGAGATCGATGTAACGCCCGATCGTGAAAAGGATGGCAAGCGTCCCGGCCCCTAGCCCGCTTTCCCTCCCCTCCCGAAACGCCGCAAGCCGCACCAATTGGTGCGGCTTGCGGCGTTTCGGGAGCAAACAGGCGCTGCGCTTACTGCTTGCTCCCCGCGATCGAGTCCCCGGGCTCGACATTGAATTCGGAGAGGTCGGCGGGCAGGTCGCTGAAGACGATGGTGAAGGGGATGCTCTTTCCCGGACCCACATTGAGGTTGGAAAGGGAGTCGCCGAACTGGTTTTCGGTCCGCTCCCGGAGCTTGGCGAGGGGCAGGGTCTTGAGCTCATTTTCCGACAGGGCGTTGCCGCAGAAAACGGTCTGCTCCCGCAGCAGGGCGCCGCTCCGGTTGAAGAGGCGTCCCTTGACCGCCAGGGCCGAGCGGGGCTCGCTGTAGCCGTTGACCGCCTGCCCCTGGATGACAAAGAGCTGGCCGGCTTCACGGTTGTTGACAAAGATGCCGCTCGGATCGGTGACCTTGATCTGGCTTGCGGCTGGCGAGGCAGTTTCCTGGGGCAGGAACCGCTTGATCAGAAAGTCAATATCCGGGAACTGGCCGAGCCAGTAGTAATAGCCGGTAGCGCCACACAGCCCGAGCAGAATAAGGACCAGCAGCCAGGTGAAGATTCCGCTTCCCCCCTTTTTCTTGCGGCGGGCATGCTTTGACCGCGTTGGCTTGGCCCTGACCGCCGCCGGCCGTGGCGGGGAATCGTCTTCCGGCGGGGGCACGGCAGCTGCCGGTGCCGGTTTCGCCGCCGCCGGCGCTGCTGCGGCCGGGCTAGGTTCGTCCGGGGCAAGGTCGGCCGAACTGAAGTCGAGGTCGTCGGTTCCCGCCTCGTCTGCGGCGAAGTCATTGCTCCCCCCGAAGTCGAATTCGTCGGGAGCGCTATCCCCGAAGGCGAACCGGTCCGGTGCCACTGCGGGCGCTTCGCTCTCACCCCAGGAGAAGGTGTCTGCTTCGCCGTCGGCAGAGAAGTCGGCAATGCTCCCCTCCGCGCTCTCCTCGAAGGCGAGTTCGTCATTGACGCCACTTCCGAGGCCCCCGGCGAGATCGACGTTGCCAGCGTCGGCCGGTGGGGCATCGTCAAATGAGAGGGAGTCAAATTCCAGGGGAGGGAGAGGCGCGGTTCCTTCCGTACCTTCTGCGCCGAACGAAAAATCCTCCGGCGCCGGCGGGGCGCCGGCAGCGAAATCAAACTCGTCGCTGGCGGCGGTTGCACCCTCGTCGAAGGGAAGGTCATCGCCAGCCCTGCCGGGTTCATCGCTGAAGGCAAATTCATCGACGCCAGGCGCGCCCCCGGTCGCAGGGGTTGGCTCCTCCTCGCCCTCGTCGACGAAGATAAATTCATCATTTTCCGCATCAGCAGTTGCCCCAGGCGCCGCGGGGGTGAAGTCGAAGGCTTCATCGATCGCGGCGCCGGACCTTTCCCCGTCGTCATGCGTATTTTCAGGCGCAAACTCGGCAAACTCATCCTCGGCCGGCGGCGGGGGGGGGGATTCATCCCCGGTCGCTTCGAAATCGCTCCAGTCGTCGAAACTATCCGTCGTTTCCGTATTCCCGGGGGGCGTCGCCGAGGGTTCAGGGGCCGTCGCGGGCGCCGGTTCGGGGACGGGCGCGGCAGCATTCGTCAGCTCCGGTTCCGGTGGCAGGACGGTGAAAATCTCCCCGCACTTGGAGCACCTTACCTTGGTCCCCTGAGGTTTGATCTTGTCATCGGCCAGCCGGAAACGGGTCTGGCAGGCGCTGCATTCAATAACCATTCAAGCCTCCCTGGGCGTCATTCAGGCGCCTTCTACCAGGTAAATATCGGGAAGGTTGCGGTGCCGCTCATCAAAATCGAGCCCGTAACCGATAATGAAACCGTCGTCGATGGCAATGCCGACGTAGTCCGGTTGAATATCGACCTCCCGTCGGCAGCGCTTGTCGATCAGCGTGCAGATACTCAGGCTGCGCGGGTTGCGCTGCAGCAGGCGATGATAGAGGGATTCCAGCGTCAGGCCGCTGTCGACGATATCCTCGACGATGATGACATCCTTCCCGGCAATGGGGAGCTCGAGATCCTTGCGCATTTCGATGATTCCCGAGCTTTTGGTTTCGGAGCCGTAGCTCGCCAGGCGCACGAAGTCGATAACCGTCGGCACTTCGATGGCGCGCACCAGGTCGGCGAAGAAGAGGAACGAACCCTTGAGAACGCCGACCATGAGGAGCTCGCGGCCCTGGAAATCGCGACTGATTTCCGCACCAAGGCGGGCAACCTGGGCGGCGATCTCCTGGCGTGAATAGAGGAGCTTGAAATTTGCTTCCGGCATGCCTGTTCCTTGCTTGAGTCGGAGGTCGAATTTGGCCGATATTCTATAGCAAGATGCCGCATTTATGTCAATTTATTCGCAAATCCTCCCCGGACTGGTCAAGCAGGGGGGGCTGTGCTATGATCGCGGCGGTAAATCGGTTTGGAGTCAAGTCCGGATTTATTCGTTTCGCTACGAGGTGCCCCGATGAAAAAGTTGATATTCGCAGCGCTATTGCTGGTCCTGCCGTTGCCCTCTCTGGCCGCGGCCCCCAGGCTGATGGTCGAGAACCTGGATTTTGATTTCGGGCAGGTCTACCAGGGCGACCGGGTCGATCACGTTTACCAGTTCCGGAATGCCGGTGATGCCACCCTTAATATTGAAAAGGTCCGCAGTTCCTGCGGTTGCACCGCTGCCCTGGTTTCGGAGAAGGCAATCCCGCCGGGCCAGAGTGGGGAGATCAAGGCCTCCTTCGATTCGACCCGGTTCCGGGGACGGGTCAACAAGAGCATCTACCTTTACACCGATGACCCCGCGCATCCCGAGGCCCGGTTCAACCTTAGCGGCGAAGTCCTCGAGCGGCTGACGGCTAACCCGGCGCAACTTGTTCTTACGAACCTGGCTGCTGGCGTCGAATCGAATGCCGAATTGACGATCACCAATCATGGGACCGAAACCCTCCAGCTGGAGGCGATACAGGCCTCGGTCCCGGCCCTGAGCGCCACCCTCGAGCGTTCGACGCTCCCCCCCGGGGAGTCGACCCGCTTGCTGGTCAAGGTTTTGCCGGGCGCCGGTGACACCCGCTTAAGCGGCTACCTTTTCGTCCGCGCGGCCAGCCCGCACTCCCTCGAACTGCGTATCCCGGTCCAGGCGCAGGTCCGCTAAAGAGCGGTCCCCGCATTGCTGGCGCTGCCAAGGCGATATCAAGGATCGCGCTGGTCCAGCCGTGCTTCCGCGTAATCGAGGATGGCCTCTTCCAGCCGCCAGCCGTTGAGGTCGTTCATTTCGCGCAGACAGGAGGGGCTGGTCAGGTTGATTTCAAGCAGATAGCCGTCGATCAGGTCAATGCCGGCGAGGTGGATTTCCCGTTGCCGCAGCCAGGGTCCGACCTGGGCGCAGATTTCCCGCTCCCGCGCGCCGAGGGGAACCGCCTCGCAGTGGCCACCGGCGTTGATATTGGAACGAAACTCCCCCGCCGCCGGTCGCCGGCGGACCCAGCCAAGGATTTCACCTCCCAGCAGCAGAATCCGGATGTCCCCCTCCGTGGCCCCATCAAGGTATCGCTGCCCCTGAACAAAGCGGCGTCCCTGATCGGTTGCCGCAGCCAGGCGCTTGGCCAGGCCCGAATCCCCCTTTGCCAGCAGGACAATCCCCCTGCCGCTGCATTCCTCCAGCGGTTTGACGACCACCTCTCCGTGGCCGGCAACGAAGGCGGCCAGCTCCGAAACCGACCTGGTGACCAGCGTTGGCGGGAAGAGCTCCGGGAATCGAAGCGGCGCCAGTTTTTCGCAATGGTTGCGCAAACTGGCGGCCGGGTTGATCTGCAACACCCGCGGCGGCAGGAAGTCGAGCAGGTAGGTCGCGTGCAGGTAGGCGAGATCGACCGGTGGGTCCTTGCGCATCCAGACCAGATCGACGTCCCGCGCGAGGTTCAGGCGCCGGTCAGGCCCCGGCGCCAGGCTTCCGTTCGCTGCAAAACAGGCCTCGCGCGCCGTTGCCTGCAACTGCCCGGTGGCAAGGTGGAGGTCGTCGAGGGTGGCGGCAAAGACCTGCTGGCCCCGGCGCAAACTTTCCCGCATGATGGCGAAGCTGGTATCGGTCGGGGGATCGAGCTGTTCCGGGGGGTCGAGGATGAAGAGGGCGGTCGTCGGCATGGCAGAATCCTTTCCCGCAGGTTGAAAGGAGCCGAGCACCGTTTATAATCTAGTGCGATTTGGCGGTGAATGCAACCGCAGGGCCCTGGCAGGAAGAATTTGAAAGCGGGAGGTACAATGGACAACCTGGAGGTTTCGCCGGCACGCCGACGCTTCTTTCTGACGGTGATTCTCGGTGGTGTCGGCGCCGTCCTGGCCGGGGCTGCCGGCTGGCCCCTGTTCCGTTTCCTCAGCCCGTCCAAGGGGGAGGGGGAGGGGGGCAAAACAACGATCGGCCGCGACAAGGTACCAGTTGGCGGCGCCCATTTCTTCAACTTTCATGGTCATCCGGCGGTTGTGGTTCAACCCCAGCCCGGACAATTCATCGCCCTGACAGCGGTCTGCACCCACCTCGGCTGTATCGTCAAGTGGGAGGTGGACAAGGGCGATTTCCTCTGCCCCTGCCACGGCGGGCGCTATTCGCCCGACGGCCAGGTGACGGCCGGACCGCCCCCCAAACCTCTCGAATCCTATGCTGTGCAGATCCAGGGTGACCAGTTGCTGGTCGGATAGGAGCCGTCATGCCCCTCGTCAGGAAAGTTGTCGACTGGGTCGACGTTCGCCTCGGCGTGCGCGACCTGCTGGAACAGAATCTCAGCGGCTATCTTCTGCCAAAGAATGTCAACGTCTGGTACAGCCTCGGCTCGGTGCTGCTGGCCCTGTTCGGATTGCAGATCGCCACCGGCTTCCTGCTGCTGATCTATTATGTGCCCGATACGACCAAGGCCTTTGAGAGCGTCGTGCGCATCATGAACGATATCCCCTATGGCTGGCTGATCCGCTACCTGCACATGGTCGGCTCCAACATGATCATCGTGGTTCTGCTGCTGCACATGTTGTCGGTCATGTTCATGGGGAGCTACAAGCGCCCGCGGGAAATCACCTGGCTCTCCGGGTTCCTCCTCTTCAACCTCGGCATGGGGCTCTGTCTGACCGGCTACCTCCTCCCCTGGAGCCAGCTCTCCTTCTGGGCGACCACCATCGCGACCGATGCCGCCGGCACCGTGCCGGTGATCGGTGGCCGGCTGGTCGAGTTTTTGCGCGGGGGGACTTCGGTCGGGGACCCGACTCTCGGCCGCTTCTTCGCCCTGCATGTCATGGGGATGCCCCTCCTGCTCGGCGCCGGCATCGGTCTGCATCTCTTCTGTGTCCGGCGCATCGGCATCTCGCAGCCGCCCTTCGGACCGGAAGCCAAGCCGGCCGAAGTCGGTGGCTATTTCCATCACGAAGAGCACCCCGGCGGCATCCCTTTCTTCCCCAACTACACGGTGGAAGATGGGGCGATGGTCTGCTTCTTTCTCGCCCTGATCTGCAGTGTGGTCTTCTTTGCCCCGCAGCTTTTCATGCCGGAGGAAGCGCTGGTCCCCGCCGACCCCTTCAGCACTCCGGCCCATATCAAGCCCGAGTGGTACTTCCTCTGGGCCTATCAGACGCTGAAAATATTCCCGACCAAGTTGACCGGACTCGCCGCCCAGGGAGCATTCATGACCTTTCTCGCCCTGCTCCCCTTTATCGACCGCGGCGCCGAGCGGCGGCCGGCCCGGCGACCGCTCTTTGTCACCTGTTTCGTGCTCGGCATTCTGCTCTTTGTCGGTCTCTCCATCTGGGGGCATCTGTCATGATACGGTTCAAGCGCATTCTGGCCCTTGCCCTGTCGGCTCTCCTTTTCGGCGCCGGCCTCGCTCTCCCCGCGCCAGCGTTTGCTGCCGAGATCAGCTGCATCCAGTGTCATGCCCCACAACCGGGGGCACTGGGCGCTCCGGTCAAGGACTGGCAGGGGAGTGTTCACCAGCAGAACGGTATTGCCTGCAATGACTGCCATGGCGGCGACCCGACCCTGCTGTCGATGGAAGCGATGAGTCCGCAGCGTGGCTTTCTCGGGGTTCCCGCGCCGGAGGCGATCCCGGACTTCTGTGGCCGCTGCCATATCGGGGTCAAGGAAGATTATCTCGCCAGTGCCCACGGCCAGGCCCTTGGCAAGGGGGGGCCGCAGTGCGTCACCTGTCACGGCAATCACGCCATCCAGCGCGCCAGTTCCGATTTGATCAATCCCAAGGACTGCAGCCGTTGCCACGAGTACGGTCGGGCCGAAGAGATGAAAAAGGCCGTGGTCGAAACCGACCGGATGATCTCCGGGCTGCAAACCGAATTGCAGAATCTGCATCGGATCGGCATCGCCACCCAGGAGATGGAAGGGCAGGTCTTTGCTGCCCGCAACGACTTCCATCGCCTTTTTCATACCGTCAAGGTCGAAGTCGTCCACGCTAAAACGGCCGCCGTCCAGGCCAGGTTGAGCGATGTCCGGAAAGCTGCCGATGCGATCCGCCTCGAACTGGACCAGCGGCGGATCTTCGGGGCCGGGGTGGTGGGACTGTTGATCCTGGCGGGAGTCCTGCTGTTGCTGATCCGCAGGACCTATCATGAGGAGGAGCGGGGTGGCTGATCAGTTCAGGACCGTCGCCTTCAAATCGAGATAAGCGCGCTGGATGTTGGCCGGGGTCAGGCGCTGGTAGCCCGCCCAGTCCCGGTAGGCCGGAAGATCGAACTCGGCGACCGTCTTTTCCAGCGAATCGCCGCGCTCCAGGTGTTTGAGCACCTCGGAGAGAAAGCTTTTCAGATAGTCGCGAAATTCCAGGATCACCTCCGGCTTGCTGACCGGACCAAAGCCGGGAATGACCTGGCTGATCTCCATGCGGGCCATGAACTCGAGGGCCAGGACCCAGTCGGTCATATGGCCGTCGCCGATGTAACCGACACTGTGAACGTAGACCAGGTCGCTGGGGAATAGGATTTTGCTCTCGGGAAGGTAGACCAGGGTGTCACCGTCGCCGTGCCCCTTGCCGAGGTTGGTCAGGATCACCGTCTTCCCCTTTCCCGCCTTGAGGGTAAGCCCCTCGCTGAAAAAGAGGGCCGGGTACTCGATGGAGCGGACCTCGCTGGAGAGGATTTGCCAGGTCTGGACCGACATCACCGCCTCACAGCCGGCCGGCAGGTCGAAATCGACGGCGGTGTAACCGCGGTGGTGGTGGGGAAGAATGAAATAGCGCAGCGGCAGGTCGGTGACCCCGGCGATGGCGCTGACGAGGTCGGCCGCTCCCGCCTTGGACAGGTGGGCGCCGCCGGCGATGACATACTGGTCGCCAACCACGAAAAAGGCATTGGAGGTGGCGTCACTTCCGGCCACGGCGATGGCGGCGAAGACCCCCTCGGCGAGTCGTTCGACCCGGTAACTTTCGGCTCCCGGAGCCGGAGTGGCGGCAATCAGCAGACCGAACAGGACCAACCAGCAGTAACGCAAGCAAACCTCCCTCAACAGGCCGGCGGTCAGTATAGCAGCAGCGGGCCGTATGGGGCAAGCGGCCGGCGATTAGCTGTTGCATTTCGGTCCGGGATGGAGTATAAATCCCACTTCACTGCGCCCGTAGCTCAGCTGGATAGAGCGTTGGCCTCCGGAGCCAAAGGCCACAGGTTCGAATCCTGTCGGGCGCGCCAAACAAAATCAAGGAGTCAGCGGATTATGCGCTGGCTCCTTTTTTGTCCTGGCGCTGGTTGCCGATCTCCAGCCTCCGGGTAAACTGGCCTTGTCTCCATTATGACAGGAGTGGTCATGACCCTGGAACGCAAGACAATCGACGAACTGGTCAGCCGCCGCCACGCGGTGGAGAAGGTCGCCGGTGACCTTGGCCTGGTGCAGAAGGGGGCCCACTACTATTGCCCCGGCTGTCAGCCCCGGCGCCAGGGAACCCCGGAGCTGGTGATCAAGGATGGCCATTTCCAGTGCTTTCGCTGCGACGCCAGTGGCGACGTCGTCGGTCTGGTCAAGCTGGCCCGCCGCTGCGATCTCGATACGGCCATCGCCTGGCTGGAGCGGGAAACCGGCCTGCCGCCCGCCCCCTAAGCCAACCTCAGGGCCGCCCACCAGGCGCCGCCAAGCAGGGCGGCGCTCACTCCCCCCAGCAGCCAGTCGAAGCGTGCTCCGGGCGCGCCCTGTTCCCGCCCCATTCCCGCCGGCAGACCGAGAATCATGCCCCAGAAAAATCCGCCCAGGTGCGCCAGAATGTCGGTGTTGCCGTCACCGGTGCCGAGGAGCGCCAGCAGCCCCAGGGCCGCCGCCACCGGCAGGACCCGGTCCCGCAGTCGGGCCCGACGACCGCGGACCAGCGCCAGCCCGGCCAGGAGACCGAGCCCGCCGAAGAGCGCCGTCGAGGCGCCGATGGAGATATGCGAAGGGGCCTGAAACAGGCAGTTGCTGAGGTTGCCGAGCGCCCCGCTGGCCAATACCAGTGCCCACCCGGTGCCGCTGCCAAGCTCCCGGCAAAGACGGAGGACCAGCGGTGCTCCGAGCAGCAGGTTGCCGAGGAGATGGAGATTGTCGGCGTGCAGGGTCAGGGCGGTCAGCGGCCGCCACCAGTCGCCGGCCAGGATGAGCGCACTGTTGGCCGCCCCTGCCGCCAGCCAGTTGGCGCTGCTCAGCCCGAGGCTGGTAAAGCCGCCATGAACCAGGACGTGGAAGAGTGCCAGCAGGGCGAGGATGGAGAGGGTCGCGTAGCCGGTGGGAGCCGGCACGGAGGCGGGGGAGACCAGCAGCGGCGGCCAGTCGCGGTTTTCGTCCCGGTAGAGGGCGAGCTCGCGGCAGGCCCGGGCATGAAAACTCGCCGGCACTTCCAGGTGGCCGGCCCCTTCGCCGGAGACGACCTGAAAGGGGATGCCGCGCGCTTCCAGGACCAGGGCGCAGACGCGCAGCGCCTTCTGTGCGCCATCGGGAAGATCGGCCTGTGGCGGCAGGGCTTGCAACGGTTCTTCACGAATTGTTTCGGGGCTGGTTGGCGGCATCGCTCTCCTCGCGCCCAGTCTAGCAGCCTCGCCTGCTGACGTCATCCCTCCAGATCGTCTTCTTGATTGCAGCGCTCTCTTGCGGTGCTAGAATGAAGGCTGGCAGGGAGCGTTAACAGTATTTAATCGCAGGACGGGGTATGCTGGCCGTGATGGCGGAACTATTCGATTGGCTAAACCGGACCTACCGGGTCCATGGACCGCTTCGCGGTGCGGACGGCGTTGTGCGCCTTGGCCCTGTTACGGCCTGGCCGGAACTTCCTGCTGCGGATTTGCCGCTGCTGCCGCCGAAAAAATATCTGCTCCCCCCGGTCGAAACTCTCTGGAGCGAATCCGATGCCCCGCCGGCGCCACAAGCCGAAACCCGGCCCCTCGCCCTGGTCGGCATCGCCGCCTGCGATCTGGCCGGCATCGCCTACCTCGATCGGGTTCTGGCCGAGGATCCCTCCTATCGTTCGCGGCGGGAAAGTCTCTTCCTGGTCGGTTGCGCCTGTGAGCCCGGCCAGGACTGCTGCTGCCCGCCCTGGGCAAGCCCGCCCCCCTGCGACCTCTTCCTGACGGCGGCGGGCGCCTACTTCGGGTCCCCCGCAGGCCGCGACGGTGCGGCGGCGGTGGGTCTTAACGCCGCCCCCCTGAGCGCGCTGCCCGTCTTACCCTCCTCCCGCCCCCGGGAGCGCAGCCCCGAATTTGCCGAGCGTTTCGTTGCCAGTCGGGAGTTGCCGTTGTGGGCCGAGACGGCGCGGCGCTGCCTCTCCTGCGGTGTCTGTTCCGCCGTCTGCCCGACCTGCTACTGTTTCGATGTCGTCGATCGCGTCGACGCCGCGGGGAGCGCAACCCGCAGCCGGATCTGGGACAACTGTTTTTTCACCAGCCACGCCCTGGTGGCCGGTGGCCATAACTTTCGCCCCGATCGCGCCGAGCGACTCCGTTTCCGCTGTGAGCACAAGTGGTTCGGGTTTGGTGATGACCGCGGGCGGGCCGCCTGCGTCGGCTGCGGCCGCTGTCGCCGGGCCTGTCCGGTGGAGATCGACATCGAGCTGCTGGCGCAAAGTATCGATGGCGGAGGTGCGCCATGACCATCGACTTTCTTCCCGTACCGGCGCGCCTGGAGACCCTCGACCGTCGCGTCCCCGATCACCACGTTTTCCGGATTTACTGCAGTGAGGAGCTGCCGCTCCGTCCCGGCCAGTTCGTCGAAATCTCCCTCCCCGGGATCGGCGCCTTTCCGGTTTCCCCCGCCCGCTGCGGGGATGGCTACAGTTTCGATACCTGCATCCGCCGCGCCGGCCGGGTCACCGACGCGCTCTACCGGTTGCCGGAAGGGGCCGCTATCGGTCTGCGCGGACCCTTTGGCAACGGCTTCCCCCTCGCCGATTTCCGGGGCGAGGACGTGCTGCTCATCGCCGGTGGCTTGGGGATGGCGCCGCTGCAGGGTCTGTTGCAGGTGCTGGTCGAGGAGAGGTCGGCGTTTGGGGAGATCATCCTCCTTTACGGCAGCCGCGACCCGGAGCTGCTGCTGTTCCGCGCCGAACTCGAAAAACTGGCGCGCCAGGGGCAGCTGCGCCTGCGTTTTTCCGTCGATTTTGCCACCGAACTCCCCTGGGCCGGCGAAGGCCCGGTCTGCCGGCTCGGGCTGGTCGGTGAACTCCTGTCCGACCTGGTCTTTGTCCCCGAGCGCACCGTCGCGGCCGTCTGTGGCCCGCCGGTGCTGTATGGCTGCGTCCTCGAAGAACTGGCCGGACTCGGCATGGCGCCGGAGCGGATCTTTGCCACCCTGGAGCGCCGCATGAAATGCGGGGTGGGCGTCTGCTGTCACTGTGTAACCGCGGGGCGCTATATCTGCCGCGAAGGACCGGTCTTCTCCCTGCGCCAGTTGCGGGGCATGGAAGGAGCCATCTGATATGTCTTCCAGCACCCCCCTGGTTTGCGGCTTTGCCCGCCTCACCTCCTGCAGCGGCTGCCAGCTGACCCTGCTCAACATGACCGCCGACCTCGTCCCCCTGGCGGCGCGCCTCTCGGTCGTTGCTTTTTCCATGGCCTCATCGGCCCCCGACCCCGGCGGCGCCCTGGATGTGGCAGTGATCGAAGGCTCGGTCTCCTCACCGGCCCAGCTTTCGACCCTGCTCGCCCTGCGGCGCCGTGCCGACCGCCTGGTCGCGGTCGGTGCCTGTGCCCTCAGTGGCGGCGTCAACGCCCTCGCCAGCGGCGATCGCGATGCGCTGGTGGCTTCGGTGTACGGCGCGCCGGAGGCGGTCGAGGAAAGCTTCCCGCCGCAGCCCCTCTCCCGCTTCGTCCAGGTCGACCTGGAGATCCCCGGTTGCCCGCCGGAAGGGGCGGAGCTGGTGGCGCTCTTTGGCTCCCTGGCCCGGGGCGGCCTGCCGGCCGCTAGTGACTACCCGGTCTGCATGGAATGCCGGCAGCGGGAAAATCTCTGCCTCCTCATCGAGCGCCGTATTCCCTGCCTCGGGCCGGTAATCCGGGCCGGGTGCCAGGCCCGCTGCCCCAGCTTCGGGGTCGCCTGCGAGGGGTGCCGGGGGATGGTGGCGGAGGCCAACCGCGGCGAGGAATTCCGCCTGCTGCTCGAAACCGGGCTGAATGAGCGGGAGATCCGGGCACGGCTGAGACGGTTCGGGGAGGAGGCATGAGCGTCCTGCATTTGACACCGCTGACCCGGGTCGAGGGACATGGCCGCGTCGATCTGGTACTCGAGGCGGGAAAACTGGTCGATGTCCGGCTCGCCCTCGAGGAGTCGCCACGGCTCTTCGAAGCACTGCTGGTCGGTCGCCATTGTCGCGAGGTGCCGGCCCTGGTCTGCCGGATCTGCGCCATCTGCTCCGCCGTTCACCGGGTGGCCGCCGCCATGGCCCTGGAGGCGGCGATGGGGATTGCCATCCCGCCGCTGGCCCGGGGGATCCGTGAACTGCTGCTGCTGGGAGGGCATATCGAGAGCCATGCCCTGCACCTCTTCTGCCTGATTCTTCCCGACCTGACCGGCCACGCCAGCCTGCTCGACCTGGCCCGTGCCGGCCACCCGCTGGCGGCGGCCGGGCTCGAATTGAAGGCTTTTGGCAACCGCATCCAGGCCCTGGCCGGGGGACGGCCGATCCACCCGGTCAATGTCGAGATTGGCGGTGTCCTCAGCACTCCCGATCCGGGCGCCCTCGCCGCCTTGGCTGAGGAGAGCCGCGCGCGGCAGGCAGAGCTCGAAACCTTGCTCGGCATCTTTTGCCGGGAGGAGAATTATCCCGCCCATGCGGCGGCCATCGGCACCCGGATGGCGGTTGCCGCCCCTGGCCCGTTGCCATTGTGGGGGGAGGAACTGGTCCTGGGCGACGGTCGGCGGGTTGCGGCGGCAGCGTGCCGGGAACTCTTTGCCGAGGTGGTCGTCGGCTATTCCCACGCCAAGCAGTCGGGAAGCCGCCAGCACCCCCTGCTGACCGGTGCGCTGGCCCGGGAGGAGATGGCCGGGGATGAGGCAATGGCGGGGTTCGGCATTCATGGCAACAACGTCGCCCAGGTCCAGGAACTCGGCAAGGCCCTGGCGCGGGTGGCGGCACTGGCGCAGGAACTGGCCGGGGCCAAGCCGGGAGAAGTGACCCTTGCCGACTGGCAGGCGGATGCAGGAATCGGAACCGCCCTTTGCGAAGCGCCGCGCGGACTCTTGCTCCATCACTATGTGGTCGATGATTTCGGCCGCATTGCCAAAGTCGACATCGTCACCCCGACGGCAATCAACCAGGCGGCGCTGGAAGCCCAGTTGCTGGCCGACCTGCAGGGAGTTAGTGATGAAGCGGTGCTGCTGGAGCGGGCCGGACGCATAGTGCGTGCCTACGATCCGTGCATCTCCTGCGCGGTGCACCTGCTTAAGGTAGTCTGAAGGCTGGCTGGGTCAGAAGGGGGTGCGGGCGAAATGGCGCTTGGTGGCGTCCTGCAGCTTGCTGACGGCGTGGAATGACTCCCGCAGCAGGTCCTGCTCGTTGCGGGTCAGGGTGGCCGGGTCGAGGAAGTGGCCCGGTTCGCTACCCGCCTCGATCAGGGCGATCTCGTTGCGCAGGCGCAGGAAGATCAGCGCCTCGAAAGCGGCGCGGATATGTTCGGCGGTCTCCGCCGAAAAGACATTGCGCTCGACCAGCGCCTTGAGGCGGTCGAGGGTGGTGATTTCGTGCAGTTCCTTCTCCAGAGCGAACATCCGGATGCAGTCGACGATGTAGATGCTCCCCCCCTGCTTGACCGACAGCTCCCCCTTGTGCGGACCGCTCTTCTCCACCAGAAAACGGCCGAGGAGGCCAACCGGCACCTTGTAGCGCAGGTCGAGGGCCATCATGTGGTAGAGAAAGGCCTGGAACTCGCGGATCTCGCGGTTGACCACCTCGCGCAGGCTCTGGGCGAGGGCCGGGTCGCCAGCCAGCGGCGCGAAATCGAAGAAGATTGACGAATAGCGCACCTTCTGCGGTTCGGGGTCGTTGACCCAGTCGCGGATACGGGCCTGCCAGTCCTGCAGCCGTCCCCGCCAGAGCGGGTTGCTGGCCATGACGTTGCCGCTGCAGAGGGGATAGCCGACCTGGTGCAGGGAGGTGACCACCTTCTCGGCGAGGGGGATGAAGAAGGCATCGATTTCCGCCATCCTGGCGTCCGGCACGTTCTCGAAGATGAAGCCGTGGTCCTGGTCGGGGCTGAGCAGCATCTCGCGCCGGCCGCCGCTCCCCATGATCAGGAAGCAGTAGCGTACCTGCGGCGGCTGATGCCCCTCGGCGGCCATTTCGGCCAGGCAGAGGTCGAAGACCCGCTTGATGATGCCGTGGTGGATGTAGCTGAGGATCTCCATCACCTCGGGGGTGCTGCGGGTTTCCGAGAGGAGGGTGCGGGCGACAGTGACGATCTCCCGGCGGATGGCCGCGAGTCCCGCGATGGTCCCTTCCTCGCGGATGTTGCCGAGGAGCAGCATCGCCTTCTGGCTGCGGTAGCGGAGCAGGTCGCGCAGACTGACGATGCCGACCGGTTCGCCGCGATCGACCACCGGCAGGTGCTTGAGGCGATGGCCGGTCATGTAGGCCATCGCCTCGTACATGTAGGTCTCCGGGCCCATGCCGTAGGGGTGGGGTTGCATGATTTCACGGGCCGTGATCTGGCGCGGATCGACATTCTCCGGGGCGATGACCTTGGTGACCAGGTCTTTGCCGGTGATGATGCCGAGGATCTTGCGGTTTTCGTCGGTCACCAGGACCGAGCCGATCTTCTTTTCCGTCAACTGGCGGGCGACCTGCTGGGCACTCTCCTGCGGAGCGCAGCACTCGACCGGGGAGACCATGATCTCCGACAGGCGCTTCTTGAAGGGGTAGGCCTCCATCTGCGTCAGCGCCTTCTGGCCATGGTCGCGGACGATGTCCGAGTAGAGGTCCCGCACCCGCGAGAGGACCAGGCGGGTAAAGTAGCCGCCGACCTGCGGGTAGTCGCGCTGCAGGCGGCGCAGAATCTCCTGCGGGATCAGGTAGCAAGAGGTCGGTTTCAGGGTCCTGGCGCCGCCGGTGTAGGGCTCGCCGGTAAAGATCGGGGTGCCGCCGAAGAACTGCCCCTCCTTGCGGTAATCGACGACCATATCGATGCCGCCCGGGGTGAGCACGGTGATTTCGACCAGTCCCTCCTTGATCAGGTAGAGGTAACCGGTCGGGGCATCATTCTGCTGGAAGATGAAGGTGCCGGCCGGAAAGGTCGATACCACGGCCGCCGCACTCAGCTCCTGAAACAGGGCTTCGGGGAGGGTATTGAAGGGCTCGGTTTCGCGGAGGTGATGGATCAGGCTCATAACCGGGGACCTGGTGGCGCTGGGGCGAAAATCGAATCAAGTCCGTGCTGGACAGCTGTCCGGCACGCTGCGGCGGACGGCTGAAAATTTACCACGAAGGGTAGGGCAAGTAAACGCAATTTCAGTCGCTTTCTCCCTGCCGGGCGCGGTTCGACCCCCGATCGAGGAGCAGGGCGCAGACGAAGCAGAAGATGCTGGCCGCCATCAGCTCGGCGATGTGGACGAAGAAGTTGCGGGTCATCAGCAGATCGACCCCCATCAGGAGCATGCCGAGGACGGCAAAGCCCATGGCCCAGCGCTGGCGTCCGCCGGGCAGCCGCATCCTGGCGTTCTGGTCGGCAGCAGTCATCTCAATGCACCGGCCCGCTTCGGGATGGCGTCTCCTCGACGTAGCCGGGGAGGTTGTGCAGCTTGCGCAGGATATTGTCCATTTTACCGGCCGACTCTTCCGTGACCCGGGAGTGGGTCAAGTTGGAGACAAGGATATTGATGAGAAAGGCGAGCGGGCAGACGATCAGGGCCGAAGAGGTTGCCGGCAACAGCCCGTCGGCGCCGAAAAAGGGGATTCTGGCGATCCACCCCGCCATGGCGATCAGGGTCATCCCGAGGCCCCAGACCATCCCGGCGAGGGCTCCATACTTGTTGGCCCTGCCGTACCAGACGGCCAGAACGACGGCGGGGAAGATGGTGTTGCCGGCGATGGCAAAGGCCATGGCAACGATCTGGGCGATCAGCGCCGGAGGGTTGAGGGCGGTCAGGATTACGATGCCGCAGAGGATGGCGGTAAAGATGCGGCCGACATGGAGGGCCTGGCGGTCGGTGCAGCCGGGCCGGAAGATCGTCGCGTACCAGTCGTGGGCGATCGCCGAGGCTCCGGCGACCAGCAGTCCGGCGACGGTGGAGAGCCCTGCCGCCATCGCGCCTGCCGCCAGGTAGCCGATAAAGGCGATCCCCAGCCCCGCCTTTTCCGGGGCGGAGAGGATAATGACGTCGGCGACTGCCTGGCCGCCGAGGGGATTCCAGAACTTGCCCATCGCTGCGTAGACCGGCGACGACCAGTAGAGCAGGCCGATGAAGAAGAGCCCCCAGAGGACCGACTTGCGGGCGACATCCTCGTTCTTGACGGTATAGAAGCGGATCATGATGTGGGGGAGGCCGGCGGTGCCAACCATCAGGGTGAAGACCAGGGCGATGAACTGGTAGAAGTTGCCGCCGCCCCAGGGGAGGTAGGCCTCGCGCACCTGCTCGATCTCGCCCGGCGTCAAATGGCCGGTTGCGACCTTCCCCTGCATGATATCGGAGAGGATGCTGCCGTACTCGAGCTGCGGCAGGATGCCGGCGCCGCCAGCCTTGCGGATCAAAATCCAGAGCGGGATCATGAAGGCGGAGATCAGCACCACGTACTGGATCTGCTGGTTACGGGTGACGCCGGCCATGCCGGAGATCAGCAGATATGCACAGACGACGCCGGCGGCAAAGAAGACGCTGGCATTGTAATCCATGCCGAAGATCCAGCCGCAGATCAGGCCGATCCCCTTGAACTGGGCCGTGGAGTAGGTGATGGCGATGATTACCGTGACGGCGGCGGCGATCAGGCGCACCGAGTGGCAGTCGTAACGGTCGCCGAGGAACTCGGGAATGGTGTACTTGCCGAAACGGCGGATCTGGGCCGCGAGCAGGCAGAGCAGGAGGACATAGCCGCCGGTCCAGCCGATGATGTAGCCGAGACCGAACCACCCCTTGAGATAGAGTAGACCCGCCACCCCCATGAAGGATGCGGCGCTCATCCAGTCCGAGGCGATGGCGGCGCCGTTGCCGTACTTGCCGATGCCGCGACCGGCGACCCAGTAGCCCGAGGTCTCGTTGACCCGGGAGAGGAAGCCGACACCAATGTAGACGCAGAGCAGGGCCACCATGATGATCGCCGGAACCAGTTTGAAGCCCGGTTCGATCTGGAAGATCTCCTCACCGGCGGCGAAGGCGGCGGGGGTGGCGAGCAGGACCAGGCCGGCAGCGGTCAGCAGGGGAGTAAAAATAGAGCGTCTCATCGCCCGGCTCCCTTTCCTGCCGCCTGGCGGCGCTGCGGCGTGATGCGCTTGTCCCACAGCAGGCAATAGAGTTTGCACAGCAGGATGTAGCCGATGGTACAGCCCTGGGCGATCAGCCAGTAATGGAGCGGAAAACCGAGAAAGCGAGCCCGGGTCAGGAACGATTCCCCGAGCCCCGAGGGGTCGCCGAGGCCGGCGACGAATATCAGCAGTGGAACGCCGAAGCTGAGCAGTGCCCAGACGGCGAGGACCGACGCGGCGACCGCGACCTCCTGGCGGATGCCCGGGGTGGAAGGACGGAAAAAGTTGACCTGGACACGCTCGCGACCGGACATGGTGGCTCCTTCGTCTGGTTGGAATCGGTAGCTCCCCTGGGTCCGCCAGTATACCCGAAGCGGCAGGCCAAGGCCATGTTCTTGTTGGGCTGCAACGCTATTGCGCCAAAATGGCCCCGGGATTTTGCTGTTGCAGGCGCTCCAGCAGTGGCTGGTCGGCTTCGAGAAAGGGGAGTGACAATAGTTCGCAGGGGAGGAGCCAGCGGTGTTCCGCCACCTGCAGATCGCGAATGCGGTGGTGCTCCGGATGGCAATGGTAGGCGAGAATCAGCACCGGCCCCCAGTCGTAACGGTGGAAGACGACGTCGAAGATGGCACCGACCCGCACCGGCAGGTCGAGCTCTTCGAGCAGTTCCCGGCGCAGCGCCTGCGCCGGCGCTTCTCCTTCTTCGAGCTTGCCGCCGGGGAACTCCCAGAGACCGCCATGGCGGGCCTGATCGGGCCGCCGGGTGACGAGAAACCGGCCGTCCTTTTCAATGATGGCGGCGGTAACCAAAAGGGGCATGAGGGGGTGACCTTTCCGGCGCCGCAGCCTTCAGGGCTGGGGCGCGACCGGCGTTTTTTGCTGACAGGCAGCGAAGGGATGTGCTAATAACGAGCCGCTGGCAAGCACTCGCTCACCCCTGGAAGGGAACGACCCGGACGATGTTCAAGCTCTCCGACAAGGGGCGCGGAATCCGTGACATGTTCGATTCCATCGCGCCCCGCTACGATCTGCTCAACCGTCTCCTCTCCCTCGGCATCGACCGGCGCTGGCGGCGCTTTGCCGTAAGACAGCTGGAAATTCCGGCGGCGGGACGGGTCCTCGACGTTGCGACCGGGACCGGCGATGTTGCGCTGGAGATTGCCGCCCGCACCCCCTCCTCGGTGCATATCGTTGGCGCCGACTTCACCCAGGGGATGCTGGTCCATGGCTTGGAAAAGGTGGCTAGTTCACCCTACCGCGAGCGGATTTCCCTGGTTAACGCGCCCTGCGAGGAACTACCCCACCCCGACCAGGTTTTCGACGGCGTGACCATCGCCTTCGGCATCCGCAACGTGGTCGATCGCCCCGCCGGGTTGCGGGAGATGTTCCGGGTGCTGCGTCCCGGCGGCCGTGTTGTGATCCTCGAATTCTCCAACCCGAAGAGCCGCTTCTTCAAGGCCCTTTACTACTTCTATTTCCGCCGCCTGTTGCCGATGATCGGCGGACTCTTCTCCCAGCGCAGCGCTTACCAGTATCTCCCCGACTCGGTCCTCGAATTCCCGGACCAGGAGGCATTCAAGGGCCTGATGGCGGCCGCCGGGTTCAGCGGGTTGCGCCACTTCGACCAGACCTTCGGCATTGCCACCGTCTACGTCGGTGTCCGCGAAGCCTGAGCCTCCCTGTTACTTCCCGCCCTGTAACAACCCCCCGACATCGTCAACCATTTTTCCCGGCAGACCGAAGACGCGGCGAAAAATTCCCAGCACCTTGCCGGAGACGGAGCTGATCGGGATCGGTCTCACCTCGGGATCAATGGTAGCCCCCTTGATGGAAAAGTGCGCGGTGATCAAGGCCTTTTCGTCGCCAGCCAGTACCCAGCCGGCGATGGGGATGTTGGTGATGATCTTGTCGACGGTGCGCAGCGGCTTGACCCCCATCACCGCATCGAGGCGCTGCCGGGCCAGATCGAGTTGCCCGACCAGGGAGAGGTTCATGGCGTTGCTCTCGACGAAAAGGTCCTCGCTGCTCAGAATCCCCCGGTCGAGTTTAAAGGTTCCGCTCAGCCTGCCAAAGGGCATTCCTTCCCGGTCCATGTCGGGAAGTTTCAGGGCCAGAATCTGCGAGACGTTAAGGAGCGAAAAGACCTTCGACAACGATTTGAACTCGCGCAGCACGCCGTTGCGGATTTCAATGCTGAACCCGCCCAGGGAGGTCGGCAAAAATTCGCTGCCGGCGATCCCCTGCAGGTAGAAGTCGCCGCGCAGGCTCCCTTTGACCAGGCTCGACTGCTTCAGCAGTTGCTGATGAACCACCTCCGCGGCGATCCCTTCGGCATGACCGGAAATGTGCAGCCGTGGCGGCGAATTTTCGACCGGTTCGACCAGGACCTGGCCAGTGACGAAACCGGGCCCGATCCGGCACTGCAAGGGATGGATCACCAGGGTTCGATCGGCGAAGGAGATTTCACCGCGCGCCTCCTCGAAGTCCATGCCGCCGATGATGCCGCGCCGGGCGAAGGCACGGATCAGCAGTTCGGGGAGGGGACCGTGGTGGGGCGGAACGTGCAGCGCAGGGGCCTCTGGCGACCGGCTCCAGAGTGCAATCACCTCGTCGATGTTGCCGTAATCGGCTTCGATATCGAGGGTGACTGCGGCCGGCCCCTGGAAGTGACTTACCGCGCCGCGCACCTCGGCTTTGGTGCCGCCATCGAGATGGGTCGTCACCCGCGTGAATTCGAGCCGGTCCGGGGCAACGGCCAGTTCGGCGTCGATATCGCGCAGGATTGCCTGGTCGGAGTAGAAGATCAGGTCATCGGCGTGCATCGCGCGCGCCTGCAGGTGGACGCTGCCGCTGGGCGCCGTGAGGTCGGGGAAGCTGCCGGATGCGGTAAAGGAGGAGCGGCCGATGCGCCCGGTCAGCCCGGCAAAGGAGGCCTGCCCCTGGTTGAAATGAAGGGAGCCGCTGAGATCGTTTAGGTCAGCGATAATGCCACCGAGGTAGAGCCCGGCGCCGTTGAGATTGAGGTTGCCGCGCGCCTGTTGCAGTTTGCCGCCCGCGCCCTGCAGGGAGTATTCGCCGGAGAGCAGCCCGCGAAGCTGGAGCGGTTTAAGGAGTGGCGCCCGTTCCGGGAGGTCCGCGAGGGCGACCGGCGCCAGCCGCAGGTCGAGGCGGAAGCGGTCGCTTTGGCCGAACGCGAAGCTGCCGTCGGCACTGACATCGAGCGGCGGACAGTGCAGGCGCCCGTAGTTGAGTGCCAGTTGCTGCTCGGCATAGTCACCGGAGAGGAAGAGTTCCGTGGCGATGCCGGCCGGTTTGGTGAAGAGGTTGCGGAAGTGAATCTTCAGTTGTCGCAGGTCGGCATGGGCGTCGAAGTGGGGCTGGTCGAGCTGGCCGCCGAGGGTGACCCGCAGGGGAAAGGTCCCGGTCAATTCGAGATCGGCTGGGGTCATGCCGGCAAGCCGGGTTCCGAGCCAGGCGGCGCCGAACTCGCCGGTCGCCACTGCTTCGATCCGCGGTGGCCCGGCGGCCTGCCAGGTGACCCGGCCGGAGAAGCGCAGCTCGTTGCCGGCCAGGTCGCCGGAACCATCGCGGACGGCCAGAGCCAGGGGGGTCAGCTCCAAATCGCCGGCGAGGTTTTCCATCTCGCCGATCCGGGGCAGCTTCAGGGCAAGACCGTTGAGTTTTGCTTTTATCGAATAGTGGGTGACCGGCGGACCGCCGCTGGGGTCCGGTTGCTGCTGGAAGGTGAGGGCGAGCTGCTGAAGCTGGCCGCCAGTCATGCTGGTGCGCAAGGAATTGACCAGCGGATTTTCCCCGGCGGGAAGGATTCGTCCCAGGTCCGGAAGGGGGAGCTCGGTCCCCTGTAGAGAGAGGTTGATGGCCGTTCCGTTGGTCGCCGGTTCGACGGTAGCCATGCCTTGCAGGCGCTGGCCGTCGAGTTCGATCGCCAGCGGTTCAAAACGCATCGCCGCCCTCTCCGGGGTCCAGCGGGTCGTGAGATCAAGGGTGCTGAAGAGAGCGGAGCTGCCGGGACCGTTCGGGGAATCAAGGCGGAGCTCAGCCCCGGTGAGGGCGAGGTCGATGGCCAGCCCGGTTTTTGGAATCCCCTGCAGCCGGGCCGTTAACCCGACCTGCCCAGAGATCCCCCAGTCGGGGGCGGGTGCCGAAGCCGGCATCAGCCAGCCGGCGGGAAGGTTGTGGAGGGAACCCTGCAGGGAATAGTGGGTTTCCAGCCAGAAGGGAAAGGTGTCCCCCGGTCTCAAGGTTCCGGAGATTTCAAAGGGGGCAGTTTCCTCCCCTCGAACGAGGCGCCCGGCGAGCTCAAGGGTTCCCGACCTGCCGGGAGCGAGGTCGCTGAGGTGCCCGTTCAGCGCTTTGATCGCCAGAACCCTGGCAGCCTGCGGCTGGCGCGGATCGACGAGGAGCAGGCTGCCGTTGCGCAGGGTACAGTTGCTGAAGCCGAGCCGTTCAAGAAGTTGCGGGTCGAAGGGCGCCGGTTCGGGCGCGGGCGTTCCCGCGTCGACCGGGGCCTGGCGGGTCAGGGTGAGGACCGGTTGGTCGAGGTAGAGGTCGCGGGTCTGCAGGCGGCGATGCAGCAGCTCTTCCAGGTCCAGGCGCAGATAGAGGTGGCCGATCTGCAGCCGCATTGCGCTCTCGGGGGTACCGACTTCGACATTGCGAACATCGATAGCCGGTCCGTGCCGCAAGCTGAGGCGGATCTTCCCCATCTGCACCGGGCGCTTGAGTGCAGAGCTCAAACTCTCCTGCAACTCGGCGCGGTAGCTGTCGAGATCGAAACTGGTCAGCAACCAGGCCAAAAAGGCGCCGAACGCCAGCAGCAGGGCGAACAGGAAGGTCAGAAAGGGGTGACGCCGCACGCGAAAAAACCTTTCGGCAGATCGTGCCAAGATGGGGCCGGCGATGAAATTTAAAGAAGAATCGTTGGTCCGCCAGCGCCAAGGGGCGGCGGCAGCTGCAGCCCGAGCCTGTCGAGCAGCTGCGCCAGGTCGCCGGGGAGGGCGAGTTCGGCCACCAGCGGCTCTTCGCCGAAGGGGTTGGCCACGACCAGCTGCCGGCAATGGAGGAAGAGGCGGCCAAGGCCTGGCAGTGCTCCTCCCCGGTAGCGCTCATCGCCGGCAATCGGGTGCCCAGCGTCTGCCAGTTGGCGGCGCAACTGGTGACGGCGGCCGGTCAATAGCTGCAGTTCGAGCAGGGAGAGGTTGCCATTGCCGGCGAGGCATCGGAATCGGGTTGTTGCCGCGTAATCACGTCCCCTGACCGGTACCGGCGAGTCGAGGGTCCCTTCGGTCGGGGTCCTCCCGGCCACCAGGGCCAGGTAACGCTTGCTGGTCGGCCCGTTCATGAAGACGCCGCCGAAAGCGGCAATCGCCTGGCGTCCCTTGCCGAACAGGACCGGGCCGGAGGTTGCCGCATCGAGGCGGTGGACCGGTGCGGTGCGAAAAGTCTGACGCCGCTGGCGCAGGAGCTGCTCAACCCGCAGGCCGAGATGATCCGTTTCGTGGCCGACCCCGCGGTGGACGGCCACTCCTGCCGGTTTGGCGACGATCAGCGCCTCCCGGGTCTCGACCAGGATGGTGAGCGGCGGCAGGATGCCGGCAAGCAGCTCCTGGAGCCGGCGGTTCTCCGGGAGTGCGATGGCGTCCCCCGGTCGCAGGGAGGCATCCGCGGCGAGCGCTCGCCCGGCAACCCGGATTTCGCCGCGGCGCAGCAGTTGGCGCAGGTAGCCGGAGGGAATTCCGGGCAGGCGCTGCTGCAGCCAGGCGCCGACGGAAATGCCGTTTTCATCCTCATGGACGGTAAGGTCGATCATCGCGCCTCATCATACCCCTCGCTGCCGATGCAGGCAAGCCGGAAGGCGGGTAGTTTCGGCAGGTAAAAAGCACCGGGCAAGGCCCTTTACAGGATCGGGATGGCTTGCTAACATGGCGCGCCACCCCGGTCCAGGCGGACCCCACTCTCTGCAGGCGGTCGACGTTCTCCCAAATGAAAATCAAACGGGTCGAAATAATCGGATTCAAGTCCTTCGTCGACCGGGTCAGCCTCGACTTTCAAGCCGGCGTGGCCGGTATCGTTGGCCCCAACGGTTGCGGCAAGAGCAATATCGTCGATGCCATCCGCTGGGTGATGGGGGAGCAGAACGCGAAAAACCTGCGTGGCCGCGCCATGGAAGATGTGATCTTCGGCGGCAGTGAATCCCGCAAGCCGCACGGCATGGCCGAAGTGTCGATGACCTTTGCCAATGAAGACGGTATCGGCCCCCCGGCCTTTCGCGACTACGCGGAAATCATGGTGACCCGCCGCCTTTATCGCAACGGCGACAGCGAATACCTTATCAACAAGACCCCCTGCCGGCTTCTCGATATCAGTGAACTCTTCATGGATACCGGGGTCGGCGCCCGCACCTATTCGATCATCGAGCAGGGGAAGATCGGGCAGATCCTCAGTGCCAAACCGGAGGACCGGCGTTCGCTGATCGAAGAAGCGGCCGGAGTGACCAAATTCAAGTCGCGCAAGAAGGCGGCGTTGCGCAAGATTGATGCCACCCGCCAGAACCTGGTGCGCCTCAGCGACATCATCGCCGAGGTCCGCCGCCAGACCAGCAGCCTCAAGCGCCAGGCCCGCAAGGCGGAGCGCTTTCGGGAATACCGGGAGGAGTTGCGCGGCATCGAGACCCGTTTTGCTGCCGGCCGTTACCGCCAGTTGCAAGCCGCCCTGGCCGCGGATGGCAGCCGCGAGGTCGCTCTGCAACAGCGGCTGGCGGCCCTCGAAGCCCAGCAGCAGGGGGAAGAGCTGGCGCTGGACGAGGCGCGTCTGCAACAACTGGCGCGGGAAAAAGAGCTGGCCGCCGTCCAGGAGCGGGTCTTTCACCTCAGCAGCGAGTTACAGAAGACCGAGTCCCGCATCGAGCTGGCCGACAACCAGATCCGCAACCAGACCCTGCAGCATGAGCGACTGGCGGGAGAACTCGCCGATGTCGCCCGCCGCCTCGAAGAGCTCGATCAGGAAGAGGCGACCCTTCGCGGCAGTCAGGGGCAGCTTGGTGCCGACCTGGCGCGCGAGGCCGGGCGCCTCCAGCTTGCCGAGCAAGACCTCGCCCGTTCGGTGGCCGAGGAAAACGAGCGCCAGCAGCTGCTCGAAGAAGCGCGGGCCGCTCTTTACCGACTCCTCACCGACCTGACCCGGTACTCCTCCCAGCAGGAGGACGCCGAACGCCGCCTGGCCGGTCTCGACCAGCGCAGCGGTCGAAGCCGGGCCGAGGTCATCGGTGTCCGTGAGCAGATGGAAGAAATCCGGCGCCAATGCGAAGCGCTGGAAGGGTCCCTGGACAGCTTCCGGCAACGGCGCGAGGCGCTACTCGCCGAGCGGGAAGAGTGCCGGGAAGCGCTGCTTGCGCAGCGGCGGCGCAGCGAGGAGAATGAGGCGACTCTGCTGGTTCGGCGCGAGGAGCATAACCGGGCCCGATCCCGGCTCGAGTCCCTGCAACAACTGGAGCAGAACCTGGAAGGATACGGCCGTGGCGTGCGCCTGGTCCTCGGCGATGACGAGCTGCGGCAATCCTTCGCCGGCATGGTCGCCGATGCCCTGGAGGTTGCCGCCGGTTACGAAGCGGCGGTCGAGGCGGTGCTCGGGGAGCGGTTGCAGACCATCCTGGCCCCCCGGACCACGGAAGTGGCAGCGGCCTTCGACCGCTTGCGGGCGGCGGACAGCCGCTGCAGTTTTCTTCTCCCCGGTTTTTCTCCGGCGGCGACGGGAGCGGTACCTGGCGGGCAGCCCCTCGATTCCCTGGTGACGTTGCGACCGGATTTCGCTCCCCTGGTTGGCAGCCTGCTGCAGGGAATCTGGGTCGTCCCCGACCTGGAGCCCTTTCTCCACGGCGGACTTCCGGAAGGGACGACCCTGGTGACAGCAGCGGGAGAGGTGTTGACCGCGCGCGGCGAATTGACCGGCGGCGCGCGCACCGCCCTCGACCAGGGGCTGCTGCATAAAAAACGCGAGATGAAGGAGTTGGCCGGGCAGGTCGCCGCATTCAGTCGCCAGGTGGAAGGCCTGCAACGGGAGCGGGATGACCTGCGCCAGGCCATGACCGCGAGCGATGAGCAGTTGCGCGAGCTCGAGGCTGCCCTGCACCGCAAGGAACTCAAGCTTGTCGATAGTGAAAAGGACCTGGTGCGGCTGCGCGGTGAGCTCGATCGCTTCGAGGAACGGCTCGAAGTGTTGAGCCTGGAGGAGGCGCAGCTCCATGAGGAGCATGAGGAGCTGCAACGCCTGCTCGGCACAGCCGCCCAGGGACGCCTTGAACTGGAGGCCGGTAAACTCGCGGCCGAGGAGCGGGTCGGACGGCTCCAGGAGGAGCTGTTGGCGCTGCGGCGGCAGAGCGAGGCCGCCCGGGAACAGGTAACCGCGCTGAAGATGACGGTGGTCAGTCTGCGGGAACGCGAAGAGGGAAGCCGCAGTGGCATCGAACGCCTCGCCCGGCTGCGCAGTGAACTGCAGGGACGCCGGGCGCTGATCCTCGCGCGCCAGGGGGAGGGGGAGCAGGAGCAGCAGACCCTGCGGGAGACGATCGAGCGCGCCCGGATTGAGCTCGACCTGCTTTACCAGAGGCGTGAGGAGGAGAAGGAGGGGCTCGACCAGCGCCGCGACGGGTTCGAGGAGTTCGGCGCCGGAATTCTGCTGCGGGAGGAGGAACTGCGTGCCCTGCGCGGCCGGGTCAGTCAGGCCCGCGACGAGTTGGGCGGGCTGCAGCTGGCGGGGCGTGAATTGCAGCTGGAGGCGGAGCATTTGCGGCAGACGATCCTCGACCGCTACCGGGTCGATCTCGGCACTCTGCCGCCTGCCGAGCCGCAAGGGGAGGATGTCGCCGCGGGTGAGCGTCGCCTCGAAGAGTTGCGGCGGCTGATCGACGAGATGGGCGAGGTCAACCTCACTGCCATCGAGGAATACGAGGAGTTGGAAGAACGACACCTCTTCCTGACCACCCAGCAGGAGGACTTGCGCGAGTCCCTCAACGGCCTGCAGACGGCGATTGCCCGCATCAACCGGACAACGCGCAAGCGCTTCCGCGAGACCTTTGACCAGGTGAACGCCAAGTTCCGCGAGGTCTTTCCGCGCCTCTTCCGGGGTGGTCAGGCGGAACTGCGGCTGACGGACGAAGAGGACCTGCTCGAAACCGGCATCGATATCGTGGTCCAGCCGCCAGGGAAGAAGCTGCAGAATGTCAGCCTCCTCTCCGGTGGCGAGAAGGCTCTCACTGCGGTGGCCCTGATCTTCTCGATCTTCCTGATCAAGCCCTCCCCCTTCTGTATCCTCGACGAGGTCGATGCGCCCCTCGACGATGCCAATATCGGACGCTTCAACGAGCTGGTCGGTGAGATGGCCGGCATGTCGCAATTCATTATCATTACCCATAACAAGCGGACCATGGAAATAGCCGATTCCCTCTATGGCGTGACGATGGAAGAGCCGGGCGTGTCCAAGCTGGTGTCGGTCCGGATCAACGAATTCTGAAAGTCGAAAGATGCCGTTCAAATCCTTGCTGGGAAAATTGGTCGATAGCGTCCCTGGTGCCCAGGGAGCCATCATCGTCGATTGGGAGGGGGAAGCGGTCGATCACGTCTCCCGCATCGACGAGTATGAGCTGAAGATCCTCGGTGCCCATAAGGGGGTAATTCTTGAGCATCTGCGTTCGGCCGTCGCCCGCCTGGAAGGGGCCGACCTGGAGGAGATCATTGTCTCCACGGCCCGGGTCGAGACCCTGATCATGCCGGTCACGCGGGAATATTTCCTGGTCTTGACCGTAGCGCGGGGGGACGCGCTGGGACGCGCCCTCTTTGAAATGCGGCGTTGTGTCGTACAGCTGCGCCGCGAGATCGATTAACCTGAAACCCCTTGACCCGCCTGCGGCGGGTTGCACTGGAGCCTGTTCCCTGATGCTTTCGCTCGATAGAATACTCGGTCCGCTGCAGGGCCTGCTGGCCGCCATTGGAGTGGCCGAAGCCAATCGGCCCCTGGTCGCCCTGGTTCTTCTTTATGTTGTCGCCGTGCTGCTGGTGGTCGGCTTGCTCCTCGTCGTCTGGCGTCTGCGCCGCCGGGTGACGCCGGATGCCGGCTCTGCACAGCCTCCGGTTGCTGCGCCGCCGGCCACGGAAGCACCCGAAGCCGCACCGGAGGAAGAGGCGGCGGGGGAACCCTCCGGCGCCACCGAACCGACCCGGGCCGCCACGGCGGAGGAAATCGCCCCGCTTGCGCCGGCCCCAGCGCCAGAGCTCACCCTGTTCGAACGGATGCGTGCCGGACTGGCCAAAACCCAGGCTTCCGTGGTCGGCCGTCTCGACACCCTGCTACGCGGCCGTGAGGTCATCGACGCCGACCTTTTTGAGGAGCTGGAGGAAATTCTGGTGACGGCCGATTTCGGCGTGCGCACCAGCCAGGAACTGATTGCCGCCATTGAGAGCCGGATTTCCCGGGAAGGCAAGGGGGACCCGAGCCAGGTCCGCCAGTTTTTGCGGGAAGAAATCCGGTCGCGTCTCTTTCCGAAAGCAAAGCTCGCGGCGCCATCGTCGCCACCCCAGGTGATCATGCTGGTCGGCGTCAACGGCGTCGGCAAGACCACCACCATCGGCAAGCTCGCCCGCCAGTATGCCGATCAGGGGAAGAAGGTCGTCCTCGGCGCCGGCGATACCTTCCGCGCCGCGGCAGCTGAGCAGTTGGCGATCTGGGGTGAGCGCTCGGGGGTCGATGTCATCCGGCACGCCGAAGGGAGTGATCCGGCCGCGGTCGCCTTCGACGCCGCCAAGGCAGCGCTGGCGCGCCAGGCGGATGTTCTGCTGCTGGATACTGCCGGGCGCCTGCACACCAAGGTCAATCTGATGGAGGAACTGAAGAAGATTCGCCGGGTGCTGGCGCGGGAGATCCCTGGCGCGCCCCATGAAACACTGCTCGTCCTCGATGCCACCACCGGCCAGAACGCCCTTTCCCAGGCCCGGCTCTTCCGGGATGCGGTCGAAGTGACCGGACTGGTGCTCTCCAAGCTCGATGGGACCGCCAAGGGGGGAATCGTCGTGGCGATCGGTGCCGAGCTGGGGCTGCCGGTTCAGTTCGTAGGGATCGGCGAAGGGGTGGAGGATTTGCGTCCCTTCGACCCCGATCTCTTTGTCGAGGCGCTCTTTCCGGCCGAGGAAAGGCCTTGACTAGGCGGTTCTCTTTCCCGTAGTATGGGCCCACGCTGGAGAAGATAACCCGTGGATTTAACCGTCATTGTCCGCCTGGAAGAGAAGGTCGACCAGCTCCTCGATGAGCTGCAGACCCTGCAGGAGGAAAATCTCCGCCTGCGGGAGCGTCAGGCGCGCCTGGAAGAGGAACGCCAGGTCTTTCGGCGCGAGCTTGACCTGGTACTTGGCAAACTGCCGGCGAAGGAGCGCAGGGCGCCTTGAAGCAGAGTGTCCAGGTGACAATTCTCGGCCAGCAATATACGCTGCGCAGCGAGTCTGACCCCGCTGAGGTACGGCAGATCGCCGAGTTCGTCGACCGTCGGGTCGCCGAGGTGCAGAGCGCCGCACGGACGGCAGACAGCTACACCGCCGTTGTTCTCGCACTGCTCAATGTCGCCGGGGAGCTCTTTGCTGCCAGGCGCCAGGCGCCTGCCGGGGGTGATGAAGGTGCGGAGGAGCGGTTGCAGAAGTTGCTGGCCCGCATTGAGGCCGCCTGTGCTGCGCCGCCTCCGGTGAAACCCGGGAGTTGAATAATTAGGATACAGGCAACAGGTTCTCTGTAAGGAGACTTCAGATAGATTGGCTGATGGTACACGCCTCCCGCTTTACGGGAGCTTCTCGATCCGGATCCATGAACGACGTTTCGCGCAGGTTCGTTGTCAACCTCTCGCCAGACCCTCCTGCCTTTCGGGCAGGGACTGATTGTATCGGCCGGGACACCCGCCTGGGACCGTCTCACCGGCAACAGGGGTCGCGGGGCGCCTCTGGCGTTGCCGCACGGGGTCGGTCAGGGCCAGGAATTGAGCTGACGTAGTTCGGAAAGCAGCGCCGGATCCTCTCACCATTCCATCCGAAGCTTCTCCTACAGGGATTGCCCGGTTCAGCGGGGGGTCTCTGCCATGCCCAAAACCTCCATTCGGCAAACCGTCCTGAATCGGCGGCGTCTTCTCGCCGCGGAAGTGTGCCTCGCCGGCAGTCTGCAGGTGCAGCAGCGGCTGCTGGCACGGCCGGAATTTTCGGCGGCGGAATCTGTCGCACTCTACAGTGCCGTCGCCGGCGAAGTTTTCACGGATCTCGTTTTTGACGTGGCCCGGCAGCAGGGGAAGAGTGTCGTTTTCCCCCGCGTCTGCAGCGCCGGTCTGGAGTTTTACCGGGTCGAAGGGCGCGACATGCTGGCGCCGGGCGCTTTTGGCGTTCTCGAACCGGCAGCCGGGGCAGTGGTTCCGTTGGCGGCCATCGATCTCGCCGTCATTCCCGGTGTCGCCTTTGATCTTCTCGGGCATCGCCTCGGTTACGGCAAGGGGTATTACGACAGGACTTTCTGCACCGCGACGGAGCGGCCCCTGCTGGTCGGATTTGCTTTTGATCTGCAGGTGGTGGGCCAGCTGCCGCGGGAGGGGCACGATGTCCGCCTCGATCTACTGGTAACCGAAACGCGGGTCATTGATTTTCGTCAATAATTGCCACCAGCGCGGGCTGGCGCCCGAAGCTGGCAACCTAAACAACACGTGAGGAGGGACGGACCTTGCAAATAGAACTGATCGTCGTTGCTATCGTCGCCGCACTCGCCGGCGGTGTCGGTCTCGGGATGCTGTTGCGGCGCAAAAGTGCCGATTCCCAATTGTCTGATGCCAGGGCCGAAGCGGTGCTGCTGCTTGAAAGCGCCCGCAAGGAAGCCGAAACCCTGCGCAAGGATGCAGTTATCCAGGCCAAGGACGCGGTGATCCAGGCGAAGAGCGAGTGGGAACAGGAATCCCGGGAACTGCGCAAGGAGATCCTGGCCCAGGAGAAGCGTCTGCTGCAGAAGGAGGAGAACCTTGACCGCAAGGCGGCCCAGCTCGACGGGCGCGAAGAGGATTTCTTCAAGCGGGAGCGGCAGCATGCCGAGAACGAGGAGGCTCTGGCCACCCGCGAGAAGCAGGTCGGCGAGCTGATTGCTGAGCAGCGGCTGCAGCTGGAGCGGATCTCCGGGATGAGCTCGGAAGAGGCCAAGGAAGTTTTGATGCAGGGGATGGAGAGCGAAGCCCGCCATGACGCTGCCAAGCGCATCAAGCAGATCGAGGATGATGCGCGGGAGAGCGCCGACAAGAAGGCCAAGGAGATCCTGGCCCTGGCGATTCAGCGCTATGCCGGCGATTATGTCGCCGAGAAGGCGGTCAGCGTGGTCCCCCTGCCGACCGACGAAATGAAGGGGCGGATCATCGGTCGCGAAGGCCGCAATATCCGGGCGATCGAGGCGGCCACCGGCATCGACCTGATTATCGACGATACGCCGGAAGCGGTGATCATCTCCGGGTTCAACCCGGTGCGCCGCGAAGTGGCCCGGCTTGCCTTGGAGCGGCTGATCGTCGATGGCCGGATCCATCCGGCGCGGATCGAGGAGGTGGTCAACAAGGCACAGCAGGAGGTCGACGAGGCGATTCGCGAAGCGGGCGAACAGGCAACCTTCGACGTCGGTGTCCATGGCATCCATCCGGAGATCATCAAGTTGCTGGGGCGGTTGAAATACCGGACCTCCTACGGGCAGAACGTGCTGCAGCACTCCCTGGAGGTCGCCTTCCTTTGCGGGATCATGGCTTCGGAGCTTGGAATCAACGTCAAGCAGGCGAAGCGGGCCGGCCTGCTGCATGATATCGGCAAGGCAGTCGACCACGAGATCGAAGGGTCGCACGCCGTCATCGGTGCCGACCTCGCCCGCAAGTACGGCGAGACGGCAAAAATCGTCCACGCCCTGGCCGCCCATCATGAGGACGAGAAGCCCGAAACGATCCTCGCCGTGCTGGTCCAGGCTGCGGATGCCCTCTCCGGCGCCCGCCCCGGCGCCCGTCGGGAGATGCTCGAAACCTACGTCAAGCGTCTCGCCGACCTGGAGCGGATCGGAACCTCTTTCCCCGGCTGCACCAGCTGTTTTGCCATCCAGGCGGGACGGGAGATCCGCGTCATGGTGGCGAGCGAAGAGGTGTCGGACACCCAGGCCTATGTCCTGGCGCGCGACATCGCCAAGAAGATCGAAAACGAAATGACCTACCCGGGGCAGATCAAGGTGAACGTGATCCGCGAAACCCGGGCGATCGAGTTCGCCAAGTAGTTACGCCTCCCTGGTCGCCAGGGCCACGAGCAGTGCTTTTGTTGAGGTCAGTGTGAAAATTCTTTTTATCGGGGATGTGGTTGGACGTCCGGGCCGCACGGCCCTCGAAGCGCGGCTCGGAAGATTGATTGACCGCCATGCCGTCGACCTGGTGGTCGCCAATGGCGAAAATGCCGCTGCCGGCTTCGGCCTGACCAACGATGTCGCCAGGGACCTGTTCAGCTTTGGCATCGATGTCCTCACCTCGGGCAATCACATCTGGGACAAGCGCGAAATCTACGACCAGCTGGAAAATGACTCGCGACTGCTGCGCCCGGCCAATTACCCGGCCGGATTGCCGGGGCGTGGAGTGGGGATCTACCGCACCGCCGGCGATATCCCGGTTGGTGTCATCAATCTCGAGGGGCGGGTCTTCATGAACAACCTCGACTGCCCCTTCCGTGCGGCCGATGCCCTGGTCGAAGAGCTGCGCCGGCAGACCTCGGTGATTCTCGTCGACTTCCATGCCGAGGCGACCAGCGAAAAAGTCGCCCTGGGGCACTACCTCGATGGGCGGGTGTCGCTGGTGGTTGGCACCCATACCCATGTCCAGACTGCCGACGAGCAGATCCTCCCCGGTGGGACCGCCTACCTGACCGACGCCGGCATGACCGGCAGTCGTGATGGGGTCATCGGCATTCGCAAGGAGCTTTCCATTGAACGTTTCCTGACCCAGGTCCCGGTTCGGTTCGAGGTCGCCAAGAAGGACCCGGTTCTGTGCGGGCTGGTGGTGGAGATCGATGAAGGGACCGGGCGCGCCCTTGCCGTAGAGCGCGTCAGTGAGATGATTGGCTGAAGTGAGGTTCCGACGTTAGATACGGCCATGGGCAGAGCGTGGCCTGAACCACTGAATCGCAGGTAGTGACCATGAATTTTGTCGAGGAATTGACCTGGCGTGGCATGATCCACGACATCACGCCCGGGACGGATGCGCAGCTCCAAAAGGAAATGACAACGGCTTACGTCGGAATTGACCCAACTGCCGACTCGCTGCATATCGGCCACCTGGTCAGCGTGATGATGCTCAAGCATCTGCAGCTTGCCGGCCATAAGCCGATTGCCCTGGTCGGCGGGGCGACCGGCATGATCGGTGACCCGTCGGGGAAATCGGCCGAGCGCAATCTGCTCGACGAGCCGACCCTGCGGCATAACGAGGAATGCCTGAAGAAGCAGCTGGCGAAGTTTCTCGACTTCGAATCGGATGCTCCCAATGCCGCCGAGCTGGTCAATAACTATGACTGGATGAAGGATTTTACCTTCCTGGACTTTATCCGCGACATCGGCAAGCACATTACCGTCAACTACATGATGGCCAAGGAGAGCGTCAAAAAGCGTCTCGGGGAAGATGCCAAAACCGGGCTGTCCTTTACCGAATTCACCTACCAGCTGGTTCAGGGGACCGACTTCCTGCATCTCTATCGTGAGAAGAACTGCAAGCTGCAGATGGGCGGTTCCGACCAGTGGGGGAATATCACGACCGGAACCGAACTCATCCGGCGCAAGGAGGGAGGCGAGGCTTTTGCCTTGACCTGCCCGCTGATCACCAAGGCGGATGGGGGCAAGTTCGGCAAAACCGAAAGCGGCAACGTCTGGCTCGACCCGAGACTGACGACACCCTACAAGTTCTACCAGTTCTGGCTCAATGTCTCCGATGCCGATGCCGAGAAGTACATCAAGATCTTCACCCTCCTCGGCAAAGAGGAAGTGTCCGGACTGGCCGCGGAGCAGGCCGCCGCGCCGCACTTGCGACCGTTGCAGAAACGCCTGGCAAAGGAGGTGACCTGCATGGTTCATGGCGAGGGTGAATACGAAAAAGCCGTGGAAGCTTCGCAGATCCTGTTTGGCAATGCCACGGCGGGAAGCCTGGCGAAGCTGGACCGGGAGACCTTTCTGGCCGTGTTCGAGGGGGTGCCGACCTTCGAAATCCCCCGTGAAAAGCTGAACGCTGGTGTGCCGGTGATCGACTTGCTCGCCACGGAAACGACAGTCTTTCCGTCCAAGGGCGAGCTGCGCCGGACCATACAGGGGAATGGCCTCAGTCTGAACAAGAACAGGTTGACCGATCAGGAGTACCTGGTGACCGGCGCCGATCTGATCAGCGAATCCTACCTTCTGATCCAGAAGGGGAAAAAGAATTACTATATTATCGAGGCCGTGTGAGGGCAGCGTTCTGACCCCATCCTGGGCAACGAAAAAGAAAACAGGCAAAACCCCAAAAGTGCCTTGACGGATGCGATGGGGTTCGCTATAGTCCGACGCCTTGCCGAGCACCTTTCTCCGGTTCACGCCGGGTCGAAAAAAGCCAAAGAAGTGGCTTGACAATGGGCGAGGGGTTCGGGTATAAACACGCTTCGTTGCTGAACGGCTCTTCGGGGCATAAGTAAGCGGTAGGGCAGGTTTGAAAAAGGGTGCGAAAAGCACTTGACAGGCAGGGCGGGTTTGGATAGAGTTACGTTCCGCTGCCAACGGGTAGCGGGTTTGTTTTCCCTGGTCTTTGAAAACTAAATAGCAGACGCTTGTAGATAGGTTTGTACGGGCAAAAGTCAAACCAAAAAGACAGAATCAAATATTTCAGTTATACAACTGGAGAGTTTGATCCTGGCTCAGAACGAACGCTGGCGGCGTGCTTAACACATGCAAGTCGAACGTGAAAGTGGACTTCGGTCCGCGAGTAAAGTGGCGCACGGGTGAGTAACACGTGGATAATCTACCCAATGGTCGGGGATAACATCTCGAAAGGGGTGCTAATACCGGATAAGCCCACGGGAACTTCGGTTCTTGCGGGAAAAGGTGGGGACCTTCGGGCCTACCGTCATTGGATGAGTCCGCGGCCCATTAGCTAGTTGGTAGGGTAACGGCCTACCAAGGCTACGATGGGTAGCTGGTCTGAGAGGATGATCAGCCACACTGGAACTGAGACACGGTCCAGACTCCTACGGGAGGCAGCAGTGGGGAATTTTGCGCAATGGGCGAAAGCCTGACGCAGCAACGCCGCGTGAGTGATGAAGGCCCTCGGGTCGTAAAGCTCTGTCAGAGGGAAGAACCTCCTGTCGGTTAATATCCGGCAGGCCTGACGGTACCCTCAAAGGAAGCACCGGCTAACTCCGTGCCAGCAGCCGCGGTAATACGGAGGGTGCGAGCGTTGTTCGGAATTATTGGGCGTAAAGCGCGTGTAGGCGGTTCGTTAAGTCTGATGTGAAAGCCCCGGGCTCAACCTGGGAAGTGCATTGGAAACTGGCGAACTTGAGTACGGGAGAGGGTAGTGGAATTCCGAGTGTAGGGGTGAAATCCGTAGATATTCGGAGGAACACCGGTGGCGAAGGCGGCTACCTGGACCGATACTGACGCTGAGACGCGAAAGCGTGGGGAGCAAACAGGATTAGATACCCTGGTAGTCCACGCCGTAAACGATGGGTACTAGGTGTTGCGGGTATTGACCCCTGCAGTGCCGAAGCTAACGCATTAAGTACCCCGCCTGGGGAGTACGGTCGCAAGACTAAAACTCAAAGGAATTGACGGGGGCCCGCACAAGCGGTGGAGCATGTGGTTTAATTCGACGCAACGCGAAGAACCTTACCTGGGTTTGACATCCCGATCGCACCTTATGGAAACATAGGGGTCAGTTCGGCTGGATCGGTGACAGGTGCTGCATGGCTGTCGTCAGCTCGTGTCGTGAGATGTTGGGTTAAGTCCCGCAA